>CAVEYD010000006.1:6643-48459 GCA_963619835.1 bacterium | reverse complement strand
AAAAATCAGAGTCAAATACCAAGAAGGCAAAACTTTCGATTTCGATATATATACTAATCCGGAAGGATGCCTCCCCGGTGAAACAGTCACACTTCTCTTTGTAGAACATGACGGTTTCGAATTTACCGGAAGTCCCGTTGTAAAAATAGGCGGAGTAAATTATACATTCACAAGAGACGATACTTACAACAACGGAACCTTCTGTTATTGTAAATATACTTGCAAAACAGGCGCATTAAATAATGCAGATGCCCTTGAAGTACAAGAACTCGTAAGTGGATACAAAAAGATAGGTTCCCCCGATACGTCTAAAGGTGACGACAAAGACAATAGTGGAAACGACACAGATGCCACAGAAAAAGGTCTTCCTGCAGGTGCTGTTGTAGGAATCGTGTTTGGAATCTTGCTATTACTCTTAATTATCGCTTATGTTCTTGGATATTTCTTCCTTTACAGAAAACACAAACTTGACGATAACGCAATCAAAGTTATTTACTCTTTCCTACCCAAAGAAAAAGAAGAAACCGAAGAAAAGAAAGAAGAAAACGTCGATGACAAAAACGACTAATCAATATTAAATTTGTAAAACTTAATTAAAACGCAAGCCCGCTACTTCGCAAAAAAAACGATTTAGAGGGCTTGTTTTATGTTAAAACATTACAGTTGTAATATTTTATTTCTTTTGAAGATCATTTTGTATTCTCCAAATTGTAGTACTATTGACATTACACATCTTTGAAAATTGTTTGCAAGAAAGCTCGCTCGTTAAATGAGATATCAGCCAATGAGTTGATGTTTTGCCTAAAGTTTGCAAAACAATTTTTATAAAAAGAGTAGATATATGCAAGCAAATCGGCTTATTTTTGATATCATGTTCGCCGTTGTTTGAAAACTGAAAAATTCTGTTCGTCATCTGGGCACAATTTGACGGTCTTATCTGCTATGTTAGCTTTTCCTTGAAACAATTAGTTTTCATTGCAAACAAAGTTGAACAAAAAAATTTTCATGCTTCTGGTTGTGCTATTCCTATTTTTTTCTTTGGCATGCAACAGCACAAAAAAACAATTCATACAAATTTAGTAGAAATTATTGTTTTCAATAAATAATTTTGTTGACAAACACAAAAAAAATAGTAAAATAAAAATATACTAAAGACAAGGAGAATATCAGCCATGATAACTAAAGATATGAGAATCGTAGACGTATTGCAAGTAAATCCGCAATCTGCACAAGTTTTCGGAAGTTACGGCATGGGATGCATTCACTGCTTGCTTGCTCACCAAGAAACAGTTGAAGAAGCAGCTGCTGCTCACGGAGTTGACGTAGAAGAAATGCTTGCAAAGCTCAATGCACTCAACAAATAACAAAATGCGCTTGCCAATTTTTTGGTGAGCGTTTTTTTTTGCTTTTTTTGTATCGTTATTGACTAATTATCTAAAAAGTGTTACAATAAACTTATATTTGGCGGTGTATTAAAAAAGGTATCTTGCGGCCACTTAAAAATGGTAAAAGTTTTAGGGGCAACAAGCTAAGTGATAACAACTGACAATCAATTTTAGAAAAATATCTCAAATTGTCAAAAGAAGGTAAAATTATGGACGAAAACTTTTTCGAACGTGGAGTAGAAGTTTTAGAAGAGAATTTTGGGCACATGGTGGAAATGTGCCTTGCATCTTATTCTGACGGCAAAATTTCTATCAGAGATTTGCATGCATGCATGATAGATGGCAAAATGTATGTAATAAGCAAGCTTGGAAACAAGCTTATGCGAGATATTGCCGTAAACCCTGTTGTCGCACTTTGTCACGGGGCAAGTTCAATGCAGGGCAACGCGAAAAGTGTGGGGCATCCTACCGAACCACAAAATTCTGCTATTCGCAAACGTCTTAAACGCGAATTTGGTTTGGATTACTCGGAATATGTCGACGAAGTTAGTGCGGATATGCGCATAGTGGAAATCGAATTGACTCATGCCGAAACTTACACTCGCATCCATCACTACGAAATTGATTTTGTTCAAAAAGTCGCCACTCGCGATCATTCTCATCCCACAAACATTTACAGATAAAATTTTTTTAAGCAAATATTAACGATACAAACAATTACATGTAGGCTACAAAATTGCACATTTAGTAACGGTTATGTCATCATGTCAAAGCAAATGTATACAAATTGGCTATCAAAGTTGCACAGCAAGAACCTGGCGTTTTAACCGAATACACGCTACATTTTTGTGCAATTTTGCAAAGGACAATTTGCCGACGAAAAAATTGGTATTTTTTCTAAAAACTTTTAAAGTTGATAAAATTGTTGAGTTAACGATATGATGCACGATGGTGCAAAAAAGTATAGAATTTTATATTTAGGACAAAAAAAAGCAAGTTAAACCATTTGTGATTTAACTTGCGTTTTTTTTGGCGCACCCTAAGGAGCTCGAATCCCTAACCTTTGGTTCCGTAGACCAACGCTCTATCCAATTGAGCTAAGGGTGCAAAGCAATTTTCAATTGCAACAGCAATTATACAACACTGATTTTTTTTTGTCAAACAATTTTTGCATTAAATGGACGCCTTTTCAAAAATAAAATTTGCAGGTGCAAAACATGCAAACCGTAAAAGTTTCAAAAATGCTTGCTATTCGCATAAAAATGTGTTAAAATGCTTTTTGTTGCAGGGGAGTAGTTTGCTACATGTAGTTGTCGACCTACACAATGAGATTTTTCTCAGGTTCGACATTGAAGAACGAGACTTGCGTCTTTTTTGGACGCTTGTTTCGCTTTTTTTTACCCATTTGTGCAAAAATATAACGCTATTTTGCTAAAATTATCAATTACTCCATCAAAAATCAACACAATTTTTTAGGCATATTTTTTAAGTAGTAAAACGAAAAGTAGTAAACAAAACTTTTCGGCAAAATTGAAAAATCGTTATTCGATCTTTTTCTTGTTTTTATCAAAAATCATTCATTAAACAAAACAGGTTTTAGTATTTTCCCTAAAAAAAGGCGCGTGTGCAGTTTTGCAAAACGTCAAAAGGAGAAATATGTGGGAACTTATTTTAACAAGCGTAGGCTTAGGTGTGGGGCTTGCAATGGATGCCTGTGCCGTATCGATGGCAAACGGTCTCAACGAGCCCAAAATGAAATTGTCAAAAGTTTTTTTGATCGCCGGATTTTTTGGTTTTTTCCAAGCGCTCATGCCAATGACAGGTTGGGTATGCGTAAACACAATTCTGGAACTGTTTAATGCCATCAGTGTTGCAATACCTTATATTGCACTTGCCTTGCTACTTATCGTCGGCATAAAAATGATTGTCGAGGGCGCAACCGGCGGTGAAGCAGAAGAGCAAACCGTTCGCTCTTTAACGTTAAAAGCGTTGTTTATCCAAGCTATAGCAACATCCATTGATGCACTTTCAACAGGTTTTGTCATGACGGAGTTTGTCAATGGTGTTTGGGAAGCGCTTTTGTGCTCGGCAATTATTGCAGTTGTCACATTCGGCATATCTTTTGGCGCAGTCTTTCTCGGCAAAAAGTTTGGCGACAAGCTTGGGGGCAAAGCGGAAATTTTAGGTGGTGCAATCCTTGTTGCAATAGGAATAGAAATTTTTGTAAAAGGTGTCTTTTTTTAAGAGGCATCTTTTTTATTAACTTATATATAACTTATTCGTTGATTTACATACGTTCGTAAAGAAAGCTGAAAGCTATAGAAACAAAAATATGCGCTCATTTGTTTGACCGATCGACACAAAAAGAGTATGATAAATAGGTATTTTTATAAGCAAAAGTAGGTTTTAAACAAAATTTTCACTTTTGCTCACTAATTTTAACACAGATATCACTTAAAACAATCGGAGAAAAATGAAAAAACAACTATGGATTCTCTTTCTGCTATGTGTGGTTATTGCTTGCTTTCTAACGGCATGTAGTGGCGAAGAAAATTACAACGGAACAAAAATAGTTTTTGAGCTTGAAGGCGGAACTTACAAAAATTCACAAAAAGCGGTAGTGTACTATGTCGATTTTTCTCAAGGACAATCTCGCGTGGTAAAAGATTTGCCCTTGCTTAAAGGACTCAACACCGATTTGGCCTCGGGCGAAAAAGCTTCTACCGAAGAAGCTAAACTAACTTTGGCAAACTACGAAGTAGAAGGTTGGTACAAAGTCAAAAACGAAACTGACGGAAACGTCACTTATTCGGAGCGGTTCAACGTTGCCACTGACGACGTGCCGGAAGAAGGAATCACGCTTTACGCACGATGGGTTAAAAAAGTCAAGTACTACTATTCGGTGTACTACTTGGACGAAACAACATCGCAAAAAGTTGTTCTTGGCACCTCTTCGGTAAATGCGGGGCAAAAGTTCAATCAAGATACTTACCGCAACACGCGTAAAGGCTACACCTTGTTAAACTACTACGATGCAGACGGAAACTTGTGGGACAGTTCATTTGTCCATCCGGGTGGAGAAGTTGATACAACCGTCGAAGTTCGATGCGACTTTATTCAAGGTGACTTCAAACTTGTTTCAACCGCTAAGGATTTGTCCAGGTATTGGGGCACGTACAACATTTATTTGTTAAACGACATCGATATGTCCAAACAATCAACCTTAACATCCAAAAAACTCAACAATCTAAAAATTTACGGCAACGGACATACCATCAGCAACATGACTGTCAAGTTTGGACAGGGTGTCGGCACGGGTGGATTAATAAAAAGCGATTTAGTTAACGACTTAAACGACAGCGGCTCAAAAAGCTTCTATGTCGGTTTGTTTTCGGAAATGACAAATTGCGAAGTAAAAGACATTACTTTTAGCAATTTAACCTACAACATTGACGTAAAAATTCCCGGCACCGACTATTACAAACTTTACGTTTCACCGATGTGCGCCAAAGTTGCCACAAACAGCACCCTTAACGGGGTTTTGATGGAAGTATCTTACAAATTCGGTTCAGGTGTAGAACAAACTAAACTTGAATGTACTGACGGACTATGCTACAGCCTAACAGACTCAACTGTAACCGATTGTAATGCCAATGTTACCAAAACTTTTGCAGCCGAATAAATCACACGTTGCAAAACTTACCTATTGTTAATTAAGGAGAAATTTAAATGAAATCAACAAAAAAATCTATTGTGAGCATATTGTGTGCAGTAGTGCTTTTGGCAGTAACGGTATTGCCACTTGTAGCTTGCACGCACAACGCTTACGACAACGAATCATTCCCGCTTATTTTTTCGTCGGAAGAAGTAGACAAGGTTTTTAACCCGTTCTTTTCCACAACCGGAGCCGACAGTAGTGTAATCAGTCCTACTCAAATAGGCATGCTTACCAACAACAGCAAAGGCGAAGTTGCCTATGGCGAAAAGGAATCCGTCGTAGCGTTAGATTTGGAACAAACCTACGATGACGAATCCGACACTACAACTTACAAATTCGTTTTGAAAAACAACATAAAATTTTCTGACGGAACCTTGCTTACCATCAAAGACGTTTTGTTCAATATGTATGTTTTCCTTGATCCTGCTTACACGGGTTCCAGCACAATGTACTCAACCGATATTGTAGGACTCAAAGCTTATCGTTCACAAAGCTACGACGAAGACTATCAAGACACATTCAACAGAAAGTTTAACGACCAAGCCAACGTAAGATTGTCCGAGCTTGTCGAGTGCATACAAAAAGTAAACGAAGATTTTTCGTTTGTAGCCGGCGAAGATCAAGACGCAATCGATGCACGTTTTGCTAAAGCTTTAGACGACTATGCCCAAAGCAAAGTTACCGCAGACGGCAACTACAAGTACGTAAAGAGCGATTTCGAAAAAGCGCTCACACTCTTTAAGGAAGAACTCAATTCCGACTATACAAACGCACTTGATTCTTACAAAGACACAAAGTTTAAGGACAAGGCAGGCAAAGTCTACGAAAACATAATCAATTCAGACGTTGAAATGTTCTTGTACAACGAAGGCGGACTCACATGGAACCGTACTGACGGTGTTCTCGAAGACGGATTTGCTACACACGATGAAATTTACGGAGACGGAACGACTGCAGGTTGGGTTAGCGATGCCGACGGCGGAAAAGCAAAGGCAATTGCCAGAGTTTACGAGTCCAACATCCCCGACAAGGCCGATCAAGTTGTTAGCTATTGGCAAACATCCGTTTCATTGTACGAGTACATGGTAAACGATGCCAAGGAAGCTTACTTCAAGGATCTTGCCGAAAAGAGTGGCAAAACTGTTCCCAACATTAGCGGAATAAAATTTGCCAACAAAGACGAATCTGTCACTGTAAACGGAGTTGTGTATCAAAAAGCTTACGACAGCACAACAGGCGCATTTATCGAAGGTGTAAATCAAGTTTTGAGTATCACCATCAACAAAGTAGACCCCAAAGCAATTTGGAACTTCTCGTTCGGTGTAGCGCCCCTTCACTACTATTCAAACAACGAGCAAATTCAAAAGTTCGATTTTGAATCTAACTTTGGTGTAGAATTCGGTTCACAATCGTTTATGACCGATGTTGTAAAAGATCCTACCAAAATCGGTGTACCTCTCGGAGCAGGTCCGTATGCGGCAAGTAAATCATCCGGTGGAATTATCGGTGATGCAAACGGAACTTCCATCAAAAATGGCGATTTCTGTGCCGACAACATTATTTACTACGAACGCAACCCGTATTACACATATTGGGATGAAAACACAGGCAAGTTTGAAACAGGTGCCAAAGTTAAAATTCTTCGTTATCAAGTAGTTTCTCAATCGCAAATGCTAACCTCATTTGAGGCCGGGGACATCCACTTTGCAGAGCCCAACGCAAAGCCGGAAAATATCGAAAAACTCAACTCTCTCAAGAGTCAAGGATTCGGCCATACTGAAGTAGAAACATCCGGTTACGGTTACATTGGTATCAATGCAGGCAAAGTACCTTCAATCAAAGTTCGTCAAGCAATCATGCACTCAATCAACACTGATTTGTGCATACAGTATTACGGAACTCTTGCAAGCCCCATCTATCGTTCAATGTCATTGTCCAACTGGGCTTATCCCGACGATGCAACACCTTACTATCCGTACATTGGTGGCAAAATTCCTACCGATTTAGAAGTAGTCAATCCGGACTATAAGTCCTACATCGAGTACAAACGTGAAAATGCATCCGACGATGAAAAGTCCAATTACGATGCAGGTAAAATTCTCAGCGATGAAGATCAAAAGGAATTTATTCAAGGCCTTATCGGTGACGAAAATCCGTCATGGATAAACGGTGAAAGTGCAGGTTACACACTTGTAAACGACGTTTATCAAAAGTCTTCCGACAAACTTCGTTACACGTTTACAATTGCCGGCGAAACAGACGACCACCCGGCATGGAATGCAATGAGTATTGCAGCAACGTTCCTCAACAAAGTAGGTTTCGATATCACAGTTTCAACCGATTCCAACGCACTCACAAAGTTGTCTACAGGCGCACTTACCGTTTGGGCAGCAGCATGGAGTAGCACAATCGATCCGGATATGTACCAAGTTTACCACAAGGATTCTCAAGCAACATCCGTTCTCAACTGGGGTTACAGACAAATTCTTGCCAACGAAACAAAGTACGCCGAAGAAAATGTAATTATCAATCAACTTTCCGACGTAATCGAAGAAGCGCGTTCTTACCTCGATCCTACTGACAGAAAACCGCTCTACAAAGAGGCTTTGGATCTTGTAATGCAACTTGCAGTAGAGTTGCCTACCTATCAAAGACAAGACATGTATGTTTACAACGGCAACATTATTGACGTTTCAACATTCACGGCAGCAAAGGATCTGTCCTCTTACGTAGGACTTGTAAGAGAGCTTGCCGCAGTTTCTCTCAACGTAGAAAGATAAATTTATTTAGTGTACAAAATCAAATATCGATTTTGTAAAATCAGCCTAACAATCAATTATTGATTAGTTGTAAACAAGTTTTTGCAACCACATGGCCAAAACTCAACATTTTTAGTGTTGAGTTTTTGGCATGTTTACGGACTTTAACAAAAAAGTCAAAAAAGTTAAATTTAGTTGTTACAAAAAATCCCCAAGTGGCAAAATGTCGCTAAAAAAGGAAAATAAATGTTTAAGTATATAGTAAAAAGACTATTAATATCCGTATTGATATTGTTTGGTGTATCGGTAATCATTTACACAATGGTACGACTCATGCCCAACGACTATGTAGACAACAAGTTTGCCTCGCAGTTGCAAAGTGGATCAATCAAACAGACCGATGTCGACAATTTCAAAAAGATGTACGGATTGTACACTCCCGAGGCACGTATTCGTGTTTCAATCAGTGGTTACGAAGGGTACTTTGAAAAAGACGTAAAAATAAATTCCTATCTTTCGGATAGAGAAGCGCCTTCATTGTATTACGATTTTGTTTGCGGAGATTACACCCATTCCGTATCAGACGAAAATGGTGGTTATCTGTCCTTGTCGTTGTACCAAGACGACAAAACAAAAGAGTATTTGTACACGTTGTACAAGTACGACTATCAAAACAGCACCGATTCGGACGGCAACACAACTTCTAAAAAAATCACCACAAAGGTAAATTCCGGTTCTTTTACGGCTCAATACGTAAAGGCAACCGATGGTAATGCGGAACAAAACATAATCACATTGTCAAATTTAGCCGTAACAAGCACAACTTACGAAAAAGTTTCTTTCGGTGAAAATTTAGGCACGATTCTTTCCGGTTATTTTGGATGGCTCGGCAGAATGTTGCAAGGCGATCTCGGTACATCCTTTAAGTACGAAAAACCCGTTGCACAAGTCATTGGCGAAAACATGTGGATTTCATTCGTAATTGCACTTATTGCAACCATTTTGCAATTTCTCATTGCAATTCCGCTTGGTATTTCCTCGGCAACTCACCAATATTCGGCGCAGGACTACATTGTAACTGTGTTCACCATGATAGGTTTGGCTTTGCCCACGTACTTCTTTGCGGCAATAGCAATCAAATTTTTCTCGGTTGATTTAGGTTGGTTCCCGGTTAGCGGACTTGTTTCGGGAAGCAAAAGCTTCACGGAAGACTTTGTCGGACAACTTTCCAAAATTGGCGATATGGCTTATCACCTTGTTTTGCCTATCTTTGTCAGTGTCATTTTGTCAATAGGCGGACTTATGCGTTACACACGTACAAACATGCTCGAAGTGTTAAATGCCGACTATATTCGCACGGCACGCGCTAAAGGTTTAAGTGAAAAAACAGTTATCTACAAGCACGCTTTCCGCAACACATTGATTCCTCTTGCAACATTGCTTGCAGGCATTTTACCCGGATTGTTCGGTGGAATGATGATCACAGAACAAGTTTTTTCTATTCCCGGAATAGGAAACCTTGCTTACAAAGCGTTAAAGGACGGCGACGTTCCGTTCGTAATGGGTTACAATATGTTTTTGGCAATACTAACAGTTATCGGGACACTGTTTTCGGATATCATGTATTCGATAGTTGACCCTCGTGTCAAATTGGGGAGGTAATTTATGAGCGATATCGAAAACAAAATTCCTTCGGAAGAATTGACCAACGAAAGCGCAGTTGTAGCACAAGGCGAACAGGTTACTGATATTTTGGAAGAAACTTACAAAGAAATGAGTCCTATGCGACTTATTTTGCGTAGATTTTTCCGCTCCAAATTGTCAATTGTCGGTTTGGTAATGGTAGTGTTCCTGTTTGTATTTTCATTTTTAGGCCCCGTCATTTTCAATCGTTGGGGCGAGCAAGACCAAGACGAAACAACTCACGACGTTTACACAACCGAAGTCAGCTACATAACAAACAACGATGGCACACAAACGGAAGTTACCGAAATTGTCACCACAACGGCAAACATCAATGCTTATGCAGAAGCAAGCTGGGATCACCCCATGGGTACCGACGACAAAGGCATGGACATTTTTGTTCGTCTTATGTACGGTGGACGTATCTCGCTTACAATTGGATTTATCGTTGTCATTTTGGAAACATTAATCGGCATTATTCTCGGTGGTTTGGCAGGATATTTTGGCGGTTGGGTAGATAGCGTTATCATGCGTATAGTTGATATTTTCAACTGCATACCAACGTTGCCCATTTTGTTAATTGCATCAGCCGTAATCGACTCTTGGAACATCGATCCGCGCACAAACGGACGTATTTACTTGCTCATGGTAATCATCACAATTTTCAGTTGGTCGGGCGTGGCTCGCTTGGTAAGAGGACAAATTTTGTCTTTGCGAGAGCAAGAGTACATCACCGCAACCGAGGTTATGGGCTTGCCCACATGGCGCAAAATATTCTTACACTTAATTCCCAACGTAATGCCGCAACTTATTGTCTCAATGACATTAGGTTTAGGCAGTGTAATTTTGTACGAATCAACCTTAAGCTATTTGGGACTTGGTGTTCAACTACCCAAAGCAGCATGGGGAACAATGATTGCAACGGCAAACAATCAAGAAATACTGCGTTATCACATGAACATGTGGTTGCCTGCAGGATTTTTGATAGTAATGGCAGTGTTAGGGTTCAACTTTGTAGGAGACGGACTTCGTGACGCAATGGATCCTAAAGCGAAGAAATAAACAACAATGAAAAATTCAAACTACATTTCAATTAAAGAAAGTCGCAAGATAATTCAATACAATATCAAACAAATGAAGTACTACGAATCGCTCAAACGACGCAAGCTTGAGCCGTCGGAGTACACATCTGTTATGCACGACGAAAACAACATTATCGAAATTGACGGACTAAAAACGGTATTTTTTACCGACAACGGAACAGTTATGTCGGTAAACGGAGTATCGTTCAATATTCCCAAAAGTAAAATTGTCGGTGTTGTAGGCGAATCCGGTTGCGGGAAAAGCGTAACTTCGCTTTCCATAATGCAACTTGTACAATCTCCGCAGGGACAGGTGATCGAAGGGGAAATTCGTTTCAATTCCGACGAACTCGGCTACAACGAAAAGGGACAAAAGCTTGCATACAACACGGCAAAAATGCCCGTACACGAAATGTACAAAGTCCGCGGAAAAGATATCACAATGATTTTCCAAGAGCCGATGACAAGCTTAAACCCCGTTTTTACCATAGGCAACCAGCTTGATGAAGTTTCGTTTACGCACAATCCGGAAATTTCCAAGGAAGATGCCAAGGCGTGCAGTATCGAAATGTTAAAAAAAGTCGGCATAGCCATGCCGGAGCACGTTTACGAGTCTTATCCGCACGAGTTGTCCGGCGGAATGCGTCAACGTGTAATGATAGCCATGGCATTGGTTGGTAATCCCAAACTAATTATTGCCGATGAGCCTACAACGGCACTTGACGTTACCATACAGGCTCAAATTTTGGAACTTCTCAAAAAGCTTCAAAAGGAACAGGGTTGTTCGGTTATGCTAATCACCCACGACCTTGGAGTAATTGCCGAAATGGCAGACGAAGTAGTGGTAATGTATGCAGGACGTGTAATCGAACGCGGAACGGCAAGCGAAATTTTCCACAATCCGCTTCATCCCTACACAATAGGACTTCAAAAAAGCAAACCGCTCATCACTTCGTCATCAACCGAACCGCTTTATTCCATCCCGGGACAAGTACCAAATCCCATCAACTTGCCGGATTGTTGCTACTTTAAAAACAGATGTTCTCGTTGCATAGGTAAATGCAGCGGAGCTTACCCTCCGGAAATAGCCGTCTCGGATACGCACGTCGTTTCTTGCTACTTGTACGACAATCAAACAGAGCCAAACGACGAAAAGTAAAAAATTTTCAATTTGCAATGTCAAACAATCAAGTTTTTAGTCAAGTTTACAAGTTAGTCAAAATTAAAACATTGTTAAAACTTAAACAATTTAATTAAACACAAACTAACTAGTAAAAAAAACAAAAAATGTTAAAACGTTCGGCAATGCAAACTAAACTTAAAATTGTTTCAATGTAAATTCAATATACAAACTATAAAATATGATATTAGGTGAAAGTTGTACATTTTGCCGCATTTTGCATTTTGTACTTACTTTATCAGAGTAAAACATGGAAAATCAACAAAAAAACAATATAAAACAAGTTGAGATCGCACAAAATCTTGCGGAAGAATCAAAGAGCTTGCAAAGTCCTGTTGTTTCCAACAACACAAATGACGAAAATATTTTGGAAGTCAGCCATCTTTGCAAATATTTTCCAATCGAAACAAACTTTTTCGGCAAACCCAAAAGATATCTAAAAGCAGTTGACGACATTTCGTTCGCACTCAAAAAAGGCACAACAATCGGTGTCGTAGGCGAATCGGGTTGCGGAAAAACAACGCTCGGACGTACTATTTTGCGTTTGTACGATGCCACAAGCGGAAAAATTGTTTTTAAGGGACAAGACATTACGCATTTCAACAAACGTCAAATGCGCAAGTTTCGCACACAAATGCAGCTCATATTCCAAGATCCGTACTCAAGTTTGCCTCCGCGCATGACCATAGGTAGCATCATTGCCGAAGCGGTAAAGGTGCACAAAATTGTTCCTAAGGATCAAGTCAATGCCTATGTTCGCGACATTATGAAAAAATGTGGTTTGCAACAGCAGTACTACGACCGTTACCCACACGAATTTTCCGGCGGACAGCGTCAACGTATATGTATCGCACGTGCTTTAGCGGTAAATCCGGAGTTGGTTATCTGTGACGAGCCGGTTTCGGCATTGGATGTTTCAATTCAGGCGCAAATTATCAATTTGCTCAAAGAGTTGCAAAACAAAATGGGGTTAACCTACATATTTATTTCACACGATTTGTCGGTTGTAAAATATATCACGGATTCCATTTTGGTAATGTACTTAGGTAACATGATGGAAATGGGCGAAACGGACGAATTGTTTGACAATCCATTGCACCCTTACACGCAAGCATTGTTCAGTGCAATTCCCGTTCCGGATCCGGATAAGCACACAAAACGCATAATTTTGGAAGGGGACATTCCTTCCCCCGCAAGTCCTCCCAAAGGTTGCAAATTCCACACGCGTTGTTCCAAATGCATGAATGTTTGTAAGTTTGTCGAACCTCGCTACACCGAAGCTACACCCAAGCATTTTGTCGCTTGTCACTTGTACAACAAAGAAGTGATGGACAACTTAGACAAGTTTGACCGCGAGTACGAAAAAATGCTTGCCGAACAAGCTCAAGAGGAAGCCAAGAAAAATGAAAAAAAGTAAACCGTATGTCGATGACGGACACACAATTTACAGTATGGACGGCATTGACGAAATGCAACACGGCACACGCGACAAAAAGTGTGTCGGACTAAATCGCAAAGAAAAGTGGACTGCGATAAAAGCCGCTTTGGCAGTGTATTTGCCAAGATTTTTAGGCATTGTCGCATGTTTCGCAGTTGTTGCGTTTTTGTTGTATTTCTGGTTAATGTATTAGGAGAAGGTATGAAAAAGAAATCAGTTGCAATAGTTGTTTTGGCATGTTTGTTGCTTGTTGCGCTAATCGGTTCAACGGCATGTCAAGTAGTGCAAACGGAAAGCGATGATGCGACAGTCGTATCAAGCAATCCTCAACAACTGCAAATTTTAAATAGCGATTACACATTTACTCAGGAACAAAAAACCTCGCAAATTAAAGCAGAAAACTTAATTAAACACAATGGTTATTTGGATTCTGACGAAATTGTTGCAATTATCACACTTGCCGACAAACCGCTTATCGATGCCTACGACGATTATTCCGGTGAATATTCTACAGTCGCAAGTTATGCGGAAAGTTCTGTTGCACAAACGCAAATCGAACGTATTACCACGGGACAAAATTCCGTTGTGCAAGCGCTCACTCGCAACAACTTAATCACAAGTGTAAAATGCACTTATTCCACTTTGCTCAACGGTATTGCAGTAAACACAACTTACGGCAACTTGGAGGAAATCAAAAAAATATCGGGTGTTGTCAGCGTAATTTTGTCCGAAACTTACAATCAACCGCAAGCTACAAGTAGTAGTTCGTCGGATTCTTACGCGGTAGAAAATATTGTCGATATTTATGAAACAGGTATTTACAATTCGTCCAGCGTTAAGGATCAACTCGGCAATCAGTACACCGGCAAAAACACGGCAGTTGCAATTTTGGACTCGGGATTCGATTGCAGTCACGAAGTTTTTCAACGTGTATTAAACGATGACGAAATTGTTATCACCAAAACCGACGTCGAAAATCTCATTGCCGATTCCAAAGCCGAAAACGCAACCGAGATACTAAATGCAGTTAAGTACACAAGTTCCGCAACAGTGGACAACTTGTTTTATTCCAACAAAATTCCGTTCGTGTACGACTATGCGGACAAAGATGTTGACGTTTTCCCGTACGACAGCGAACACGGCACGCACGTAGCAGGTATTATCGGTGGAACAAAAGTAGACGGCTCGGGCGAAGACAACGTAAACTTCACAGGTGTTGCAGTCGACACTCAGCTTGTTTTGATGAAAGTTTTCCCGGATCTCGATTCGGGCGGACGTACCGAAGATATTTTGCTTGCTCTTGAAGATGCAGTTCTTTTGGGAGTAGACGCAATCAACATGTCTTTAGGTTCTTCTTGCGGTTTCACTCGTGAAGTTGACGAAGAAGAAATCAACTTAATTTACGACAAAATTGAAAGTAAGGGTATCAGTTTGCTTACCGCAGCAAGCAACAGTTACAGCAGTGGTTTTGGTGGCGATCAAGGTAACACAAACTTTGTCACCAATCCGGATAGCGGAACAGTTGGTTCTCCTTCTACTTACAATGCAGCACTTTCCGTTGCAAGTATCAGCGGTGTAAAAAGTAACTACATTGTTGCCAACAAAGGAACCGACGACGAGCTTATTTTCTTCTACAATCAATCAAACAGCATCGATGGCGAACAAAACGACTTTGTAAAGGAATTGATTGCGGCAGGACAACTTTCTTCCGGTCAATCAAAAGTTTTCGAATACGTTACAATTCCGGGAACAGGTTCTCGTGTAAACTACAAATCGGTTAACGTAAAAGGCAAAATTGCCCTTGTAAAACGTGGTGACAATTCATTTGAAGACAAAGCAAAGTACGCTAAAGAAAACGGAGCAGTTGCTTGTATCATTTACAACAACATTGACGGCGACATTTTAATGTCCATGGGCAAGTCTGACCATATACCCACCATAAGCGTATCAAAGGATGTCGGCACAACTCTTGCCAAGAAAAAGACAGGCACGTTGGTTATCAGTGAAAGCAATTTAGCAGGCCCGTTCATGTCAGACTTCTCCAGTTGGGGACCGACAGCCGACTTGAAAATCAAGCCGGAAATTACCGCTCATGGCGGAGACATTTATTCATCTGTACCTAACGGCAAGTACGACAAGTTAAGCGGTACATCCATGGCAACTCCAAACCTTTGCGGAATCATGGTACTTATTCGTCAATACTTAAAGGACAAGTACCCCACAAAGACGTCAGTCGAAATCAACAGTCTTGCAAACCAAATGTTGATGTCCACGGCAACAATAGCACTAAACGAAGAGGGCAATCCCTATTCTCCTCGTAAGCAAGGTGCAGGACTTGCCAGTGCTAAAAACGTTGTTCAAACAAATGCTTATATAACCGTAGACGAAGAAGTTGACGGAGTTGTCAGCACAAAATCTAAAACAAAAATAGAGCTTGGTGACGATGCAGAGCGTACAGGTATGTACGTAATGGAGTTCAACGTCGTAAATATTTCAAATTCGGCACTAACTTACAATATCGATCTTGTCGGCATGACCGAAAGTGTTTCCACGGCAGACAGCGAACACGTTGCGGAAAAGGGACAACTACTAAACGGCACCTACACAACAGAGTTTGTAAGTGGTGACGGTTCTGTTTCTTCCAACAAAGTAACAGTTCAACCTAATAGTCAAGTCAAAGTAAAACTTACGTACACATTGTCGGATGCTGACAAACAGCTTATTGACGAGTTGTTCAAGTACGGCATGTATGTCGAAGGTTTTGTAAAGCTATCGGCAGACGGACAAATTGACTTAAATGTTCCGTTCCTTGCTTTTTACGGTGATTGGACAGAAGCTCCCTTGTTTGACAAAACTTACTACGAAGTAGAAAGCCAAGCACACGACGATGCAATCGACGACGAAGACAAATTAAAAGCAGATTATTGGGCAACAACCCCATACGGATCCTACTATTACAACTACGTTATTCCTCTTGGAACGTATTTGTACGATATCGATACTTCCAAATACGACGAAATACCCGCCTCGGAAGATCACATTGCTGTTTCCAATATTTTAGGCGCAATCGACGGTATTTACAGTGTCTATGCAGGACTTTTACGTAATGCAAAGGCAATGTACTACACGATAACGGACAAAGTTACCGGCGAAGTTGTTTGGAGTTACACCGACTACAATGCACGCAAAGCTTATTCCAACGGCGGATCTCCCGTTCCGTATTACGACTTTATCAAACTAAAGTCTTACACACAAGGTTTTGTAAACAATCACCAGTACGAATTCAAAATGCAAGGACTACTCGATTACGGTGACGGTGGTTTACAAACAAACGTTCGCAACACATTCAGCTTCGATTTCTACATGGACAACGAAGCCCCCTTGCTTAAAAATGCCGAATATTCGGTAGTGTACGACAAAACGCAAAAGAAAAATCGCTACTATGTCACACTTACCGTATACGACAATCATTATGCACAATCTGTAACCCCGATTATTTTCACATCAAGTAGTTCCTACACTTATTTGACTGAAAATCCCATCCCCGTTTATGGCGAACGCGGACAAGATGCTACTGTCAAGTTTGAAATTACCGACTTGCTCGAAGATATCGGTAAGGATGCCATCGTAGTAAATGCGCTTGCATTTGCAGTTGACGATTATGCACTAAACACAAACATTTACGTTTGTCAGCTTCCGGGAACGGAATCCGACTTCAAATTTACCACAAACGGACAAGTTGAAGGCGATTCCATGGCTATTTACACAGCTTACGAAGGTGAAGTAATCGACATTTCTCAATATTTGGCAATTACTGACAAAAACGGAGAAATCGACTATAACGTAGATAAATCTTATCTCAAGTATCTCAGTTGGGAATCCTCCAACGAAAACGTTGTTCAAGTTAAAGACGGTGTAATTAAAGCTATCAAATCCGGCAGAGCAACCATCACTGTTTCCGAACAGCTAAACGGACGTCAAGCGATAATTATTCTCAACGTCAAACAAGGTTTACGCACAAAGGACGAAGAAAACAAAATCGGTGATATCGATTCGGTAAAAATCAAAGATATTCAATTTAGCTATTTCGACACTGTTTTAGCTTATTCTCGCTCGGCACAAACAAGCGAGATAGGCACAACGGGCGACCGTAAGTACTTGCAATCCATGAATGGTGTAACCATGTACCCGGGCGAAAAAATCAAACTCAGCTACGACGTTCAACCTTGGTATGCGGCAAGCAAAGACAATTTTGTTTACTCCACAAGTAATGCAAACATTGCCACCGTATCGGAAGACGGAACGGTTGAAGCAATCTCAAAGGGTACAGCTTACATTTACATTCGTGCCGAAAAATCTGGCATACAAAACTCTGTTGCAATCACAGTCAACAGCGAATTTGTAATTGAAAACCGCACACTTGTAGCTTACAAGGGACGTGGCGGAAACGTCGTAATTCCGGATGACGAAGGTATTTTGTACATAGGTTCTTATGCGTTCTGTTTGTACACAACCGATTCGTCCATTCAGCTTACCGATGACGACTACGATGCCAACAAAATTCCTTCTTACAACACAACAATCACATCCGTTGTCGTTCCAAAGGGTGTAACGGAAATACAAAAGTATGCGTTCTACAACTGTCGCAAGTTGCAGGAAGTAGCTATTCCGGAAGGCGTCAAGTACATTAGAGAGTTTGCATTTGCAAATTGCAAAAATTTGGAAAGAGTCATTTTACTCGACACTTTACAAAAGAGTGGCAGCACGGAAATGCAACAAAAGTACTCGTTAAATGACGGCAAGTTTGTATTTAATGCCGACGAAGTAGCAAAACTCGGCACAGACAAGTCGGTTGACGGAGTTCCGTACAGCCTTGTAGGTACGGAAGTAGAAACAATCGGCAAACGTGCATTTTACGATTGCAAAAAGTTAAACAACGTCGACACAAGTTTGGTTTATGCAATGGGCGTTCAAGCATTTGACGGTTGTATTGCCCTTCAAGCAGTCGATCTTACCAACTTGCGTAATGCCGGCGCACAAACGTTCCAACATTGTGAAAGCTTAAAGTCCGTCACTTTTGACAGCAACGGCGACACAAAATTGTCTTATGCAATGTTTGCTTTATCCGGACTCGAACAAGTAACTTTAATCAGTAAAAATGCTTTGCCTAGCTACTTGTTTGCAAGATGCGGCAGCCTAACAACAGTCAACATAAACGGAGATTGTTTAGGTTTGGGCTTGGGTTGTTTCAGTCAATGCGATTCGTTGCAACAAGTAAACTTCAACGGCAGTGTTGCTTCAATCGGCGAACAAGCCTTCTACAAAACAACCGCTCTTAAGTCAATCACGTTGCCAAGCGGAAATGTCCAAATCGAAGCTTATGCGTTCTACAAATCGGGCATCGAAAAGTTGGTACTCAATGCCGACACAAATCTTGTGGTAAACGGACAAGCATTCCGTTCCAGCAACTTAAACAATTTTGAAGTTAACGGAACAAATTCCGCTTACAGTGTTCAAACCATTTCGGCAGACGTTAGCGGAGTTGCAACAAACTACAACACACTTGTTAAGGACGGAGAAATTGTTCTTGTTTCTCAAAACACAACGGGAGATATCACAATTCCTTCAAGCATAACAAAAATTGGTGCATCGGCATTTGCCGGAACAGGCATCACAAGTATCACGTTTGAAGGTGCGGTTCAAATAGGCGACTATGCGTTTGCAAATTGCAAACAGCTTACGTCGGTAGTGTTAAGCACTGTTCAAGGTACAACAATCGGTGCAAGAGCGTTCAACTATATTGTCGAAAACACAACCGATACAACCGACGTTTCGGCGTTGACCACAGTCACCAACCTTGACAAAGTTACAAAAATCGGAGATTATGCTTTTTCTAACACCAAGCTTACCGAAGTTTCAATCGGTGAAAATGCAATCGTCGGTGAAGGTGCATTCTTCCGTGCAACGTCTCTCACAACCGCAACACTCGGTGCAAATTCATCTTACGGATTAGGTGCATTCCAAAATTGTACGGCACTTACAACAGTAAACATGCCGTCCGCAGGCGGAATTCACTTTGGACGCGGATGTTTCATCAACGATACGTCGCTTGTCACAATCGACCTAACCAAGACAGACGACTTTATCGAAAGCGAAACGTTCTACAATTGCACTAAGTTAAAGAAAGCTGTTTTAACCAACGTAAAAACAATCGGTAGTTATGCTTTTGCAGATTGTATTTCGCTAACCGACTTGCAACTTCCTGTTGTCGAACGTATCGGTGATGGTGCATTCGGTAAGTACAGTCAATCGGGCATTGCAATCACATCATTGACACTTCCCGCAACTTTAACAAAAATGGGCGAAGGCGTGTTTAACTGTTGTGAATCGTTAGTTGAAGTTACAATCAATTCCAAGCTAAATCTCGGTACGGCAATCGAAATTGTTAAATCGGATGACGGCGAAACTACAACAACCAACAGACTCGACTTCTTTGACAAAGCCAACGATGTCAATTTAGAAAACGGCACAATAGCTAACTATACGTTCTATTTGTGTACGGCACTCAAAAAAGTTACAATAGGCGACGATATTAAGGAAATCGGTGATTATGCCTTCACAGGATGCTCATCGCTTAACCAAATCAACCTAAACGGCATCGAAAAAGTCGGCATTCAATCTTTCTACTCTTGTTCGTCACTTGCTTCGGCAGATATGTCTAACATGGTCGAAGTAGGCGAGGGAGCGTTCTCAACAACCGGACTAACAAGCCTTGTTGCGCCCAAGCTTAAAAAGATTGACGGTTATGCTTTCCAACAAACGCAATTTACCACGTTTACCGCAACATCGGTAGAAGAAGTAGGCGAAGGTGCGTTTAACGAAAACACAAATCTAACAAGCTTTATCTTTACAAACAAAATCAAAAAGATCGACAGAGCAGTATTTGCAGGTTGTACTTCCTTAAAGCACATCGGTTACACTGACGGTACAACAACAAGCTACAGCGGAAACATCAACAGTTATGCCAAAGTAGAAAAAGGCGTTTTGTATACCAAGATGGCAAACGGCAACTACTTACTCAGTTGTTTGCCGGCAAACTGGAACGGTTATGTTCCCACAAGCACCGATGTAAGTCAAGATGCAACAAACGTAACGTTTACTATTGCCGAAGGTACAACTCGTGTTGAAGCTTTGGCAGGCGCTTACAACCAAAACATTGCCGTAATTGTCTTCCCGGACAGTATGCGTAGTATCGGACTTTACGCTTTCTACAATTGCAAAAATCTTTCTGTAGTGCAGTTTAAATCGGTTGTCGCTCCTACGTTAGACGATCAGTACAACGCAAATTCATCTCTTGCCGAAACAGATCCCGGGTACGAAGTATTGCATCCTATCTACAACCTATTCGGTTACGAAATGTACTACTACAACTTTATTGACCTTGCCGGCAAAAACAAACCTATAAAGATGATTTTGCCAAGCAATAAAGATATTAGCGGTTACGATTCCCCTGTTTACCAAGCTTATTTTGGCAAGGTACAAGATGCTACTCGAAGCACCTATGTTGCAATGGAAGAAGCCATGATCAACTTCTACGAAAGCGCAAAGGAAATCGATAAGTTGTCTTACATTTCAACGTCAAACAGCACGTTAATCGAAAACGCAGTTTTGTATCTCAACAAAGTCACTCAAGATCCTACAAATTACGGAATTTCCGTAACAGAATGGAATAGTTTAGTCGACAAAGTACTTTCTGCAAGCGAAACTCTTCGTGAGATAAAGCTTAAAGATGCAAGCACGGCAGCTAAAAACGTTCAAGCAAAAATTGATGCGTTGCCGTCTAAGTTTGATATTTCTCAACTTGAAACTTTAAAGCAACTTGCTACAGAAATTAAAAATCTTTCATCCGACGAAAGAAGTTTGTTGTCACTAACTGCTTACAACAATTTGTTAACACAGTACACTAATTACCGCAACACTATCGCAAGTGAAGCCAACACCTTAAAAGAATCGGTAGTCAATGCCGATTCTCAAGGGGTTGCATCGATAGGTATTGTAGGTTTGTTTGCAGCGGCAGTAGTTTGCAAACGTAAAAGCAAGTGAGGAAAAGTAAAATGAAAAAACACAATATTCTACTAACAGTAGTGTGCATTGTTTTCGCGCTTGCTACTTTATGTTCATGTATGCCGGACGACGTAGACGGTTGCGTAAAACTAATTGAAAAAACGTCTGCTTCTGCAAAAACAATCACAAAAAAGCTCACGATAACCGATGGCGAAACGGTTGTTTACAGTATCGAAAGCATAGCCGAGGCTTCGGCCGACGGTTACAACGTAAATCAAACCGAAACTTCGCTAAACGATTCGTTTGAAATGGCAACAACCACTCAAACTTCAACTGTTAAGTCTGTTTCGACAGTCAACCTAACTACCGAAAGTATCGCAGCTTGCTCAATCGAAAAAAACAATATGTCATGTATCATTCTTAAAGAAAATGTTGCAAACGTTTTGGGACTTTCAAGCAGTTATGTTCCAAACGGAATTGCCAACATGCAGTGTGTGTTTGAAAACGAAAAAATTGCATCGATTTCTTGCAATTTTGTCACCGAAAACAATCACACAGTAACGTATTTATTTACGTTTAGTTACTGAGGAGGTCAAACATGAAAAGATTTCTATCGGTAATTTTATCATTATCAATTTTACTGTCCTTCTTTACGTTTGTTTCTTGCTTTGAAGACGGCAATCCTACTCATCTTGAAACACCGCAAAATGTAGCCGTTTCGGAAACGGGACTTGTCACTTGGGATGCCGTTGCAAATGCAACCGACTACATAGTTGTAGTTAACGGCGACGAACAGCCTTCGGTGCAAACAAACAGTTATCAACTGCAAAGTTTAGTAAACGATGCAACAATCACTGTTTACGCAGTTGCCGATGGTTACATTAGTTCTCAAAGCAGTCAAGCTGTAGACTTTGTCGGACAAGGTGTAAAGCCCACGCCCACAAAACCGGTTGTTTCAATTTCTGCTAACAGCGAAGTTAAATCCGGAAAGACCACAACTGTAAAAGCCATCATCGAAAAGGTAGAAAATGCAACTGTTACTTGGTCAATCACTTCGGGCAAAGATTATGCCACAATAACGGCAGACGAAAACGATTCCACTAAAGCAGTTATCACGGCAAACAACGTCGATGGTGACAAGATAATCAAAATTCGTGCCACGGCAAAAACGACAGATGGTGCATCTGCTTATTCGGAAAAAGTACTTAACGTTGTTGCAAAAACAGTTCTCACACAAGACATGCTTGATGCGTTAACTCTAACCGACAACATCGCTTACGAAGGTTTTATTTCACTTACTTGGTCGGAATACGGACTTTCCAACAAGCAAATCGGTTCGCAAGCTTCAACTATCAAAACGATAATGGGCACTGACGACGTAGGCGCAACAACCTGGTACGCCAAGTACGAAAACGCTTCTTCGCTTACCACAGGCGAATTGTTCTACCAAAAGGGAACAGACGGCAACGTGAAGGAACGCATTCTCAACTTGAAAAACCAAGCATCAGCCTACCCGGTAACTGACGATAACGGTGATGCAATCACTTGGGAAAAATCCGGACTTTACAACAATTTCCGCAAACTCAGCCAAGATGGCATCAAGCTTACGCCAAGCGACTTTGTTTTTGACGAAGATTCATGGCGCTACTACTACAACCCGACTGACAGTTCCAAGCCCACTGCAAAACAACTTACCGAAAAAATTGTCGCATCTGCAAACCCCTACGATTTTGTTGTTGACGATTCGTTCTCATTGTTAATAGATGACGGCGAAATCATCGGTTTGTACGCAAAGAGCGGTGCGGACTACACAATCGTTTCCGGTTACAGTACCATTCAGGAAATGTTTGTTGCAATCGACACAGGCGACGCAGTACAAGTTCCCACGTTCAAAGTGTTTTCCACTAAGGACGAACACAAAGAACTCAAAACTGCAATAGCCAACATGCAAGCGCTAACAAGCTACACGTTAGATTATCGCACAGTGCAAGCTTCAGTCTACACGTCAACCGCTTCTCAAGATGGTTTTACCGAAATCATCAACGATACCGATTGCTACTTCCGTGATTATTCTGTATCTTACGACGACGAAAGCAACATTGTTCGCACTTACGATGCCGACGGAAAGTACTATGGTTATCACAAGTACAGCGACACTTTGTACAACGGCTACAACTACAATCCAACAGAAAAAACAATAGTTCCTTCTCGTGCCTACAATGCCGATTTTTCCAATGCCAAACCCTCATTTGCTTTTGCTGCGGAAATTTTTACAAAAGATAGCACTTACGAGTCGGAAGACGGTTCAATCAAGTACCTTGTAGATTCATCCATGTGTTATGTTGCAACCACGCTTTACTATGGTTTGGGCAACGATATCGCACTTTACGGACAATATGCCAGCACAGGTGTTTACGGCAATGTTGAACAACCTTACGTAATTGTAAAGGATGGTTACATTGTCGAAGCCACATTCTACTACTATTTAGGTTACTTGTACGGATTTGCTTACTTAACTTACAGCAACTTTAACGATGCCGAGCAAAACGTATTGCCAAGCGAAGTTTCCACAACACTTACAAATAGCACTGCAAAGCAAGTTCCTGCAAGTTGGAGTGAACTAACCGTAATCATCGAAGGTGAAAAAACAAGCAGTACTGAAGTCGTTGCGGAAAAGACACAATCGTTCGATGCTTACTGGACAGAGCTTTTTGGTTCAGCCGATGCCGTTCCGTTCTTTGGTCAAGACGATGTTTTAGGCGACAGTTTCGGTTTTGCAATGGCAAACTACGGACACAGTTGTTCCAGTAAGGACGACGATGGCAAAGTACTTGCATCCTTCGGAACAATGTTGTACTACGATGTTCCGCTCGATATCGACTATTCAATCACGTCGTCCATCACCGCAATAGAAAATTTGCTTTTGTCAAACGGCTTCACAAAAACTAAGTGGGGCGAATATCTAAAAGGTGACATTCTTGTGTCGGCAATTGACAACAACCTCGACTTAAACATTTATGTTTGGAAAGTCGGAACAAAAACAATAGGGTAGTTGCAAGTTAAAAAATTGCAACTCAAAATGCAAGTATTTTTGCAAAAATCTTACAAATCAACAAAAATTTGTAAATACCCCAAAATGCAAGATAATTTTACAGACAACTTAAAAACTACAAAGTTTAAAGTTGCTAAACACGTAAAAATCTTGCGAAAATTGTAGGTAAAATTACAAAAAAAATCTTGTGTCGTTAATTTTTTTAACGGCACAAGAACAACAAAAGATATTTTTCACAAGTTCACAAAACTTTTGAGTAAAATATTCAGTGTAGTCCCCCAAAATCTACACACAAGTGTTTGTGTAACCGCATCGACTGTTGCACAACAAGGAGGAAAAGGTATGAAACTAACAAAAAAGACTAAAATGCTTGCCATTATAGTTTTAGCTGTCATCGCTATCACAAGTTTAGTGCTTGTTGCTTGCGAAAAAGACGGTAACGAAACTTCTATAATGGTAATTTGCAATCCCGAGACACTTTCGATTGGCGAATCTGCTCGCGTAATGGTAATGGTTAATGGCAACTTCAATGCTTTGTCGGAAAACGAAGCTTTTTTAACTGTTTCCGATGCCGATTCCGAATACGTCCAAATCGAAGGTTTAAAAATCACAGTTAAAAAGGCCGATTTGCAAGATAAAAAAGTAGTTATCACTGCAATCACCACAGGCGACACCGTCGCAAAGGGAACAGCTGAACTAACAATTAAGGCTCAAGAGCCGGAAGAAAGTTTGGTTATTTCTGCCGATAGATACACGCTTGACGTAGGACAATCTGCAACGCTCACAATTACCCCTGCAGGAAACTACACTGTTTCTTTCGACAAGGAAGGGATTTTATCTTTCAACCGTTCCAAAAACGTTCTTAGTGTTGCCGAATCTCCCGATACGGAAACAACTGTTGTTGTAAAATTCACGTCGGCAGACGGGCTTTCCTATGGTTCAAAAACGTTTACGGTTGCCGCAAAAAGAACAGTAACACTTAACCTAAGCGGAAAAACCGACTTGTACGCAGTAAACGACACTGCAAAAATCAGCTCGTTTGCATCCGACAATGGCGAAGTAGTGTATTCGGTCGACTCCGACTATGCACAAATCGTTGACGTAGCAGATGGCGAAAAAGAATTGAAGTTTGCTAAAAACGTTCCATGGCCCACAGTTGTAACTGTTACTGCCACTCTTAAGGACAATCCCCTTATCAAAGCAACCGCAACAATCACCCTTCACCGCGAAAACGTAAGCGGATCTCCCGTTGTCAACTCGGACAACATTGCTCTCACATCCGACATGATTGCCGAAGTAGGCAGTGCATCCATCAAAGCAACAGGCACGTTGGACGATATCGTGCAACAAGTTAGCGGTAATGTTGACACAACCAGTTACGAAATGTCCGTTACGATGGAAGAAGGTAAGTGGACAGGTTCGTGGAATGCAAAAGGAAGCAAAGTTGTATCCACTCAACGTTATTCCAAAGGCGAAAAACGTCTTGTAAACGGTAAAGAAATTGCCGTTATGTACAAGGATTACATCAACAAAAACAATGTAGCCGCACAAAAATTGTACACCGATTACAGAAGTATTCCTCTTTCATGGGATTCGCAACACTTGTGGAATCACATGGGCAGTTTTCCTGTAGAAGACTTTGAGCCTGCATCCGATCTTGACTTGTCAGAGTTTGCCGATGATCAAGGTTCTTACAGTAAGCTTGCCGCTTTCAAGTACAAGTACAATTCGCAAGCCGATATGAACACCGACGACGGTTTGGAAGCAAGATACATGCTCACCTATATTTGCTACTACCTAACCCCGATGCTTTCTAGCGACGACATTATCGACAAATTGTATTTTGTAGTTGCCGCAAACGAATGTGAAAAGAGTGGTGACGAAGTCACAAGTTCTAACGGACACATTGTCGGCATCATTTGCGAAACCTACAAGGCAGAGCATTATTCTCAAGGTACCGACGACGAAGGCAACCCGTACGAAGGCGATAGCATCGAGTACTACACCTACACACAATTCAAGATGCACTTCACCGAAGTAGGAACAGCCAAGGTCGAACAACTTTCACCTTACACCAAGGCAACCAAGGACGAACCCGGTCAAGCTTACGGCTATCTTGATCAAGCAATTGCAAAAATTAAGTCGTCTAAAAACTACACCTATACAGCAACCGACACTTCAACTTACTCCGCATGGATCGATTCCGACGAGTACGAAATTGAAGGCTCATCAAGTAGCGATTCTGTAGTTACCGTAAAAGCTCCGGAATCTCTTTCCTCCGTTCAAAACGCAACTTCCGAAACAGGTACTGTCGGTTCACAAGGTTTTGTTACCGAAAATGCAGTTTTGCAAAACACAACAATTCAGTACACGGCAACCATGGACGGCAAGTCCTATTCAACTTCATGGTCAGGCTACAAGCAATTTGACGGCTACTTCGAGCAATTTGCTTACGGCAAAATCAACGATACTCAAGCAGCGCTTGTCGGTGTAAAGCACTTTACGGGCAGTCTCACAAGTATTATTCCTCAATTTGATTTTGACACAAGCATCTTTAAGTACAGCGGTCGTACAATAATCAATCCGGACGATGACTACGAAAATTGGCACTATCAGTACAAGTTTGTTCTTTACGACACATCCATCACAAAGGACGTTGCAAAGCAAATTTCCATGTATAACTATGTTTCTAGTGCTGAAGCCGGTACAACCAACCAACTTACAATCGTGGTTGACGACAGTGGCAACTTGTTGCAAAGTGTTTATCCTTACGATTATGGCACAGGTTCGGGTTATGTAACAACCAAGTATTATGCTATCGGAGAAACCACAATCGAAGATTCTGTGTTCAATGGTTACGTTGCTCGTCAAGTTCCGCAAACTTGGGAAGATATTTACATCAAGGATTACTACTACCATCATAGCACATTGTGTAAAGGTGCAGTTAACCCCATCACCGGTGTTTCTTGCCCGGGTGCAGACGGCACAGGCGAACACATTGACTACGATTTGCTATTCAAATTCCAAGCTTCCTACGTAATGGATCGTGTATTCGGCAGCGATGCTTATGCAAACATTCCTGCTCCCACAACATTTATTGACGTATTTGGCGACACACTCAACATTTTCTTCGACTACAAAGATGCAGCCGGCTCAACCGAAGATAATCCGCTTTACATCGATTACATCACAATGACGTTCTCGGTAAGCGATGTAGACGACAACAGCGTCATTACGGAAGCAGCTTACAAAAAGGTTTACAACGATCTTGTCGAAAAGATGGGCGAAGCAGGTTACACACTTTCGACGGGCAACAGCACAGCAGCTCCCGACGATCTTGACGTAGCCGACAGAAGCAACAGATACATTACTTTCACCAACGGTGAAACAATGATCGTATTCGAAAACAACTACAGCAGATACTTCTGGTGCTACATCTACAAAAACGGCGACTGGGCACTCAACAAATAAGTATCTTTAGGAGAAAAAAATGAAGACAAACAAGTGGTTGTTCGTGCTTGTACTCGTACTTTCGTTTTTATCCCTTGCATTTGTTTCTTGCGACCAAGACAAGCCTATTGAAAAGCCAATCGAGCTTGAAGTTACCGTCAACGTAAACACTTCAAGTAAGTACTATTCAGAGGGCACGTTTTATTTGCAAAGTGACATTTTAACAAACAGTTTCGATTTTTCGGAACTGTTTGTTGTTTACAAGGGCAATCAAAAAGTATGGTCAGGCTACACTTTGGACAGCACCAACTTCAACACAACAAGCGGTGGCGTAATTACTTGCACTTACCAAGGCAAGATGGCAACGGCAAACATTGTTGTTATAAGCACAGTATACGAGCTTAATTTGTCCAAGCGCAGTATATCACTAAAACCAACCGAAGTTGCCGATCACGACTTTTTACAGTATTTTTCGGCATACATCGATGGTGAACTTGCCAAAATTACCGCCGATATGATCTCAAACGGCGTTTTGTCTCAAAAGGGAACATATGCCTATGTGGTAAACTTTCACGGAGTGGCAAAAAGCTTAACAGTTATTGTCGAAGATCAAATTGAGCTAAAAACAAACAAGGCATCTTTGTCTATCAAGTCGGCCAATCGAGATAGCTTTGATTATACATCGCTTTTTACTTTGCGTGTCAACGGAAAGCTAACAACAATTCCCGATTCCGCAATAGATATTAGCCAAGTTCCAACCGAACAAGGCAAAGGGTATGTTTATTGCACTTACGAAGGTAAATCGGTCGCTTGTCCGGTAGTTGTCAGCAAGAGTGTTGTCAATCTTTCGTCGCAGACGGAAAGTATCACGTTAAATTCGGCAAGAGTTAAGCTTTACGACTATGCTTCATTGTTTACGGCTTATGTCGACGGCACGCAAGTAGTGGTAACAAATGACATGCTAACAAACAACGTGCAAACAGACGAAGGCACTTACAACGTTTCATTGTCGCTTTACGGAACAAGTAAAAGCGTAGCAGTGCAAGTTGTCTCGCACGTTGTGGCATCGGCAGTTGTCAACTATCCAACACTCAGTATCACGGCAGAACAAAAAGATTCTTTCGATTTCACGACATTGTTCACCTTGTATGTTGATGACGTAATTACGCCGGTTAAGGAAACGATGCTTGATTTATCGGCACTTTCGGATGCCGTCGGCACTTATCAAGTAAAGTTAATCTACAACTACAACGAAGACGGCACGTTAAATTACACGTTGCCTACAAACGTTTCAATTGTCGATTCGCTCCCCGTGTTTATTACCCACACCGACACAACGGTTTACGTCAATTCTCAAGCAATTGACTTGACAACATTGTTCAGTATCGTCGACGATGGCGATCAAATTGCCGTCTCAACGGAAATGTTAAGCGGATCGGTAAATTACATTACCGCAGGAGTTTACCCCGTCACACTAACTTACAACGGCTTTACCGATACGGCAAACGTAACTGTAAAAAACGGTGCGATTATTCGAGCAAAGTCTAATGAAGTCAAAATTAAAGTTGGCACAGACAAGTATTCTTACGACTTTTCAAACGATTTTGAAGTGATTGTAAACGGAGTACGCATCACAAATATCGATCAGTACATCAATTATTCCTCGATAGATTTTTCCGTTGCAGGTAGCACTTGTCCCGTTACGGCAACAGTCAAGTACTCATCCAACGTTTTAGGCACAGCCGGACAGCCGGAATATGAAACAATTTCTCAAACAATCAACTACTTAGTTGTCAAAAACACTTACGATTTGTCAGTCATTAGCGATTTGGTCAACATTGGCACGGACGTGGCAACTTACAATCCGTTGTCCAACGTAATTCTCTACCGCAACGGTGGAAACACTCCGCTAAAACTTACCCAAAACGCAAGTGAGGCAGGACCGCTCGATTGCTACGTAAAAGTTGAAAACAATGTAGATTTATCTACAAAGGGAGTTCAGCAAGTAAAATTGTCTGTCTATGTCGATGGTCCTGAAAACGCTCCTGTCGAATTGACTTTCAATGTTGCAGTAGCGTCCACCATAACGGTAACGGCAAACAACATGGTTGTTTTTACCGATCAAACAATTTACACAACAGATTTATTTACAATTTCCGTAGACAACGTTGCCGTTCCTGTAACAAGTGACATGGTAAGCGGTTACGTTGATGTGTTCAATGCAGGTATTTATTCTGTAAAAATCAACTACAACGGAGTAAAGCGCAGTGCCAAAGTCACTGTTTTAGACAAAAACCTTGTCGGTGAGTACAAAACTTTAATGAAAACCATCGGCTCTGATTCCACAACGGACGAAGACGGTTACGTTGAAGAAGGCAAAAAGTCCGAAGTACTAAAAGACATGATCATGAATTTAGACTTGTCTTTTGAAGTAAACGGACAAAAAGGCACAATTATCGGAGCAGTTGATCAAAACACGCTTTCTGCAAAAATAGGACCAAACATTTACACTTTGTACTATCAAGACGGTGTAATGATTTTGGATCCGGACAACTCAATAAAAATGGGATTTTCCGATGTTCGTAGACCAATGGTATATTTCAAGTCTAACTTGTGGAATACGGACGACGGCACTTACTATCAACTAAGCAGTTTGTCGCAACACGTCTTAAAGGGAACAAACACAGGTTTTACGTTGGAAACGTTTACCTTAACTAATGCGCAAAACGAAGAAAAAACTTTTGTTTTGGATGTTACACTAAAGGAAAAGACATCTTCCGACACAATTTATTCTGTTGCTTGGGGGTACGGCAGTATTTCTACCGAAGAAAAACTGGAAGAAACTACCGACGAAGAAGGCAAAACCAAGCAAGTAACCGTAAAATACGTAACACTTACCTACAACGGAAAAACCGAAACTTACAAGTTGTCAAGTACCATCTACGGAAAACGCGAAACGGCAACCGACGACAAGATTTTTGCAAACAAAACTTTCACAGGCACGTTTGACGGCAAGCAAGCAACGCTGTCTTTCGATAAGTACGAAGGTGTTTCTCTCATTAAAAGCGGTGAAGCAACACAAGTTTTCAAATTAGGCACGTACGAACTTTCAAGTATGAAAAACGGTGGAATAGACCACAAAAACAAAATATTGTTTGTCTACAACACCGAAGATTCCAATTATTACAGCTACAAGTTCACTCTAAACGACTCGGCAAACACATTTGAAGTTGCTTCAAAAGATACACTTTTCGGTTACTACACTTACGGAAACGACGTTGTTTTGTTCTTGGACGGTTACGGCACAGGCTATGTTGACTTTACTGCAACATCATCCACAAACACGATAGTAAATTTAACCTACACTCAAGCTAATTCGGTTGTCAAAGCAACATTTACCGATGCTCCCACATCCTACGAACAAGGAAGTTTCATCGAGTTTTATGTTGCGGATCTACTCAACGTTTTAACCGTAAAGGACAATGGCAACACTAAGCTAATCGGCAACAAACTTACCAATCAAAAAATTGTCGATGGAGCATTGGTCAACTTCAAAACATTGTCAATCGGTGCTCAAAAATCTACCGACGGCAAAAACAGTTTGCTTAAAAATATCGAAATTACAACGGCAAACGGCACATTGTCGGTAAACGACATGAAAAAGGCGGCATCCAACGGCAAGCTTGTTGTCGACACAAGCTGCGTCAAGTTTAACCAAGCAGGACTTTACAAGTTGTCAATCAATTTGGAAGTTGGCGGAAACGTTGTAACGGCTGACTACGTTGTGCAGGTTTTAGATTCTGTCTACAAGGACGAATCTTTTGCAAACAAAACTTACAAAACTGTTATAGGCGACAGCATAACATTATTGTTAGACAGTTACGGAATTGCCTCTTTCGACAACGGCACAACATTCAGCGGGTCGTACTTGTTAGATCAATCGGGCAACATTGTTGCAAAAGTAAGTAACGGTGCACAAAATCTTTCGCTAAAAGTAGAGTTTTTAAACGACTTGATTGCAAAATTGACCTATTCGGGAACAATCAACGGAACGTCCTACATTTCGGCAGACACAATCACGTCAGCAACCGACGGTATCGTAAAAGTTGCCAAGGTCGGCTCAAGCTCTCCGTCCTACATTTACCAACAAGGAAAGATTGTTTCGTTATTCATACCCAACGTAATCAGCGGCGCTTTAGACACTGACAACGTGGAATTTGAAATTGCCGATGGTTTAGTTGTTCGCGTAACGTCGTGGAGCAAAGGCACATTAGTTGTTGCCGACGGTTTACGTGGCACTTACACTTATGATGAAACGGCAGTACAACTTGACGGATTTGGAACAATCACGATGGCAACAAAAAACGGTGCTTACATGCTAACAAACGGCAATTATTTGTATGTTGTTTGGAGTGATGACACAATCGAAGTGTTCACAATCCAAAATGCAACCTTAGTCAAACAGAATGTTGCAGTCGGCAATGCGGTTTTAAGCGGAAAGTCATTTACTTCAACTTACACTTATTTCTGCGACTACGAGTCATCCACAGGCTACAAAGCAACAACAACTTTTGAGTTTTCGGACGGTAAAGTTGTTTGCAAGTCAGTTTCTGTCGGTCACGACAATGCAACGGGAGACGATGCACCGGATCACAAGTACAGCTGCGAACTTGCCACACAAGACGGTACTTACACAGTCAATGGTCAAGTTGTAACAATCGAATTTTCAACTCACACTCTCACATTTGAATTAGACGACTTACTTCAAGTAACAAGTTTAACATGTACGTCAACAACTTATTCGCTTTACAGTGATGGTTCGTTTGGCACAGACACAGTCTTTAGCTTGGTAGTGTAAACAATTCTGTTTGCAAACCATCAAGGAAGCAATATTTACTTCCAAAGTTTACGTGCAAAATACAACTATGCAAAAAATGTATTTACGGCAGAAACTTGTGTAAAGCACTAAAAATAAGTAAATTAAATTGCAAAACAAGTAAGCTTTAGATTTTAAAACAAGTAGTTGAAAAATAAAAATCACGTAGATTTTACTCACAAACAAAAAAACGTTTTGACTTTTGTCAAAGCGTTTTTTTATTTTCATTTAAAAAATTACTTTGCTGTCTATTCTTTCCCAAGTATCTCAAACCACTTTTATACTATTTGTTTTCAAAAAGAATTGCTACTCTTGACAAAAAACAACAAAAAGTGTAAAATAAAAAACATGGTAGTCGATATCGAAAAAAACATTGCACAAAACATAAAAGAATTACGACAGCTCAGCGGACTCAAACAAGCAGAGCTCGGTGAAAAAATTTCCTATTCGGACAAAACCATCTCCAAGTGGGAAAACGGCACGTCGGTTCCGGATATTACTGCACTTATGCTTTTGGCGGAAACTTTCGGAGTAACCGTCGATGATCTTGCACGCCCCAATGCTTGCGAAAAAGTGCAAAAGCAAAGCCAACAAGCCGTCAAAGAAGAGACGGCAAACGACATAGCTATGCTTTGTCTTTCGGTTGTAACAGTATTTCTAATTGCCGTAATTATCTATGTCGGCTTGCTCATCACCGATAGGGGAACTTTTTGGCAAGTTTTTGTTTGGGCAGTACCGCCTTCGGTATTACTTGCCTTCCGTTTTAATCGTTCGCATTTTAATCTCAAATGGTTAAATTGCTGTTTGTTGTCAATTTTTGTTTGGTCGCTAATAACTGCAATTTACTTGCAACTACTTGTTTTTAGCTACAACGTGTGGCCACTGTTTTTTGTTGGAATTCCCCTTCAAGCAATGATTGTCATCTATTCTTTTTTCAGCAAAAAACGTCGTAGTCTTTTGCAAATATTATTCAAAAACTAAAAATCACAAATTAAAAGCCGTCACTCAAAGTTTTTACAAAATTTCTTTGTGTTTCGGTTTTTTACTTTTTACAAATAATTGCTAAATAAATATACTGTTGCATTTTACAGTTTTATATGCTAAAATAAAGCGGTGTAAGAAGTTTAAAAAACTAAAAACTTTCAGTTAACTAATATGCAATTTTAAAACCAAAAAGGTTTATCGGAGACTATTATGAACGTAATTGTTGTCGGTTGTGGTAAAATAGGCAAATCGATTATCGAAAGCATGTCACGAGAAGGGCACGACGTAATGGCAATAGACGTCAATCCGCAAGTTATCGAAAATATTTCAGATACTTGTGACGTTATGGCAATTTGTGGAAGTGCAACCTCGCGTGAACTTCTTATCAGTGCCGGTGTAAAAAAGGCAGATCTTTTCATTGCTGTAACCGCCACTGACGAAGTAAACATGCTTGCTTGTTTTGTTGCTAAAAAGTTAGGAGCAAAGTACACTGTTGCTCGTATTCGTCAAAGCGACTACAACAACGATGGCTTGTCCTTTTTACAGCAGGAATTAGACTTGTCAATGGCACTCAATCCGGAGCTATTGACAGCCGAGTCAATTTACGACACTTTGCGTTTGCCTACGGCAGTCGTGGTAGATACTTTTGCCGGCAAAAAGGTGCAAATGATGGAAATGATGGTGCGTGACGGTGGCATTTTGTTAAAAAACAGCCTTGCCGAGTTAAGAAAAAAGATCACCGTACCTTTCCTTGCATGTGTTGTTTTGCGCAACGAAGAGGTCGTTGTTCCTCGTGGTGAATTTGTCTTTCAAGTTGGCGACAAAGTCGCATTCATGGTAAAACGTCAAGATTCCTATTCTTTTTTGAAGTCTATCGGTATGGCACAAAAGCAAGGACGTTCGGTTATTTTACTCGGTGCAAGCGAAATTGCCTACTATTTATCAAAAATGTTGCTTTCTGCCGGTTACTTTGTAAAGATAATCGAAAAGGATGCTACTCGTTGTGAGCAAATGGCAGAAAAACTTCCGGGAGCTACAATGATTTTAGGTGACGGAAGCAATCAAGACTTGTTGCAAGAGGAGGGCATCGATTCTGTCGATGCGTTTGTTGCGCTTACAGGTAAGGATGAAGAAAATATTCTCATTTCATTTTGCGCACAAAGTCACGGAGTTCCCAAAGTTATTTCCAAAGTTAGCCATGGCGAATTGTCCACCCTTGCCGAAAAGTTAGGATTAAACTGTCTTATTTCTCCTCGCAAAATCGTTGCCGATACGCTTACTCGTTATGCACGCGCCCTAAACGATTCGCAAGGAAGCAAGGTCGAAACAATGTACAGTCTTATGGAAGGCAAGGCAGAAGCTCTCGAATTTGTAGTTTTGCCGGATTGTGTTCTCAACAATATCGCCTTAAAGGACTTAAAGTTAAGGCACAACTACATTATTGCAAGTATAACTCGCGGAAACGAAACGTTTATTCCTACAGGTGATGACGACATACGTCAGGGCGATCGCGTAGTAGTGGTTGCTGCCGAAAATCACTTGTACGACTTGGCAGAGATAGTGAGGTAGCGCATGAATTTTCGTGTTATTTTCAACAATCTCGGTAAAGTTGCCGTTGTGTTAGGCATTTTATTGTTGTTGCCAATGCTTGTCGCAATTATTTTTGCCGAAGCATCTTGGTGGGCATTTGCCGTAACAATCGGCATAACGGAAATATTCGGTCTGCCCTTGATGTTTTTCTGCAAGCCCAAAGCACGCAACTTTTATTCTCGAGAAGGTTTTATTCTTGTCAGCCTTACATGGTTATATGTCTCAATCGTCAGTACATTGCCTTACATTATCAGTCGTGAAATTCCTTCATTTGTAGATGCTTTGTTTGAAATGGTCAGCGGCTTCACAACAACGGGTGCAACCATACTTACAGGCGAAAGAATCGAAGCTTTGCCCAAAGGTTTACAATTTTGGCGTTGTTTTACTCATTGGATAGGCGGTATGGGAATTATCGTGTTTGTAATGGCAGTAATCAGCGGACAGTCGGAACGCGGAATGCACGTTTTACGTGCGGAAATGCCGGGTCCCATTGTCGACAAAATCGTTCCTCGGGCTCGAGATACGGCAAAGATATTGTATTTAATTTACATATCGTTCACTGTAATACAAATTTGTTTGCTAATTATTGCCGGTATGCCGGTGTTCGACAGCATAGTAAACAGTTTTTCCACAGCAGGAACAGGCGGTTTTTCGCCACGTGCAGACAGCATTGCCGGCTACAACGCAACATGCCAATGGATAATTGCCGTTTTCATGGTATTGTACGGAGTCAACTTCAATGTCTACTATTTGACATTGCTTCGTAGATTCAAAAGTGCAATATCATCGCAAGAATTTTGGGTTTATATAGGTATTGTTGTATTTTCATCCGTAACGATTTTTGCCAATATTCTAAACAAATTTAGTTACACAATGGAAGTAGGCGATGCACTAAGACATGCTTTTGCACAAGTTGCGTCTTTCATGACAACAACCGGCAACAGCACCATACCGGTATATTCAACAATAAACGATTGGCCAAATTACTCAAAAACGATATTGTTTTTGTTGATGTTTATCGGTGGTTGTGCAGGAAGTACCGCCGGCGGACTCAAAGTTTCGCGTGTAGTCATGTTGTTTAGTGCTTTGCGTAAGTCCATGCGCAAAACATTACATCCGCGTAATGCCAATTTAGTCCGTTACGAACGTAAACCGCTTTCGGAAGAAGCCGTTTCAAGTGTAACCAATTATTTTTGGGTTTACATGATAATCATGGCAGCAGTGCTAATTGTTTTAAGCTTAGATTCTTGTGCTGGGCTTACAATGGAAACAAACATAACTGCAACCGTATCTTGTTTCAACAACGTCGGACCTGCCTACGGAATAGCCACAAGTGGTTACTACATGTATTCATGGGTATCAAAGCTAACGCTTACAGCAGCCATGCTTTTAGGCCGTTTGGAAATTTATCCGTTAATTTTAGCTTTTGCCCCTTCAACCTGGATCAGAAAGTAATCTCAAAATCACAAAAAAGAACGTTTTCAACCGAAAACGTTCTTTTTATTTTATTTATTTAGTTACTTACAAAGTACTTCGTCAAGTTGCGCTTGCAACAAGTTCAACTTTTTCAAGTTAGATTCGCTATCTCCGTTTGCAAACAAATAGCACTTAATCAGTGGTTCTGTTCCGCTTGGACGTACAACAAGTTTTGTTCCGTCGTCAGCTTTCCAAATAAGAACATCCGCTTTAGGTAAATCCGAGGGTTCAAGCAAGTCGGTTTTGTGTGTAACAGGTTGTCCTGCAAGAGTTGTAAAGGGTTTTTCTCTTAATCCTAACAACAATTTTTGTTTCAAAACAGCACCGTCCGCACCTTCAAATCGGTACGACAACAATCTTTGATCGTATCTGCCGTACTTATCAAAAAGTTGTTGCAAGCGTTGGTAAAGAGTTATTCCTTGCTTTTTGTAGTACGATGCCATTTCGCAAACAAGCATTGTCGCAACAACACCGTCTTTGTCGCGTGCGTAAGTACCTTTCAAGTATCCGCAACTTTCCTCAAATCCAAACACAAAGTCGTCTTGTTTGCCTTGACGAGCCAATTTGTTAATCACGTCGCCTATGTACTTAAATCCGGTAAGCACGTCAACAACTTTTGCATCGTAATCTTTTGCCAAAGCTTGTGTCATCGGTGTAGAAACGATGGTGGAAACAAGCACTGTGTTTTTGGGCAATGTTCCGTTTTGCTTTCTGCGAGTAAGCACGTAATCGACAAGCAAAATTCCCACTTCGTTTCCTGCAAGCGGCGCAAAGCCGTTTTCTTTTTTGACGGCAACGCCAAGTCTGTCGCAGTCGGGATCGTTAGCAACCACAATATCGGCATTTGTTTCGTTTGCAAGTTTAATTGCAAGCGTCAAAGCTTCTATTTTTTCAGGGTTGGGGTATGGACAAGTGGTAAAGTTTCCGTCAGGATAGCTTTGCTGTTTAACTATGTTAAGATTTTTTGCTCCCATCTTGCGCAAAACCGTAGGTGTGGCATCGTGACCTGCACCGTTGAGGGGGGAGTAAACAATGTTCAGTTCAGGTGAAATTTCGTCCAAACTTTCGTTTTCCACCGTTTTGTAGTATTCTTGTTTGGTTTCTTCACTTATGTACTCAATTTTTGTAGACTTAAGTAGCAATTCAAAACTTTCTACTTTTTGTTCAAATGGGTTTACTGCCTCTATTTCTGTCGTTATCAGTTTTGCAACTTCATCCAAAATTTGACATCCGGTATTGTCGTAAACTTTGTAGCCGTTGTATTGTTTGGGGTTGTGGCTTGCCGTAACGTTTACACCGACGTCGCACTTCAAATTTCTAATTGCAAAAGACAAAAACGGTGTCGGCATGCAAGTGTCGGTAATAAAAGCTTTTATTCCGTGGCTTGCGAGAGTCATTGCTGTGATGCAAGAAAATTCTTTTGAGTTAATGCGAGAGTCGTAAGTAATTGCTACAGTCTTTAAGTCGTTTTTCTTCATGTAAGCGGCAAGGCCGGCTGTAGCTTTAATTATGGTGTACTTGTTAAGACAGTTGCTTCCTGCACCCATTATTCCACGCAGACCGCCCGTACCAAATTCCAAATCTTTGTAAAAAGCGTTGTTAATTTGTTCGGTGGACATGTTTTCAAGTTCAGTGTGAAGCGGATCGTCTTTAGGTATTTTTTCCAGCCAAAGCTTGTAGGTTTTTTCGATGTTTTGCATAATCGACTCCTTTATTTTGTCTACATTTTATCATTATTTTGCTAAAAATAAAACTATTTACAACCAATCTTTTTAAATCCTTGCAAAAGATTTTAAAAGATTCCACAAAATCAAAGTATTTAAAAAAATCAAAACCGAAAGCTGATTTTGATTTTCCTTTGTCTATTTATTTACTTTTTTTAAAACTTTATTCGTTGTTACAAAGCAGCCTCTCAAAAGAATATCGTAAGCTAAAGGCATCAGTTGAAAAATTGCAAGTAGCACCCAAATGCTGTTTGCCATAACCGTATCCCAAAGAGACGGCGCTAACAGTTTTGCACAAAGAAGTGTCAACGCAATTCCTGCTTCCAAAAGGACGTAATACAAAACCCATTTTAGCCAAGTCGGAATACGTTTTTTAGGTTTAGCGGCAACTTGTTCTTGCTGTTGTAGTTCGTCGTTTTTGTCGTCAAAAGGATCAACTTGCACTTCTTGTTTTGTAGTAGCAGTAGTGCTTTTAAAACTTTCTCCGTAAGCTTTAATTATCGCAAACGGTGCAAAAAATACAATTGTCGGTACAATGTAAACAATGTTGTTAATTCCCAAAAAACCGCCCAACAAACAGCTTACAATGTAAGTCAGCACTGAGTACACAATTTTGTTTCCTACAAGGTAAGGTATCACAATACTAATCGAAGCAATTACCGAAAGAAACAAAAAAGCCCATCTAATTGCAGGCAGACCTGCAAAAACCAAGCAAGCTGTCGAAATTGCAGCACACAGTCCGCTTAATGCTACAAGTTTTGTTTTCATGTCAGCATCCGCCACCCATGCACTGAGCACAATTGCAGCACGCATTGCAAAGTAAACAGTCGGCACAAGAGCTTCCGGTACAAGTTCCGTTGCCGTTGTCTACCGACGGACCTTCGTCAATAGGTCGTGAAGTAGTGCGCATGTCGTCGGGACTTATCGTATTGGACGCAAGTATTTTTGTCAGTTTTTCAAGGCTTTGTTTGTACCGAGTGTTGTTCGGTTCCATTTCGCAAGCAAGCTCCAACTGTTTTTTAGATTCCAAAAACCAACTTCTTTTGTAAAACAAAATAGATTGTAAGTAATGCCATTCGGCATTTCTGTTTGTTCTTTCGTCCAACTTTGTTTGTGCATCGTCCAACTTGTTTTCTTTTAGCAAACTTTGCACTTCCGAGTAGTCAAATTTTTCTTCGTCGATGGTTTCTTCGCTACGTTCCTCAATAGACAAAATTGCATCACGGTAAGCTACTTCAAGTTCTTGCAACTTTTCAGCGGCTTTTTCCCCTTCTTCCCCGGGAAGAAATCTGTCTTTTAAGTATTGTTGTCTAAGAGACTCGTATTTTCCTTTTACTTCCTCTTTAGTGGCGGAAGAGGTTAATCCCAGTATTTCAAATGCGTTGTAGTCCATTTTTCTCCGTAAAAAAGTTTTGTTTTAGTTGTTTTCTTTCAACTTATTCAGTAGTGTTTCTGTTTTATCTCTTATGCTTTCAAAAAACAAATTTGTAAGCAAACAGTGATATTTTGTCAAATTCAAATCGTTAAAACTTTGAGCTATTCTGTTCAGCACAACCCGCATCTCAAAAGCAATTTCGTCAAAGTTTTTTGCAACGTCAATCTTACTTTTTGCCGAGTAGCAACAAACAAACGGGTTGTAATTGTGTTTTTTTAAGTCTTTTTCTATGTCGTCAAGAGCGTCAACAAGATAAATCCATTTACCAAGGTTGTAGCACAGCACTTCAACGAAAGGGTTCGATTTTTCCGCAAGCACCAAACTACAAAAATCTTGTGTCAGTTGTGCAAACGGGTGAGACACCATGTCAATGCTTTTGCAATTTTCTTTTTCCAGTTTGCTCAATTCTTTACAGCGGTTGCAAATATCTTCGTCAATTTTCGGCAAAATTTTTTTTGCTTTTTTGTAAGCCGACGTCAGCGACCTCAAAGCTATTTTCTTTTTTAGCGATTTTTCGTCAACAACGTCGTCGTACAAATTCCAATAGGTAAGCAACACATTTGCAACGGCAAGTTTGTCGGTTATTTCCGTAGGCACAAGCAAACTACGTTTTTTCAGCGGATGCGAAAAACAATTTCCGTTTATCACTCGCACGTCTGTATTTGTCGCACTGTGAAAAAGCACATTAAAAGTGTTTATATCATTGCTCACAAACATTCGTGGAAAGTTTCCCAAAAGTTTTTTTGTCGAAAGACAAAGGCCGCACATAAAAGTTTGCCAAAGTCCTTGTTTTTCGTCAGTCAACGTTTCTTTTTTGATATTAAGGTAGCCAAACATTTTATCTAAAACGAGGAACAAATCCCATTTTTCTATAAACTTTTGCAAGCGTCTTGTTTGCGATGCGTTCAGCGGTGTCCGCACCTGTTTTAAGAACGTTTTCAAGGTACGATTTATCTGCGAGCAAAAGCTTATGTTTTTGTTGAATTGGTTCAAGCGTAGCAATTACGGCATCCGCAACCGCTTCTTTAAACACGCCGTAGCCCTTACCCTCAAAACGTTGTTCGGCTTGCTTAATCGTTTCACCGCTTGTAAGAGAGTAAATATTCAGCAAGTTAGAAATTGCCGGTTTGTCTGCTCCGTGTCTAACAGTGGTGTCGCTGTCGGTTACTGCACGCTTAAATTTTCTGCGTATGTCGTCAGGGCTGTCCATCAAAGTAACAAACGAGTTTTCGTTCGGATCGGACTTGCTCATTTTAGCCGATGGGTCTTGCAACGATTTTATGCTACCGCCTTGCTTGTAAACAAGTCCGTCAGGCACAACAAAAGTGTCAGAGTAGCGGTTGTTAAATCTTTCCGCAAGGTTACGGGCAAGTTCAAGGTGTTGCGTTTGATCTTTCCCCACAGGCACAAGGTCGGTTTGATAAAGCAAAATGTCAGCCGCCATAAGTACAGGGTAGTTCATCAGCCCCATGTTAATATTATCGGCATGTTTCCTTGATTTTTCCTTAAATTGAGTCATTCTGTTTAGTTCCCCAATGTAAGAAATGGTGTCCAAAGCCCAACAAAGTTCCGCATGTGCAGGAACGTGCGATTGTATAAACAAAATGCATTTTTCCGGATCAATTCCGCAAGCGATGTACAAAGCCACAAGGTCTAATGTGTTTTTTCTTAAATCAGCCGGCACTTGCGAAACGGTTGCCGAGTGCAAATCCATCACGGCATAAATGCAATTATATTCGTCTTGTAAGGATGTCCAATTGCGGATAGCCCCTAAGTAATTACCCAATGTAATTTTTCCTGTCGGTTGCACCCCGGAAAAAACCGTCTTTTTCACTTGTTCTTCCATAAATTGTTCTCCTTCTTTCCAATTTTTTTTACGACTATTTTTTACTGTTTTTTATTAAAAAATGTTTTTTTTTC
>CAVEYD010000006.1:0-6633 GCA_963619835.1 bacterium | reverse complement strand
ATTTTTTTGTGTTATAAGTTTTTTCAAAATTGTATTATAAACTGTTTTAATCAAAAAATTTACTTTATTGACAATCGTTTTATAAACAATTTTTACAAAAACTATTTTGTATTTTAACATTTATTTTTTGTTGTGTCAATACTTCATTACTCTTGCCAACTTAAACACGCAAAAATTAGACTATACAACGCAGTTTTTATGTGATATAATAAAAAAAACGAACGGAGTTTAGCTTCATGAGATACGAAAAAATACACAATGAATGTTTGCTACAAAAAAACAAGCTTTTGTTTGAAAATTCTTTCGTTGCAAATTGCGACGAAAAATCTTCGGCAGAAGACTTGGCCTTCATGCAACAATCTTTTAGTTCGCTCGGTTATCTTTTAGACGAGTCGTCTATTGTATTTTTGCACAAACAAAACAAGCAAACTCTCAAAACTTGTTACAACAAGTGGTATCAGCTTTTGGCAATGGCAAAAGGTGCAGACGTTAATCACAAAGTTTTTTTTCCACAGTTTCCGCATGTGCAGGATATGTCTCCGGAAGAAATGTATTTACGTGCCATATTGCATTACTTAACTGTCAGCGAGGGCGATTATGGTTTTCACAACCAAGATATTTCCGAACCCACAAGAGAGCATGTCGAAAACAACGAAAAAATTATTTTGTCTGTAATTGACGAATCGTCCGCACAAAAAATTCTTATCGAAGTAGGGCAAAGTTATCTCGATTCTCCCATTGCAATTCCGGAGCAACAGCGTCGTCTTGTCACAAGCATTTGGACAAATTTTTCAAGCCATTTTGCCCCAACCGAAATTCCCTTTAAGGAAAATTTATCGCTTTACGTAAGGACACTTTATCAAGCAAACGGCAAACAAATTGTTCCGAGCATGCTAACTTTTGCCAAAACCGTTACCGATGTTTTACGTATTTACGCATCGCTTATTGATTTTGGTGCCGCTTTAGAAGATTATACGCCGTTTATTCGTATCAGTCGTAGCACAAGACGTGTTTTGTTGCAAAAGATAGACGAACTTGCGCAGGTTTCCAATGCTCAAGAAGATGTTTTGCGGTACGAATTTTTGTGGAAAAGGGCTTTTGAAAGGTTGCACCCCGGTGAATATTGCAATCGCTATCCCAATGCTTACAAACTTGCTTATGGTTTGCGTAGCGGTACGCTTGCTCAAACTTTTTACGGCAAACTTGCCAATATAAAAGACGAAACGCAGTACATCGATTTTCTTTCCGCACGTCCAACCGAGTTTGCTCGCAAGTTAGATTTTATGTTGCGTTCGTTTGAAAACAAACAATACGTACTCGAAAAATTCAGTCAAATTGCTTGCAAAATTTCGGTAAATGTTTTACGTGGTTTGTGGCAGTACTATTTAAATCGCAACGATTTAAGTCCGCAAAATCAAAGACGTTTTATGTTTTTCAGTCAAGGAACGCAAATCTGTGTGGAAGTTCCGGACAAACGTCCAAAGGTTGATCAAAAAATTTGCAATCAAGTAATCGAAATTGTAAAAGAAAATCTTGCCGAAAGATTTTCCTCTTTGAAAGATAACCGCAAGTTGTATATTGACGAAAGTCTCAAACAGTACGCTGTTCCAATTTCGGATAGACAAGCCAACAATCAACTAAAAACGTTAACTTTTGGTAGTCGAATAAAGCTCAACTACAACAAAAATGCAGATTTTATTCGCATTTTCACCCATTGGAAAAATATTTCAAGCGACAAAATTCGCAAACCGCTTAATGCAGAAGGCGAACAAAATTTACTTGTCGACACCGAAAGAAATCGTGTAGATATCGACTTGTCGTTGGAAATCATCGACGACCTCAATTTGAGCCAAGGCACAAGCATTTCGTGGCACAATCTCGATGGCGGAAAATCAATCGATTGCTACCATTCCGGCGACTTTACCACAGCTCCGGACGGTGCAAGCGAGTTTATCGATTTTGACTACAAAAAAGCACGCAAACTCGGCAAATATGCCGTAGCATGCAACTATGTTTACACCGGACAAAAAATGTGTGACATTCCGGAGTGTTTCAGCGGAATTATGTTTTTGCCTCAAAATGGCAAACAAGGCGAAGTGTTCAATCCGCAATTTGTAACTTACAAGTACAATCTTGCACAAAGATCTTGTCGCAACGTAGCTTTTGCCATCGATCTTGACACGTTAGAGCTAATTTGGATTGATTCCGCTCCCGCAAGTGTTTCGCCAGACTTTTCTCGCAACATAATTGCATCGTTCGACTACAAAGTTTTCGTGGCGCTAATAAAAGCAAAGCAAAAACAAGTTTCTGTTTACGATTGGCTAACACTACATGGCACACATTTTGATATCGTGCAAGATGAATCTTTGGCCGATATCGTTGCATCCGACAAGCCCGATGCCGACATTTCCCCGTTTGACGTCGCAAGTTTTTCTGCCAAATTTATGTCCTAACTTGCTTATTCTTAGTTTGTAAATTATCAACAAAAAAGCCGTAGTCAGTGGTGCATTTGACTACGGCTTTTGTTTGTTTAGTTGTCAGCTACTTCAATCTCTTTAATGATAAATTCGTTTCCCTGTAGCAAATAGGTATCTTCACTTTTGCAAAACGGACAAATTTTTCCGTATTTTACTGTTTCATAAGTTTTGTTGCAACCGTTGCATTGAGTTACGGCAGGTATTTGTTCCACAACCACAGGGCAATCTTTCAAAACAGTTTCTTTTTTTACTGCCCAATTCCAACAATCTGTAAGTTGATAAGGAATGACGGTTGAAACTTCACCAATTTGCAACGTAACTTTAGTAATTTTTTCAATTTTTTGTTCTTCTGCAATTTTGTTTAAGCTATCTATTACGTGAAAAACAACACCTAATTCATGCATTTTGATTTTTTTCCTGTTCGGCCTTCATAAGACGTTCAAGACCTTTTGCTTTTTCTCTCTTGTAGCTTTCTTTTTCTTCTTTTGTCTTTTTAGCAAAGATAATTTTCAATGCTCTCTTAAGCATGTAAGGCAACAATTCTTTTACTTTATCTTCTGCCTTAATCATGTGGGTAGCTTCCGGATGATCGCGAACAAGGTGAATTGCATCAAATTCGCACTTGGTGGTGCAAACACCGCAACCCAAGCATCTATGCGGATCTACAACCGAAGCACCGCAAGACAAACAACGGCTTGTCTCAATTTTCACTTGTTCTTCAGTCAAAGTAAGGTGAGCATCTTTAAAGCTTTCTTTTGCATTAATTGATTCGTCCAAACCTGCTTCTTGGCGTTCAGCGTGATCGTAGCTGTCAATTGCCAAGTTGTCCTTGTCAAGTTCAATGAAGTGTCTTCTGTTTCTGCCGATAGTCATCGACGTGTTTTCTTTTACAAATCTATGAAGTGATTCTGCAGCAATGTGTCCTTGAGCAATAGCGTCAATTACAAATGCAGGACCGGTGCAAACGTCTCCGCCCACAAATATATCTTTTTCGGAAGTTTGGTAAGTAAGCTTGTCCGAAACAGGATAGTTTCCGCGTCCAAGTTCCACAGTGCAACCGTCAAGCAAGTTACCCCATTTAACGCTTTGACCGATAGCAAAAATAACATAATCTGCTTCAACGGTCATTGTGTCGTTTTCGTCATACAAAGGCGAAAATCTCTTTGTTTCGGGGTCGATAGTGCGCAAACACTTTTTAAATACAATTGCTTTAACTTTTCCGTTTTCGTCTTTAACAACTTCTTTTGGTCCCCAACAATTGTTAATTGCAATGTCTTCGTCCAAGGTTTCGGCAACTTCTTCTTTAGAAGCCGGCATATTTTCTCTTGCTTCAAGGCAGAACATATCAACTTTTTGTGCATGGAAGCGTTTAGCGGTTCTTGCACAGTCAACGGCAACGTTTCCGCCGCCTACAACAACAACTTTTCCGTCAAGCACAGTTTCGTGGTTTTCGGTAGCGTCATGCAAAAAGTCTACAGCCGTAAAGATATTTTTAGCATCTTCCCCTTCAATTCCGGGCAAGCGAGCACCTTGACAGCCGATAGCAATGTAAAATGCTTTGTAACCTTCTTCTTTAAGTTGAGCAATGGTGATGTCTTTTCCTACTTCAACGTCGCACTTAATTTCAACGCCAAGTTCTCTTAAAACATCAATTTCCGCTTCAATAACGTCTTTTTCAAGTTTGTACGAAGGAATGCCGTACATCATCATTCCGCCCGGTTTATGATTCTTTTCAAAAACAGTCGGTTTGTATCCTTTTGTTGCAAGGTAGTATGCACATGAAAGTCCCGCAGGACCTGCACCGATGATAGCAATTTTTTCTTCGTAGCGATCAATCTTTCTAAGTGCACATGGTGAAACAGGCATCACAATGTCAGGAACGTATCTTGTTTCCGCATTCAAATCTTGTTGTGCGATAAATTTCTTTACCGCATCAATTGCAACGGGTTTGTCGATTGTTCCTCTTGTGCAAGCCGATTCGCAACGTTTGTTGCAAACTCTACCGCAAATAGCCGGGAACGGATTTTCTTTTTTAATCAAAGCCAAAGCGTCTTTGTATCTGCCTTGAGCGGCCATTTTCAAATAACCTTGAACGGCAACGTGAGCGGGGCAAGCGGTCTTGCAAGGAGCAGTACCTGTATCGTAGCAGTTAATTCTGTTATCGTCGCGGTAGTTTTCGTTCCACATTTCTTTGGGCCACTTAAATTTATCGGGCAACGGAAATTGCGGATACTTAATCGGACCGTCTTTTGTACAAAGTTTTTGACCAAGTTTTACGGCACCTGCAGGGCAGTACTCAACGCATCTTCCGCAAGCAACGCAGTTTTTCGGGTCGACTTTAGCTGTGTAAGCGGAGCGAGACATATTAGGCGTATTAAACAATTGCGACGTTCTAAGAGCGTTGCAGATATTTACGTTGCAGTTGCAAATACCAAATATTTTGTTTTCGCCGTCAATGTTGGTAATTTGATGAACAAAGCCGTTTTCTTCGGCTTTTTTCAAAATAGCCATTGCCTCATCGTAAGTAATGTCGTGACCTTTTCCGGTTTCACGGCAGTAGTCGGCAAAGTCGCCAACGCCAATACACCAACCCTGTTCGTCGTCTCCGCAGCCTTCACCTAACATTTGACGAGAAATACGGCAAGAGCATTGACCGACGCCAATGTGTCCTTCGTATTTTTTAAGCCAGTACGAAAGGTGTTCAAGGTCAACCGACTTGTTTTCCATCTCAATAGCTTTTTCCACAGGGATAACATGCATGCCTACGCCTGCGCCTCCCGGGGGAACCATTTGTGTAACGCCGGCAAGAGGGATGTAAGTCATTCTTTCAAAGAACGAAGCAATTTCCGGATGTTCTTGAATTCTGTGATTAATTGCATCGTCCTTTCTTTCTTCCATGTTCAAAAGTTCTGCACTTCCGGGAACAAACAAAGGCAAAATGTATCTTCTGTCGCCAAGTGGTGCGGTACGACCGTTGTGATCGTAGTTGTAGCCGTAGTCGTATTCAAGAAGTCCAATGTAGCTCATTTCGTCAAGCAATTCTTGAAATTTAGGCTCATCGTCTTTTTCAATCTTGTTCATTTCGCAAAGTTGCTTAAAGGTGTATGGAGTTCTTAAGTCCATTGTCAAAGCAACATCAGCCATTGCATCGGTCACAATGTCGGCAAGTCCCCAATATTCGGGATCTGTCGATTGCAACCCTTTCAGCTTATGCGGAATAACGTCGGTAATTTTTTTGCCGAGTTTCAAGATTTTGGGATTTGGGTTTTCTTCGCCCATTTTGTTGGGGATTACTTTTTTACTCATTTCCGGCATGTTGTGTTATCTCTCCTTTTTCCAGTTTTCAACAATATTTAACAGCCAATTGGCAAGTTCGTCAATGCCTTCGCCTGTTTTTGCGCTAATAGGAAACACCTTAGCGTCTTTATTTCTTTTATGAATATATTCTTTGCACTTTTCAACATCAAAGTCAAAGTATGGTGCAACGTCAATTTTGTTTATCACAACCGCATTGCAAACTTGGTACATCAGCGGATATTTTAGCGGTTTGTCGTGTCCTTCCGGTACAGACAAAATGTTCACGTTGATAAATGCACCTGTATCAAATTCTGCAGGGCAAACAAGGTTGCCTACGTTTTCCAAGATGACAAGATCGGTTTTGTCTAAGTCCAGGTTGTCCAAACCCTGTTTTGTCATTGCCGCATCCAAGTGACACATTCCGCCGGTATGCAGTTGAATTGATTCTATTCCCGTTTGTTCTTTTATTTTGCGAGCATCCACGTCGGAATCGATATCGGCTTCCATTACGGCAATACTAAGTTTTTCTTTTAATTTATTTATCAACTTTACAAGTGTCGTTGTTTTTCCGCTTCCCGGAGACGACATCAAGTTCAACAAATATGTTCCTTTTTGTTTAAGTTCCTGTCTAAGTTTGTCGGCAGTAACTTCATTTTCTTTAAAAATATTTTGTTTAATTTCAATTACTCTTACTTTTTCCATTTCGTCAATCCATTTTTTACTAATATTATTCCAAGACTTTTTTCGCAAAGTTTTTTTGCAAAATCTTTACATTTCAAATTTTTTGCTTTTTTTTGTGTTTTATGCAAATTTGTTTTCACAAAATATGCAAATTTATCTTCACGAAGAAGTCTAAAGT
>CAVEYD010000005.1:42477-50065 GCA_963619835.1 bacterium | reverse complement strand
CATAAGAAAGTTTTTACTCTAGCAAAATAAAATAATAATTATAACATTCATATAATATTATACAAAGGTTAAGAACAGATTTTTTTTCAAATCAACAGAAATGCAATAAAAATATTTATATTTAAGGCTTGTTAAAGGAAGCATAAATATAATGGAAATGAAAAATACAAATTATGGTATGTAACGTACACAAAGAAAATTACGGCAACGAAAGAACAAAGCATTAAATCTTTTAATAACGAAGATACCGATACAGCAATTGACTATTTTTTTTAAATATGGTATCATAAAAAACATAAAATTAAAGTGTAGAATAAAAAAATTGCTTGTTCAAGTTTACGACGCGACATTATTTGCATCAAACAAATAATATTTGACGCAATAATAGACGAATAGAAAGGGCTATTAACAAACAGATATACAGCAATGTAACATAAATATAACAAATTATAAAGGAGATATATTTTGAATCAACAAAAACGCAGAGGAATCTTTCTATCCATATTGGCAGTTATCGTGCTGGTTACAATATTTTTTGTACTGTGGCAATATCTTGACAGCAGCGCAACAGATATTAGCGAACCTTATTTTAGAGAGCACATAGCTGAATACGATAAAGTTGTAATCAATATTTATAAAGTAACAGCATACAAAGGCAACCAAAAATATTCATTTGTAACGGTGGATCGCAACTCGTTAAACGAGTTTATCTGGAATGCAATTCAAAGTGGAACAGCAAACAGCAAACTAGCTGAAGGAACAAACTTCAAAGTGGTTGATCCAAATGCAGTTAGCTGGACGGATTACATTGTTCCGGCATTATGGATTGCCTTGCTAGTTGGCATGGGAATAGCAATGTTCCGCACAATTGCAAGACAAAACAACCAAAATATGGACTTTGGTCGTTCTCAAGCACGTGCAATAAAAAATATCAAAATTCGCTTTTCTGACGTTGCCGGTGCGGACGAAGAAAAAGAAGAATTACAAGAAATAATCGACTTTTTAAAAGCACCTCAAAAATTCAACGATGTTGGAGCAAGAATACCTCACGGAGTTCTGCTTGTAGGCCCTCCGGGAACAGGTAAAACATTGTTTGCTAAAGCCGTAGCAGGTGAAGCGGGCGTTCCGTTCTTTTCGATAAGCGGCTCAGACTTTGTTGAGATGTTTGTAGGCGTCGGAGCAAGCCGTGTGAGAGACCTTTTTGATCAGGCTAAAAAGAATATGCCATGCATTATTTTCATCGACGAAATTGATGCTGTAGGCCGTCAACGTGGTGCAGGATTAGGCGGCGGACACGACGAAAGAGAACAAACTTTAAACCAATTGTTGGTAGAAATGGACGGTTTTGAATCTAACGTAAACATCATTGTAATGGCAGCAACAAACCGTGCTGACATACTCGATCCGGCTTTACTTCGTCCGGGACGTTTCGACAGACAAATCTATGTAAATAGACCTGATGTGCGCGGAAGAGAAGCTATTTTAAAAGTTCATTCACGCAAAAAACCAATTGGACCGGACGTAAATTTCCGCACGATAGCACGCATAACAGCCGGATTTACCGGCGCCGACTTGGAAAATTTACTAAACGAAGCGGCAATTCTGTCAGTACGTGACGGAAGAAAAGTTATTACAATGGCGGACATAAACGAAGGAATAAACAAGGTTGTAATGGGACCGCAAAAGAAATCTCGTCTTGTAACCGAACCCGACAAACGTATAACCGCTTACCACGAATCAGGACACGCAATTTTGGCAAGTTGCTTAAAGTATTGCGATCCGGTACATGAAGTTACAATTATTCCTCGCGGAATGGCTGCAGGATACACAATGACGCGCCCGGAAAATGACAACAACCATGTAACAAAACAACAGTTGTTGGACGAAATAACTATGACACTTGGCGGACGTGTAGCCGAAGAAATAATCATTCAAAACATAAGCTCAGGCGCAAGCGGAGATATCAAATCACTAACAGAAAAAGCTCACAAAATGGTAACGGAATGGGGAATGAGCGACCGCATTGGACCACTGTTCTATGGCAACGACGGAGAAATTTTTGTAGGACGTAGTTATCAAACAGAAAAAGGCTATTCTGACGAAGTGGCAAACACTATCGATGAAGAAGTACGCACAATCGTGGAAAGCTGTCACCAACGTGCAACAAAGCTTCTAAACGAACACATTGATGTTTTGCACAACATGGCAAGAGTTCTTATTGAGCAAGAAACAATCCACCACGAAGAAGTAGAAATGCTTATGAGTGGAAAGTCGGCAGACGAAGTTATCGCTCAAATGAACAAACAAGAAAGCAATGTTACTGACAAAAAAGATGCAGAACAAGACACATCAAATATTGCACCAAACTCAAGCGAAGCCGAAAAGCAAACAGAAGAAAGTAAATAATTGTTACTAAAACAATAAAAGCGACACAATTTTTTGTGTCGCTTTTATTTAATTAAATCTTTAGTTTTTTATTTTTTTTACTCAGCGGTTAAAGCAGAGATAACATCTGCAGAGATAACGTCTGCATCACTTAATTGATAAGCCAAATAACCAACACGGAATCTTGTTGTGGTGTACTTCGGGTTTTCCAAAATACAATCTAATCCTTTCTCGGCAAGAGAAGCGGGCAAGTTTTGTTGTTGAAGGTACGGCATGCTGTCCAAGTAAACATTTATGCTGTTGAGCTTAACATAGGCGTTTTCTTCGCCGTTAGGCAAAATACAATTTGCTTGATAACTAAACACAAACGCTCCGGTGTATGTTTTGTTGTCCATCGGAGAATAGACTAACACTGTAGGACTGTCATTGAATTTTGAGGAGGTTTTTTCAAAACTACGCACATACAACAGCAATTGATTGGCATCAATAAAGTTTTTGTTGTTTGTTTTTATCTTGTTTTCTACAGGCGTACCTTCGTTTAACGTTACCGTTGCAATATTCTTTTCAAAATCATATTTTGTGGAAACACTGTATTTTGACAATTGTTGTTCGGTTTTTCCAATGTAAAATCCATCAACAGACGTGCTACTTTCAATCGGGTGCTGTCCTGATTTGTTAACAAACTTAACACTTGTATCTGTAGTAGATTTAAGTGTTACATAGTTTTCTGCATCCTCTTCACCTATAAAAGGATCTTCGCTTGCATCAGCAATTTTAGTTTTCAATTCTTCTGCATTCTTCGAAGATTCTATTACACTTTTTTCGTAACGGACATACAATGTTTGCGTCGTAACAAGCAGTGTGTTCGCTCCGTCATCCGGCATTGTAATTTTCATTTCGTAAGAGCCAACTACTCTGTCCGGCAAAACTTCATCTTTGTTTGAAGGTTTTTCCGCAGTAGAAGATATCGCAAAATCTTTGTAGTAATTTACGCCCGATACAGGGTAAACATTGTAGCCGTTTTCCTCGGAATTGAAATCTGCCAATGTCACGTTGAAGTGGTAAGTTGCTTCTTCCCAGCGAACCACCGTACCTGTAGACTCGGCTTGATTACATGCCGTAAAAGTCAATGGCAGAAGCATTACTAAAGCCAACAACAAAATAAATATTTTTTTCATGGTATCTCCAAAAATGTACAAGCACCGCATTTGAGCGTACTTAACTTTTTTTATTTTCTGTAGTATATCACATTTTTCCTTTTTTTGACAAGTATAATATTGCATTTACAATAAACTGAAAGATTGTTGAAATACGCTTTTTTTTGTGTTACAATAATAAAGCCTTCTTTTAAATTTGAAAATTACACAAAATACTATTTTATTTTAGAGCTATGATACAAATTTACAAAACAAACACAATGAAAGATGCCGCCCAGTTTGTAACTGATATTCTAACAAGAATAGACAAGCGCAACTTATCGGTAATGCACACAATAATAGTTCCGGACAGAACTTCCCTTGAAGCTGAACGCTCTTTGCTTAAAGCTATAGGTGGAAGTTTTAACGTACAGGTCCGTACTTTTAGACGACTTGCGGCAGATATTTTGCCACAGTTTAATTACTTGTCTAAACAATCCGGAATAATGGCACTTTCCGGAATAATAAACGACAACAAGGACAACTTAATTTGCTTCAAAAAAGGCATCAATTCGGCAGGATTTGTGTCCAATATGTACGATACTATCAGCATGATGAAGTATTGCAAAATTTCCCCGTCGCAACTTACAAAAAGCAATTTGCCGGGAGGGGTAAAGGCTAAAGCCAAAGATATTGCAACACTATATCAAGCTTACTTGGACTATACAAACAATCGTTTTGTCGATTCGGCTGACAAGTTAAATCTTTTGGCAGATGCTATGCCTAACAATGACTTTATTAAAAAGGGCATTTTTTATCTTTTTGATTTTGACAATTTTTCAGCACAAGAACTTACCCTTGTAGAAAAGCTAATGCTGTATGCTCAAGATGTTACGGTTGCTTGCTGTGCAAGCGATTATTATAAAGACAAGCACTTATATCTCAATGATATTTTTAACGGCGTGGTCTCTATGTGTGCTTCCAATGGTATAAATCCCGTGATCGTTTCGGGTAAAGATCGAGGTATTGCTTACACAAAGCAGATTGCAAACAATCTTTATCGCTATGGCGACGTTAAGCCTATCGACTCAAACGATTTTGTGGAACTTTATTGCGGAGCAACTCGCACGGCAGAAGTTTACGCATTGGCTTGTCGCATACAAAAATATATAAGAGAAGGCAAACGTTTTAGAGATATCTATGTGGTAACCAGCGACATAACTAAGTATCAAAACTCAATTTCCACGATTTTTGACGAGTTTGAGATTCCTTACTTTTGCGATACTCAATATGTTTTGGCAGACCATCCGTATTCACAGTTTATTGTAGACTACTTGCAATTAAGCAAAAACAACGGACGTCTAAAAAACGTGCTCAATTTTGTTAAAAACTTTTTGTTCAACTGTGATGCCGAATCGGAATCTGTATACAAATTTGAAAACTTTTGTCTCAAGTACAATGTTTCTTATCACTACGACCGCTTTAACATTGGTACGGAAGAAAAAGACTTTGATGTTGCAAACGCTTTTAGAAGCAAATTTAACGAATTTTACAAAAGCCACCCGATTCCGCAAACTGCAAAAGGAATTGAATATATTTCTTCAATAAGGAAAATTATCGAAGACTTTTCTTTAGATGTAAGAAACGATCTTTTGGCAAAAAAACAGTCCGAACAAAATTCGCAAAATGCATATCAAGTAAAAGTCACAAATCAAGCTCCGGAAAAATTCCGCCAAGTGCTTTTACAAGCAGAAATGATCATAGGCGATCGCTTTATGACTCTTGACGAATTTATTAAAACTTTGTCGTCTGCACTTGAATCTGTAAAAATTTCAGTACTTCCGGTTAAAAACGATTGTGTGGTTTTTGCAAATATGGCAAAAGCGCGCAAACATGACATTAAATTTTTAGCACTGCTTGGCGCAAATTACGGAGCAATGCCAATAATCAAAAAAGAAGGGGGTTTGCTCTCGGACAAGAATATAGCCGATTTACAAAAGGAAGGAATAAATGTCGAACCGCAAATTTATGTAGAAAACAAACGAGAACGTTTTAGCTTGTTTCAACTGTTATGCGAACCTACTGAACATCTTTATGTCTCTTATTCGGCAAATGATGGCACAAAGACATTGGTTCCTTCTCCGATCGTAAACGAACTGTCAAGACTTTTTACACACAAGGGCAATCCGCTTTCTCTTACCCAAACGGCAGACGAATCCGTCTACACAAGAAAACAAGGGATTTCAAAAATAGTTACAAATAGACGTCGACTTTTAGATAAACAATTTGTAAAAATGCCTACGTTTAGTATTTTTGACAACTTTTTTGGCAACGAATCAAAAAAGTTTGTGTTTGACAAAAACAATATTTTTTACATAAACAACGGACAAAAACTTTTTCTTAAAAAGTCCGCTACAAGCGTAAGCAAAATAACCGAGTTTTACGATTGCCCTTATGCTTTCTTTTTCAAGTATGGATTGGATGTACGTCCTCGCACCGTTTCAGACTTAAAAACTTCCGACCTTGGAAACATTTTGCATGCCGTACTGGAAAACTATGTAAAAAACATGGACGAAAATGAGTCCGATGCCGCAACAAAACAAAAAGCCGTAGATTGTTACCACACAGTTCTTCAGGACGATTACTACAAAGGAATAACCGGCGATAAACAAAAAGCGGGCATTTTACACATTTTAGAAAGAGAGTGCCAACGTTTATGTGTTGTTGTAAAAAATCAACTAAAAAATTCTAAATTTAAAAACTTCGCATGCGAATTGAACTTTGCCCCCAATGCGGATACTCCTGCAGTGGACGTATCCTTCGATGGTGGTAAATTTTCACTTGTCGGAAAAATTGACCGAGTTGACAAAAACAACGAAAACTTTATTGTAATCGACTACAAAAGTGGGGCTTCTTCTGCACATTACAACGAAAAATTGCTATACATAGGCAAAAAATTACAACTTCTTGTTTATGTAAAAGCAGTGCAAGAAAACAAAAAATTACGTCCTGTGGGCTACTACTACTTTAATATCCACGACAAATTTACCAAGGTTGATGACGAACGACCTTACACTTATGTGGGACGCACAATAGAAGACATAGACACAATACAAGCTATAGACAATAGCTTTGTTCCCAACGGATCGTCAAAACTACTTGGTATCAAACTGTCAAAAGAGAAAAACAAAATCAACAAACAGAGCAAAAAAACTCTTACTTATGAGCAAATTCAAAACCAAGTAGATTACGCACAAGAACTAATAAAGCTTGCCGGAAAACTAATGCAAAAAGGTTACGTCGCCGCAAGTCCGCTTTTTGAAAATTCTTCCACAAAAGCTTGCGACAACTGTGATTATAAAGATATTTGCGATTTTGGAGACATTTTTACAATCGGAAAGCGCACCATTACAGATTCTATTGACGCAAGCACCATCGATTGCGCCGTAGAATCTGTTAGAAAAGGAGACTTTGATGAGTAAAAAATTTACACCCGAACAACAAAGTGTAATAGATTACAAGGGAAAAAATTTGCTTGTTTCGGCTTCAGCCGGTACGGGTAAAACAACCGTAATGATCGCACGAATTTTGTCTCTCTTAGAAACAAACGACATTTCACAATTTGTTATAGTAACTTTTACAAACCTTGCCGCAGACGAAATGAAAAACCGTCTTACGGCAGAACTTTCTAACAGAAAAGAACAACGTTTTATCAATATTGCCGAACATATCGATTCTGCAAACATTTGTACGATAGACTCTTTTTGCGGAGACCTTTTGCGAAACTACTTTTATGCGGTAGATATTGACCCTGCTTACACTGTTTTGGACGAAGTCACATTAGACAACATTAAAAACGAAGCTTTTGATGCCGTATTTGCAGAATATTTTCAACAAGACGATGCCATTTTTAACAAAGTCTACAAAATCTTTTCTACGGCAAGAAATGAAGATAATTTCAAAGAAACTCTTTTAAAGCTTTACGAATTTTCGCGCAGGTTGGAAGATTTCAATGGTTGGTATCAAAACACTCGACAATCTTTTTTGAAGTATGATGAAAACAACCC
>CAVEYD010000005.1:34513-42467 GCA_963619835.1 bacterium | reverse complement strand
ACCCTATTTTAAAAATTCTATTTAACGATATTTTTCAAAACATGGAATATTTTTCCAATGCCTTTTCTACACTTGCAGAAAAGTCTTTAGAGGAAAATGAAAAATTTAGTAAAGCTTGCACTGAATTTGCAAAAATTTACAAACCGACCGAAACAAATTTCGAAAGTCTTGCAAATCAGTTTTTGAAAACAACCGAACTTTCCAAAGCCATTCCGGAATCGAGAAAAACCTCTGCCAAGCGTGGTGGAGAAAGTCCGGAAATGGAAACCCTTAGAAACAATTTTTCGGATCTAAAAAAAGAAGTAACAAAAACTCTTCAAGAATACCAAAATTTATTTAGGGGACTGTCTTTAGAAGAATTGTGGAAACAGTCTGCCGATTCGGTTGTTTACACAGATAAGCTCGTTGAAATTTTAGATAACTTTGACAAAAAATATAGTGCAGCAAAAAAACAACGCGGTGGAGTAGACTTTAACGATCTTGAACATTTTGCGCTTAAAATTTTAAGAGATCCAAATATAATTGCAGAAATACGATCCAACTACAAATATCTTTTTGTAGACGAGTACCAAGATACAAGCCCTATACAGGAAGAAATTATAAAAGCTCTTTCCTGCGAAAACTTGTTTATGGTTGGCGACGTAAAACAATCAATTTACGGATTTAGAGGTTGCGAACCATCCATCTTCGTAGATAAGTACGATTCCTACAACAAACTAAATTCCACCGCTTTAAACAGCGACGATTCTTTAGGCGATGCAATTTGCCTAAACACAAACTTCCGCACAAACTCGGAAATTTTTACCTTTGTCAATGGGTTATTTTCGCAGATAATGACAGCCGACTTTGGCAAAGTAAACTACAAGGATGATGCCTGTCTTACAGGTCCAAACAAACGTTCGTTAGTTTCACATCCTTCAGTAAAAGTTGATGTCGTTGTCAAACGGAAAAAAGAAAACGTTAAATCACAAGGCATTTATGACATAACAAAAATCGACGATGATGTTGACGATCTTTCTGTCGGAAACGTGATTGCACAAAACATACGTAGCTACTTGGGGTCTGCCTACAAAGATAAAGACGGTTCATCCAAACGCATTGAGTATGGAGACATCGTCATTCTTATGCGCAGCATGACCGATCGCGCAACAAAAGTTTACAACTGCCTTTTAGAAAACAACATTCCTGTCGTCGCAAACTTCAAAATAGACGGATTCTCTTCAAAAGAAATAAGGGACATAATAAACCTTTTGCGCGTTGTGGACAACCCTTACAACGAAATTTATCTTGTCGGGGCTTGCCTTTCTTTCGGTAAATTTTCCGAAAACGAATTGGGAGAAATACGCATAGCTACTCCGGATTTTACCAATTTTTACGATCGTCTCAAAATGTATCAAACGGAAGGCCCTCTATTAGACAAAATAAATGCGTTTCTCAGCCTTATCGAAAAAATTCGCTTATACTCGCTCAGCGCAACGGTGTGTCAAACTGTGCTGTACTTACTTTCTCTTACAGAATACAATCTTTACGTTTTGGGACTACCTAACGGAAGTCTGCGCGTTAGAAAGTTGTACAATTTCATCGACACGTTGCAAAATGCACCTTACGCAAAAACAATAAATAAATTTTTGCAGTTTTTGGACGATTCGGAAGAAAATGCCGTTGATCAAGCAGTGGGACAAACAAATGCGGTTAGACTAATGACCATGCATGCATCAAAAGGTTTGGAATTTCCTATTGTTATAATTGCAGGAATAGAAACTCAGTTCAACACAAAAGCGCCTTATCCTTCTCAAAACGTAAATATGGGCATTGCCGTAAACTACTACGATTTTGACAATATGAAAGAGATCAAAACGCTCGGCAATGCAGCTTGCGGACTTTCTTACAAAACAAAATTAAAAGAAGAAGAAATGCGTTTGCTTTATGTTGCGCTCACACGTGCAAAGTTTGTACTAAATATCGTCGGATCTGCTTTACCTAACGATTTGACTAGCATATCAAAACTTCCGTCAAAGGCTACGTCTCATACCGATTGGATTTTTAAGTATCTTAAATCTCGGTTAGGCAGTATAAAAAATTATTCGTCAAACGACCTTGAAGTAAATGTTGTGCAAGAACTTGAAAAACAAGAGTCAGAAAACTTGCCCCTCTTACTCAATCAATCTAAAGACAAAAAGAGCGCTATTGAAAAGCTGTCTTACGTTTATCCTTATAAAAGCCAATCTGATATGCCAATTAAAGTGGTAAGTTCATCTTTAGACAAACTTTTGCTAAAGCTAACATCCACTAACGACGATGACGATGTCGACAACACTCAATCGCTTGCTCCTCTTGATATTACTGACGACGAAACCGCAATTGTTGAGCAAATGTCTTTGTGTGATGGCACACCAATGTATGATTGTGTTGTAACAGATACTCAGAAAGACAGCTTGTCAATAAAAGACGAAACAATAATTGCACCGACAAAAAACAATAAAGACAAACAATTGGTGTCTTTAAGCAGCATAGGAACCGCCTATCACAAAATTTTGCAAACTTGTTCGTTTGGAACGACTGCGGAAGACGTCACAAAGCAAATAGATGCTCTTGTACAAAACACATCCATTGAACAAGATGTTGCCAAACGCCTAAGTGCAGACGTTGTCGCAAATGTTTTGAACAACAAAGATTTACAACATTTGCTTGAAGGATGCACCATTTACAAAGAGTTGCCGTTTATGCTTTCTGTGCCTTTTAACAAGCTTATTCCGCAATCGAGTTTTACCGACGAAATAATTTTACAAGGCGTAATAGACTTACTTGCTGTAAAAGACAACAAAGCAATAGTAGTGGACTACAAGTTTACTACTCATATCGATCTTGTTAAACAAAACTACTCAAAACAGCTCGACAGTTATCGCATTGCAGTAAATCAAATTTTGGGAATATCGGATATAGAGTGCTACATTCTTTCTATTTCGGACAACAAACTAATTAAAATCGATTAACTTTCAAAATTTTTTCATTAAAAAAAACGTCGCTTTATTTTAAGTGACGTTTTTTATGTTTTTAATATTTTTTTTCGCCTTCGTGTAGCCAATTAAACAATCTTTCGGCAGTCGGCTTGTTCATCCCGTCTGTTTGTGCAATATCATCAATGGTTGCTTGTTTTAAGTTGTCCATAGATTTATATTTTTTGTTTAGTGCAATCCTTCGTTTTTCTCCAATACCTTCAACATCTTGCAATGCCGAACGTACACTGTTTTTGTTGTGTAACTTTCTAAAGTAGGTAATTGCAAATCTATGTGATTCGTCTCGGATATTTATCAACAAATTTAGTGCATAGCTATTGCGTGGCAAATAAATCGGTTCGTTTGTTCCAAGAACATAGACCAACTCTTCTCTTTTGGCAAGCGAAACAAGTTGCACTTCAACTCCGCTTTCCTGCATAGCTTGTCTTGCATATTCTAATTGTCCTAATCCTCCGTCCACAACAATCAAGTCCGGCGTTTTCCCGAAAACTCCGTCATTTTGTTTCATACGTTCAAATCTTCGAGACAAAACTTCTTTCATGGATGCAAAGTCGTTTGCCCCTTGCACTGTTTTTATTTTGAATCTTCGATACTGCGAAGCATCTTTTTGTCCGTTGGTAAACACAACCATGCTTGCAACCTTGTCCACACCTTGTACGTTAGATATATCATAACACTCAACTCTTTTAGGCAATATTTTTAAGTGCAACAATTCTTTTAATTGTAAAACCGCTCCTTGCGTTGAATTGTATTTTTTGTCTATTTCGTTTTGACTTTTAGTTAAAAACTCAACCGCATTTCTGTAAGACATATCGACAAGTTTCTTTTTTTCTTGTTTTTGCGGACACCTGATTGTAGTTTTAATGCCGGTCTTTTTGTAAATTACTTCTGACAGTTCGTTTTCGTCCGGAAGCAAAATGTTTGTGTATATCTCGCCACAAAGATTTATGTTTTCGCAATACTCGGACAAAAAACTCGACAACGTTTGTGCTTCTTCTATTCCGGCATCGGTTATTGCATTGTTTTGAGAAAAGACAACTTTTCCGTCCCTTATCATGGTGTGATTGACAACACAGTTTTTCCCGTTGCCAACAATTGCAAACATATCGTAATCTACAATTTTGTTTAACACAACTATCCGTTGCTGAGAAATTTTGTCTACAAGCTCTAAGTATCTTTTGTAATTTAATGCCTGCTCATACATCATTTTTTCGGATGCTTGCATCATTTTTTCAGTTAGAATTCTTTTAACTTCACTTTCATTTTTTCCTTCCAAAAAAGCGACGGCGCTGTTTATTGTTTTTCTGTATTCTTCTTTAGAAATTTTTCCTATACACGGGGCAGGGCATCTTCCTATGTGATAGTTTAAACAAGCTCTAAAATTTTTAGGAAGTTTGTTAAAGTTGTAATTGCAAGTGATTGTAGGAAATGCCGTTGCTAAAATTTCCAAATAGGTTTTTACTCCGCCTTGTGTTATTGGCCCAAAATATTTGTATTTGTCTCTTGAAAACTTTCTTGTGGCGACAAACTTTGGAAACTCTGCCGATAAATCTACTTTGATGTAGGGATACTGCTTGTCGTCTTTAAGAAGTATATTATACGGTGGCGTGTGTTTTTTTATTAACGTATTTTCAAGACTTAACGCATCTGTTTCGCTTGCAGTAATAATATATTCAAACGTTTCCACATGCGAAAGCATTGCCAAAACCTTTTCTGTTTTATTTGTAGATAAATGAAAGTACTGTCTAACTCTGTTTTTTAAGTTTTTGGCCTTACCCACGTACAAAACATTGCCGTTTTTGTCGTACATAATGTACACTCCGGGTTCGTCCGGCAAGTTTTTTAATTTTGTTGAGATATCAATGTTATTATTCATTTTTCTATTTTGTCGTGCTTCCAAGTCCTCCATTGCGAGTTTCCGTTACTTCGTCGTCTTCCGTAAGCAAGTAGCGTGTAAAAATCCCTTGTGCAAATGCCGTTCCGGCATCAATCTTTAAAACTTTGTCACTTTCGTTTGTCATTCGCACAAAAATGTGGCCTTGATTGTCACTGTCCGAATAATCAGCATCAATTACACCAACGGTATTATCTAATTTTAAACGATACTTAAACCCAAGTCCGCTTCGCGGATAAATAAGCAAGCACCAGTCATCCGGCATAAGTACCCTTATTCCGGTTGCAACGGTAACAGTTTCTTTGGGCAACAATTGTATACTTTGCGGAGCAAAAAAATCGTAGCCTGCGCTTTTTGTCGTTGCACGTTTAGGAAGCACAATACTGTCGTAAACTTCTTTACTTCCGTTTTGTGAAAATATTTTGTAATCTACTTTTTCAAATTTTGCAAGTTTTCTCATTTTTCTCCTTTAAGACTTCTTTTAACTCTTTCTGCTTTCAATTGTTTTTTTAATAATATTTTTCTTTTTTTTATTTTACCATACATTGCATCGTTTTACAATTATTGCAATTTACTTTTTTTTGTAGTATACTACTATAAAAATTTATTTGTATCAATTTTTACGTTTTTGGCTGTAGTTGCCCAAAAATAAGTTCTCTTTGGAGATAAATCATGCCTTTCAACAATTTGCTTACCCCATGGGGTGAAAAAATTTCAGACAAACCTTTGCAAGAATATCCACGTCCTCAAATGGTGCGAGATAGTTACATCAATCTAAACGGATGGTGGGACTATTGCATTACAAAGCACGGACAATTTCCGTTTAGATATGACGGCAAAATCTTGGTGCCGTTTTCTCCGGAAAGTCAACTCTCCGGTGTACAAAAAACTTTAACAAAAAAAGAATTTTTGTTTTATCGCACATATTTTACTTTGCCTAAAAATTTTAACAAGGGCTTAGTTTTGTTGCACTTTGGAGCAGTTGACAGCATTTGCGATGTATACGTAAACGGAAACAGCGTTTGCCATCACGAAGGCGGATACAATTCTTTTACCGCAGATATAACAAGCGAGTTGCTTACCGTAAACGAACTTATTGTAAAAGTGGTGGACTACACCGACAAAAAATACTACACTCACGGCAAACAATCAACTCATCGTGGCGGAATTTGGTACACTCCGCAAAGCGGAATTTGGCAAACGGTATGGCTCGAAAGTGTCCCTACAAAATACATTTCTTCATTAAAGATAACCCCTTTGTATGATGAAGCTCGAGTGATAATTGAAGCAAATTGCAACTTTAATGAGCCTTTAACCGCAATTGTGTACGACGGCGAACAGGAAATCGCTAAAGCCGACGGGAAAGGTAGCATTTCTGTTTCGTTCCCTAACGGAGAATTTAATAGTTGGACACCTGAAACTCCGTTTTTGTACGGATTAAAAGTAATTTCTCGCCGAGATAAAGTTGAAAGCTACTTTGGTATGCGAAAATTTTCTTGCGAACAGTACGGCAAATATACTCGCCTGCTGTTGAACAATAAGCCTTACTTTCACAACGGTGTTTTGGATCAAGGCTATTGGAGCGACGGACTTTACACTGCGCCATCCGACGAAGCAATGATTTACGACATCCAAACCATGAAAAATTTAGGATTCAACACTCTTCGCAAACACATAAAGGTCGAGCCGATGCGCTGGTACTATCACTGCGACAGACTTGGCATGTTGGTGTGGCAAGATATGCCAAGTGGCGGAACTTCGCAAGACTTAACCAAAACACTTTTACTTCCTTTTTTTGGAAAAAGAAATATTTCCGACAATAACCCTATCACTTTTTCGCGCAAGTCCGAAGAAAGTCGCAAAACTTACTTAACCGAATATCAACAAATGATTAGCCAACTTTACAATTGCGTAAGCATTGCCATGTGGGTACCATTTAATGAGGGGTGGGGACAGTTCGATGCAAACAATATTGCCAAACTAACAAAACAACTTGACTCTACTCGTACCGTCGATCATGCAAGCGGCTGGCACGATCAAGGCGGAGGAGATATCTACAGTTTGCATGTTTACTTTAAGCCCGTTCACTTAAAAAGAGACAAATTTAGGCGTGCTACTTGCTTAACCGAATTTGGCGGATACAGCTACAAACTTGTCGAACATAGTTTTAACAATAAAAAAACATATTCCTACAAAAAATTTGCTACGCCCGAAGACTACAACAACGGACTTTCTCAACTTTACAGACGTGACGTAGTCCGTCTTATTCCCAAAGGTTTGTCGGCATGCATCTACACTCAGCTTTCGGACGTAGAAGACGAAGTCAACGGACTTATAACGTATGACCGAAAAATTGTAAAAGTTGATGAAAGCTTAATGAAAGATATTAACAAAATTGTGCGCTACACTCGAGATTGGTTATGACAGAACAAGAAAAATTTATGAAAGCGGCATTGAAACAGGCTTCAATTGCGGCAAAAAACGACGAAGTTCCCATTGGAGCAGTGGTTGTTAAAAACGGCAAAATTATTTCTCGTGCGCACAATACACGCAACAAGAGTAAAGACGCTATTGCTCATGCCGAAACTTTAGCAATACAAAAAGCCTGTCAAAAGCTAAATGACTGGCGACTAACCGGATGTAGCTTGTACGTTACTTTAGAGCCTTGTGTTATGTGTTTGGGAGCTTGCTACAATGCTCGCATATCTCACGTTATTTTTGGCGCATACGATGTTAACGGAAACGGCTGTTTTCGCCTTGCGGAAGAAATCGGCACAACTCTTAATCACAATTTGACTATTCAAGGCGGAGTTTGTCAAAATCAATGTTCGGATCTTTTAACAACTTATTTTCAAAATAAACGCAGTGGGGCAAAATAAATTATTTGTTAGTTAAATAAAATTATCTAAAACAAAAAAGACGGAAACAAAATTTTTCCGTCTTTTTCTTTTTTTATATTTCTTCTATGCCAACGCTTTTAAAATATTGATAGTTTATCACACTTTCTCTATTATGTATATAGCTTCACAGTTTTTTATTCTGT
>CAVEYD010000005.1:25194-34503 GCA_963619835.1 bacterium | reverse complement strand
TTATATTTCTTCTATGCCAACGCTTTTAAAATATTGATATGTACCATCATAATATTCCGGTAAACGCGTACTGTCTTCCCAAAAACCACTTTTGTTTTTGTTAGCATTTCCGCGTGGGACGCAAATTATCATCCCCATCCTTGCCCGAGTTAACAAAACTCTATAAGCATTTAACATGTACCTAACAAGCTCTTCTTTGTTTTCCGTATCCGGTGTTTGTTCAACCCATTTAGTTTGGCCGTTAAATCTGTAGTAATGCCATTTTCTATTATTATATTGCATGTCTGCATCCCATAAAACACAAGCGTAATCAAGTTCCAAACCCTGAACTTGTATTTCCGTTGCAGCATCTTCCAAGTAATTAGACGACCTTGTGTCAACTTTGTCTTCAAGAAACCAATGGACGGCATTTTCATCGCCGGACGCAAGAACGTGTATTCCTAATGGCTTAAACCTTGCAGACTCTTTAGTTATAAGTACACCGGTACGCTCTGTTCCTCTTACTTTCTCATGCAACCACTTCTTAGCCTTTTCGATATCTCTTGTTAAAAATATAGGATATTTTCCCTTAATTTCGTCGTAAAGCTCTTTTGCGTTAGGTCTTAGTGCAAGCAAAGCATGAACAAATGCAGACAATTTTTCTGCCCTAAAAGAACGAATAGAAACTTTTAAGTGAAGGTCTTCCGAATATGTAACATTATTGTTGTGTTTCAATAAATCGTTTACTTTACCTTCTGCATATTCCGGTTCAGTTAACTTAGGAGAAATGTAAACTTTCCAGTTGAAAAATCTTTCGTTGAGCGCTTTTATCCACTCGGATATTCCCGCTTCACCGGTGTTAATTTCTTGCCCGCCACCTACAAGGCAAACTATTGTGGCCCAGTCTTCGCGTTGATCCAACGACCAAATTAGAAACGCCGCCTCTGATAAAGGAAAATTTGGCACTTTTAATTTGTTTCCATAAGTTCCCCCTCTTTTTAAGTAATCGGCCAGTCTTTTATGCGTCCACGAACGTTGTGCCTCATCGAATATAGCAACATGTTCAACTTCTCCGTAGCCAGATTCTGCAAGTTTTATTGCTTTTTCGGGGTCAATTTCTAAAACTCCGTTTTCTACCGGATTTTTTATTTTTGCTAACATGTTATCACGATAGCGGTGGATAATTTGTATAAATTTTCCTACTTCTCTTCGAGAATCACTTAGTTTTTTGTCTTCGTTTCTACTCTTGCACTTTTCATAGTTATCTTTTGCCAAAGCTTCATTTAACACCGCAACTAAAGGTCCATTGCCGGAAAGATAAACTGCGCCATCATCTTTGGAAGGTCCGTTGCCATCTTGGTAGGTCTGTTTTACCGCCACATCTAATCCTACAAGAGTTTTTCCCGCTCCCGGTACACCGGTTACAAAGCAAATACTTTTTTCTTTGTTTTCTTTGCTTCGCTTTATAATTTCGAGCAAATAGCTTATTGTTTTATCTGTAGAAACATTATCTGCTTCGTGTCTAGTAATATTTTCCACTGAGTGATTTTCGTAAAGTTTTTTTGCAGCTTCTACTATTGTCGGTGTAGGGGCATAAGGACTAATGATCCAATCGTCTTCTAAATTTTTTTCATTTGGAAATTTGTTTGCAACATTTTCTATTAAACTTAAAATGCCTTTTTCTCCGGTAATTAGTGGATTAACGACACTATCATCGTACACAGACATTTGAATATTGCTTGTTTTTTCTTCATATTTTGTTGGAATCAAAATTGGAACTATAACCTTTTTTTCGCTTAGTTTATGAAAGTTTTTTAAATCTAATGCGTAGTCGAGTACTTGATCGATATCTGCCTCAATTATTCTTGATTCGCCGACTTTAAACTCAAGACAAAACACTATCCCTTTGTAGAGAATTACCGCATCTATTCTTTTCCCTAGTCGCGGAATATCATATTCAAAAATAACTTTTCCGTTTTCATCGCACAACTTTCCTATAACATTTTTTAGTATGAGAATTTCTTCTTTCCATGCTTCTCTCGTCGTAGTAAGAGCTGTTCCGTGAAAATTATCACACAAAATGCCCAACACAGCATTTTCATCGGCTTTTACAAAGTTAATAAAATTATTGTGATATAAACAACGTGGATTATTTTTCATGCTTTTTCCCTACATTTTTTTAGACTACTCTTAGTTTATCACACTTTCTCTATTATGTATATAGCTTCACAGTTTTTTATTCTGTCTTGCAAAAAAATTATTTTTAAACGTTGAAAACAAAAAAATGCCGCATTTGCAATGCGACATTCTTTGAGTTTGTTTTTAAATTTTTAGCCAATCAGTTCTTCTTTTTTTTCTTCACTTGCTGCAATTTCATCAACTGATTTTGTTTCGTCAGCTTTTTCTTCATTTACTTCTTCAATTACATCGGCTGCTATTTCACTTGCCTTTGCGCTTTCGTTATTTTCATCTTCTTCGATCGTTTTAGTTTCTTCAGATGTTTTAACCTCTGTCGCTGCTGTTTCTTCAGTGGTGCTTACTTCTTCAGTATTCTCTTGGTCGGCTGCGAGATTTTCTTCTTGTAAACTTTCGCCTACTGCTATATCGTCTTTTGGAACAAACTTCTTTGCCAACTTGTCTATAACAAAATTGATAGAATTGAATTTTAAACCGAGTGTTTCGTTAAAGCTTTCAAACAACATTGCACGCAATTTGTCCATGGATGGTTGCATATTTTCTGCTTCCGTAACGAGGTTTAAAGTAAGCACAAGTCCTTGTTTGTCGTCCATGTTTATGCGAGTTCTTTTTATTTTTATTCCGTCAACTTTTTTAGAGCATCCGTCGACTATATTTTGTACTACCTTTCTGCTTGCCATCGTTGCGCTTTCGCTATCACAGTAGAGTAGTACTCTACGCAAGTTAGAACGTGATGCAAAGTTTTCGTAAACAAGATATATCGAAAGTCCCACAAAGGCTACGCCTAAAACAATAAGCAGTGCTATTGTAAATCCGTTATCCGTCCACTCGCCGGGTGTTGCTACTCCACAAAAGAACAAGATAGTTGCAACAATAAAAACTAACGCAACACAAATAAGTGCAACCAATGCAACTTTTTCTGTAGTTTTTCTCATAGTTTTCTCCTTTACAATCTTGCAATAGACTTGTCTAATCTACGCAAAGTTTCTTCTTTTCCGAGCAATTCGGCTATCTCGCTTGCTCCGCCGGGAGTTGCTGCAAGTCCTGTAATTGCGATACGTGCCGGCCACAATATTTTTCCGTTTTTAAATCCGTTTGTTTGCGCAACTTCAATCAAAGCTTCGTATAAGTGTTGATTATCCCAAACTTCCGTTTGCGCCAGTTTTTCTCTCACAAGTGGCAAAACTTCTTTAGCAACTACAGCATCGGTTTTTTGCTTTTGATTTTCGTATAGTGCATTGTCAAAATCTTCAAATTCAACCAAAAACTTAAGTTTGTCCGGAATTTCCGAGAAATATTCAATACGGCTACGAATAAGCTTGCACACCAAATTGTAGTCAAATTCTTTCAAATAACTGTTCTCAATCCACGGTTTTGCATATTCGGCAAATTGCTCGTCGGTCATTTCCTTTATGTATTGTGCGTTTAACCAAGCAAGTTTTTGCGGATCGAATATTGACGGACTTTTGTTGATTCCGGAAATATCAAATTTGGCTTTTAATTCGTCAAAGCTCATTTTTTCGGTATCGTCCTTTGGCGACCATCCAAGCAAGGCAATATAGTTTATTATTGCATCTTTCAAAAAGCCTTTTTTAATTAAATCTTCATAGCTTGCATCTCCGTTACGTTTAGAAAGCTTGTGTTGAGCGTCTTTCATAATAGGTGGCATGTGAATATACATGGGACGCTCCCATCCAAACGCATCGTACAAAAGATTGTACTTGGGAGTGCTTGACAGATATTCAATACCACGCATTACACAATTTATTCCCATAAGATGGTCATCGATAACGTTGGCAAAGTTATATGTCGGCATTCCGTCAGACTTAATTAAAATTTGATCTTCCAATTCGCTGTTTTCTATTGTAATATCTCCGTACACGGCATCATGGTAAGTGGTGTTACCGGTAGTAGGCATATTTTGACGAATAACATACGGCTCACCGTTTGCAAGACGTTGTTCAACTTCTTCTTTAGACAAATGCAAACAATGTTTGTCGTATCTTCTTGCTCCGTTTACATCAGGTAGCGTAGCAAGACGTTCTTCCGAACAAAAACAATAGTAAGCGTGTCCGCTTTCTACAAGCTTTTTAGCATAGTACAAGTACTCATTTTTTCTTTCGCTTTGAATGTACGGACCATAGTCTCCGCCAACATCGGGACCTTCATCGTATATAAGTCCTGTTTCGTGAAGAGTTCTATAAATTATTTCTACGGCGCCTTCTACGTATCTGCCTTGGTCGGTATCTTCAATACGTAAAATAAATTTACCGTTGTTTTTCTTTGCGTACAAATAGGAATACAAAGCAGTGCGTAATCCACCGATGTGTAAGTATCCTGTTGGGCTCGGAGCAAATCTCGTTCTCAATTCTGACATATTCTTTCCTTCTTTATTTTATTGTTTTTTTATATTTTTCGATAATTTTGTTCATTTGCTTTTCTTCAAAAAAACTGTAGTAATTACCTTGATTGTTAAATATTATATGTTCTAACAACGAAACATTGATGCTTGCCAACGCAAAATAAAGTTTTTCCGTAAAAACAACGTCTTCTTCGCTTGGCATACAACTTCCGCCAACGTGACAATGGAAAAGTACAACACCTGCCGCCGAACACCTTATTGCTGAAGTTATAATGTTTCTCATGTCCAGCATTACGGCATCAACACTTTCGGAAGTAAACTCTTCTTTCATCAAGCACTTTGCCGAATGGTCTACGTACACGACAACCAACTTTTCCACACTGCTGTTTTCCAACAACATTTGCGAATATTTTATTATCGACGACAAATCTTTAAGTTCAACAGTTTTCTTGATTAAACTTTCCTTATACCGAGCGAAAACTTCTTTAAGTACGGCAATTCCGCAAGCGGTAACTTCAGAAATTCCGTCAACCGTCATGAGTTGTTGCGGACTTGCATTTAACACATTGCTAAAACTTCCAAACTTTTCTAACAACAAGTGTGCCACTTTGTTTGTGTCTTTTCGAGGTAAATAACCATATAACAGCACTTCCAGCACTTCGTGATCCTTAAAGTTGGACATTCCCTCTTTTATCATGCGTTCTCGCATTCTACTGCGATGACCGTCGTTGACATTTGCCATTTTTTACCTCTTGTGTTGCTGTAATAGATTTTACTAAAAGTTTTTCAGTTTTTCCAACGAAAGAACAAAAAAATATAATAATTTTTCTTTATTCGACGTTTTGCATAAATATAATAGCACAAACAGATTTTTTTGTGTATAATATAAACATATTTTGCTAAAAAAGAACTGAATTTTGAATGTTTTTCATTTGATAAACAATTAAACAAATAAAACCTTCAAAAAAAGGAGACCATTATGAAAGACTTAAACAATCTTGTGGACGAGCAATTTGATACTCTTGTTTCACAATTACAAAAGGTAATTTCTTTTAACACTGAAAAAGCTCCCGCAAAAGAAAATGCCCCCTTCGGTACTGAAATTAGAAACTGCTTAAATTACGTGCTCGACCTTGCACAAAAATTCGGGTTTGAAACTTATGATTGTGACGGCTATGCGGGACACGTAGATTTTAAAGGCACCGGAAGTGAAGTGTTGGGAGTTTTAGGACATCTTGATGTTGTACCGGCTAATGCAAGCGAGTGGAAATTTCCGCCGTTTGACGGCATTATAGATAATGGCAAACTGTACGGACGTGGAACAATGGACGATAAAGGTCCAATGATAGCTTGCCTATTTGCAATAAAAGCACTTAAAGATGCCGGCTTCGTTCCGTCAAAAACCATCCGCCTTATTTTTGGTTGCGATGAGGAGAGCGGAATGGAGTGCGTGGAACATTATTTTTCAAAAATGCCTTTCCCGACTATTTCATTTTCTCCGGACGGAGATTTTCCTGTTATCAATCGTGAAAAGGGAATTTACCAATTTGACATTGTATGCGGAAAGTTGCCTGATGGTGTAAAGATTACGGCAGGTGACAGAGCCAATGTTGTTCCTTCTCTTTGCACGGCAATTATTCCAAACAACATAACTATAGAAAATTGTAATCTTTCTGTTACAAAGTCCGAAAATGAAACTACAATTACATCCGTAGGCAAAGCTGCTCACGGAAGTACTCCCGACGAAGGAATAAATGCAGCTCATCCAATTCTTAAACTTCTTGCAAACGTGTTTCCCGAAAACGAAACTTTATCATTTTTGGCAAATAGGGTTTGTGACACTACGGGCAAGAAGTGGGGTGTAAATCTTACCGACAAACCAAGCGGAAATCTCACTTGCAATCTCGGTGTACTTCGCACGCAGGAAGACGGAACATTGATTGCAACGATTGATATCCGTTTCCCTGTAAGCTACAACTGCCAACAAATGTACAATATTCTTAGAACAAACACTCCTAAAAAATTTGATATTGTTCCTAAACATATTAGCGAACCTTTGTTTGTTCCGTCAGATTCGTATCTTGTTACAACTCTTATGAATATTTACAACGAAGCACTCAATGTTAACGCCGAACCTCTTGCAATAGGCGGTGGAACATACAGTCGTTGTTTGCCTAATTGTGTTGCTTTTGGTCCAATGTTCCCGGGAGAAGAGTCCACAATCCACATGCCAAACGAGTGTATAATACTTGAAAACTATCGTTTAATGACAAAACTTTACATAAAAGCTATTTACGAACTTGCAAAGTAATTTTAAACACTAAAAATTATTTATAAATTCAAATAGCTTTTAATATCTGTTTGGTTACAACTACTTTCAACTCTAATTGATTGAAGTAAACGACTTGTTATTATTTTATTGACAATTTAACACCTAAAGCATATACTTATATATGCTTTTATTGGGGTATCGCCAAGCGGTAAGGCAACGGATTCTGACTCCGTCATTCCGCAGGTTCGAATCCTGCTACCCTAGCCACAAAAAAACCACCGAATATTTTCGGTGGCTTTTTATTTACTTTAATTTTTACTATGCAAGACGAATTCCGCGAGCATCTTCGATAATGGCAACTTTTTCTAAATCCGGAACGAGTTTAACTGTAGCTGCATCAAATCCTTCTTCTACCGCAACATTTACTTCAACTTCAACTTCTGCAGTTTTGGGATCTCCCTTCTTTTCGGGTACAACGGCAACTGTTTGTTTAACTTTGCAAACAGCAAAAGTTTCCTTTCCGTAGTTAACAATTTTTTCTACAAATGCATCAATGCCTTCTTCTCCCAAAGCAACTTGGTACGGTGTAAACTTAACTGAAAGTTGATTTGTAAAGATTTCGTTTCCGCCACCGTTAACAAGACGAGCAGCAAGTGCACGAGGACATTCAAACGGGTGACCGGCAATGCAAAGATTAAATTTGAAATCTTTAACCTTCTTAACTTTTCCGTCGTCGGCTATTTTTTCAACTGTTATTCTTTCTTTAGTAAGTTTTGCAACAAGAGTGTTGTCGTTAGCAAGAGGAGCAACAACTGTTTCTCCGCCCTTTTCCAATGTGATTTGTTTAAGGTCAATGCTAATGTGAACATCTTGTCCTTCACTCAACTCTACTTCTTTATCTACAATTGCAAACAAAACTCTATCTGCAACTTGAAGGTGAATAAGTCTTGCTCCGTTTACGTTTTCTTCTTCAATTACTTTTGCATCAATTCCGCTTTCAGCAAGTGAAATAGCAGCCGTAGGAATGTAAACTTCGTAGTTTCCGTCTTCTGCGACAATTGCGGAAGGAAGAGCAATCTTGGCATTTAACATTTCAAGAACACTTCCGCTTACGCTACCGTCAACTATTACTCTTTCCGGAATACGCGGAGCAATGGTGTGTTCTGTTTCTGCATCAAATACACGCAAGTGTTCAAGACCGAGTGAAATATCAATGATTTGTCCAACTTCAAATTCAGTTCCGGCAAGAGCCTTAATGATAATACGTGTCGGGCTTTCAAGAACGGTGTCTTCTGTGTTCAAGTTGAGATCTGCAAATACTTGACATTCCGTACCAAGCTCTTCAATGTGGAATACACGGCATTTTGCTTTAAACGGATAGTGGTTGGGATCGATAGAAATATGTTCTGCACGAATACCAAGTGTAACGGGCTTTACGCCGTCAAGATACTTTCTGTCTGCTTTGTTAAAGAATCTGTAAGGAGCATCGATAGCAAACTCGGTATTGTTTATTTTTACCATGACTTTGTCTTTATCGTGAAGCTCAAGTGTTCCGTCAAAGAAGTTCATTTGAGGTGTGCCGATAAATCCTGCAACAAACTTGTTGCACGGGAAACGATACAAGTTTCTCGGAGTGTCGATTTGTTGAACAAAACCATCTTTCATAACAACAATACGAGTACCCATTGTCATAGCTTCTACTTGGTCGTGAGTAACATAAATGAAGGTTGTTTGCAACTTGTTGTGAAGTTTGCTGATTTCACTACGCATTGCAGTACGAAGTTTAGCATCCAAGTTACTCAAAGGTTCGTCCAAAAGGAATACTTTGGGTTCACGAACGATTGCACGTCCTAAAGCAACACGTTGACGTTGTCCGCCTGACATAGCCTTGGGTTTTCTGTCAAGATATTCGGTAATACCCAATATTTCTGCTGCCTCGCGTACTTTTTTGTCAATAACGTCTTTTGGCATTTTACGAAGTTTAAGACCAAAAGCCATGTTTTCGTAAACAGTCATATGAGGATACAAAGCGTAGTTTTGGAATACCATTGCGATATCACGATCTTTGGGTTCCATGTCGTTTACCACTACATCTCCGATACGAAGTTCGCCGGCAGTAATTTCTTCAAGTCCTGCAATCATACGCAACGTTGTAGATTTACCACAACCGGAAGGTCCTACAAATACGATAAACTCTTTATCTTCAATATCCATACAAAAGTCGTTTACCGCTTTTACTCCGTTTGGATACACTTTGTAAATGTGATTCAATTTTAAGCTTGCCATAATTTCCTCCAAAAGCTTTTTTATTTATTGAGTGTTTGGTTTTAATATATCCTATTAAAAACAGTTCCACAAAAGTCCATGTTATTATTATAAAGGTAGCAAAAAATCTTGTCAATAGGTTTTTACAATAAAAAACATTGTTCATTTAATAAAATATAGGATGTTTTTTACCTATATTTTTACTATAGTGTACACTTCGATTATTTTAGTTAAA
>CAVEYD010000005.1:0-25161 GCA_963619835.1 bacterium | reverse complement strand
CTTCAATTATTTTAGTTAAAATTTATTGCCTTGTTTTTACTAATACTTGCACATTTTCTTACTTATGAATTATGGATAATTTTAAAAAAGTTTGCGTGTTTAATTTGTGTTTATTTAAATTGTATGTTAGAATAAATTTATCCTATAATCTATAATATAAATAGGAGAAACGCGGTTATGTTAATTGATAGTAATCAAATTGTTTCAATGACAGAAGCTAATCAAAACTTTTCTAAGGTTGCTTCTCAGGCGGAAGAAAACGGTTCTGTTGTAATTTTCAAAAATAACAAACCTAAATTTGTACTTGTTGATATAGACAGCATGAAATTGTCGTTGCCTTCCTCTGACGAACATCTTGACAAGGTGACTAAGCGGGAAATTTCTCGCGCTAAATGGTTGTAATTTTATTAAAAAATAACATGGAGAGTGTATACCAATGGAGAAAAAAAATTTTAAACAAAGAGTAAAAGATTTGTGGAACTACTTTTCACTATACGAAAAAATTTGGTTTTTTGTTATTTTAGTACTTGCAATAGTGTTTACTTTGATTTTTCCGGAAACAGGTGAATATACCTATTCGGTAAACGTAAATAAATCTTGCTACAATTCTTCTTCTACGGGAACCTACAACAAACTTGACTTTAGCGGAACGGAAGGGGAATATACAATAGTAGGAATTACTATAAACGACGAAACTTTTAGCATAGAAGATTTTACAAAATATGCAGAGTTTACGGTAAAAGAGGGAGATTCCGAAACATACATTCTTAACCTTCCGGAAAACAAAAGTTTAACAAAAGACGACACTATTTCAATAGAATGCTATCAAGACAGCGATGAAGGAACTCTTAAAATTGCTTTAGTAGGCGATACCGATAGCTTGTTTACGATAGATGTTTCTCTTGATGAAAATACAAATTCCTATTCCGTAACGGAAAACGTTCCTAATTATATTTTCAGTGGCGGAAATCCGACAAGACAAGGATACGAACGTGTTTTAAAATGGATAACAATTTTCTACTTGTTAGACGTTATTTTAAACGTTTCGTGCGAACTACTTATTTCCAAACAAAGTAAGTGGAACTTTATCGTTTCCTTGGGTGTAGAAGTAGTTGAAATAATCGTTTGTGTTCTTTGCATGTATCGTTTTGCAACAATGGCAACAACCTTACTGTTTTGGATTCCTTGCGATATTATTAGTTTTGTTATGTGGCATCGCCACCCCGACAAAGAGCAAGAAGAGCTTACTGTCGTAAAAAAACTTACACCTTGGCAAGATGTGATAATTATTTTTGCAATAATTGTTTGGACAATCGGTGTTGGATATTTGCTTACACTTATTGAAGTTGACGGCGGTATTTTTGCTAACAACGTAATGCTTAAAAACATAACATGCTACATTGATGCTTGCGTTTCGGCAGTGGGTATTGCAAACGGACTTCTTATCTTGTTTAGATATCGTGAGCAATGGTTAGCTTGGTATATAAGTGCAATTTTGGAAACTGTAATAAATATTATGGCAGGACAATGGGTACTTCTTGTATTGAAAGCCGGTTATCTCACAAACACAACTTACGGCTATATTAAGTGGACTCAGTACATAAAGCATGCCAAAGAAAATGCCGAAAAAGAAGCAACTGACAACAGCACAGAGAAATTAGATAACGAAAGCACAAACGAACAAGTTGACATTGATACAAAATCATCCGATAACAACATAGACGGAAAAATTGACAGCGACTCAAACAATTAAAGATTCTGATTTAGTTATGTCAAAATAAAGTGCTCTTTTTCAATTAAAATAGCAAAATCTCTATTGATATTTTTAATGATTTGTGGTAAAATATATAGGTAGAAGTTGTTCTACTTACAAAATAAAAATCTTATTTTTTGCGTTTCTAAACACTAACTAAGCAATTATCCACATTGGTTAAACGAAAAATCCACATTATTTGAAAGATTTTTCAACACAAATTATCACTGACATACCACAACATTTAGATATTTTTAGTTGTTTTAAACACAATATCTTGTGTAAGTAACACAAAAAATTAAAGTTATCCACAAATTCACACATTCTTACATAATTACTATTTTTAGAAAAAATAAAAGTGTAGGGATGTGACAAAAGAAACAAGCAATGTTAGGAGAGTAAAATGAAAATAATCGTAAACAGTCTTGATTTAAACGATGCAATAAGCAAAGTAAGTAAAGCTTTGTCCGGCAAAGAAGTAGCGCCGGTTTTAGAATGTATAAAAATAACAGCTGAAAACGATAAGTTAACGTTGTATGCAACAGATAAAGATTTAGCTATCGAACGTACTATAGAAGCAAATGTTATTATTGGCGGAGAATTACTTGTCCCGGGAAAAATCTTTGGAGAATATATTAGAAATATTGCCGCAACCGATACCGATATTTCTCTTGAAGTAAACGAAGACGGACGCTTGTATATTTCTACTCAAGGAAGCGAATGCAACATCGGTACTCTTGACGTTGAAGACTATCCCGAAACGGAAAAAGTTGGCGGAAGTAAATATTTTGCTATTCAAGAAAGCAACTTAAAAGAAATAATCAACAACGTATTATTTAGCGTTGCAACGGATGACAGTCGTCCAATGCTAAAAGGTGTACATTTTGAAGGAAAAGAATATACACTTACTGCAGTTGCAACAGACGGTTATCGTTTTGCAATGAGCAAAAAAGCTTTGGAAGAAAAAGTAGATTTTATTTCTGCAACGGTTCCTTCACGTAGTTTAAATGAGCTGTATAAATTGCTTACCGACGGCGAAAATATCTTAAAAGTTTACATTGAAAACAACTACTTGATGGTTGCTCTTGACAACACGAATTTGTTTACACGTTTGCTTGCCGGTCAATACATAAAGTACGATAACATTATTCCTAAAAACTTTGTTTCAACATTACTTGTAAACAAAGAAGCTTTCGAAAAATCTATAAATATTGCATCAATCATGTCTCGTTCAGACAAGAACAACTTAGTTGTCTTTGATATTGAAGAGTACAGCATGAGTATTTCATCTACAAGCCAATACGGAACAGCTCGTGAAAATGTTACTATATCTTTAAACGGTAAAGATATAAGATGTGCGTACAACAGTAAATATATCAATGATTGTTTACGTGTATTAAACACCGAAACTATTAAAATGGAATTTACTCCGCAAAACAGCTGTATAATTACAATAAATAATAGTGATGAAGTGTTGTACTTTATTTTACCCGTTAAACAGATAAACTAAAATTAAAAAAAATAAAAAAGATTAAAAAAAACGCTTTCGAAAAAGATCGAAGGCGTTATTTTTTTATTTAAAAAAAACTAAATTTTACTAAATTCGCAACCACAAAAATGTTGGCGATAAATGTCTAACTTTGAGCAAATTTGTATGCTTGTATTGTAACCATTTTCCTTCTTAAAATCTGAAGGAAGCCAAAGCGGAGTTTTTTTGCTTAAAGTGTCGTTGACTTGATAATTTTTTTGCAAATTCAAACCGATTTGATTTAGTAGCTTGCTGTTTTTATATGGTGAAACCGTTAAAGTGGTGCCAACGTAGTCAAAGTCGTGCGAAAATGCAAATTCAAAGCTATCTGTTAGGCGCATATTAAAACACTCTGTGCAACGCGCTCCGCCTTCTTTTTCGTTTTCTAAACCGCTTGCAACATTATAAAAAATATTTGGATTGAAAGGGGAAACTTCCACTTTTAACGGTGAAAAATCTAAAACGTTGTTATTTTTTTGAGTCTGCAACGGTTGTAAAGAGACGTTTGTTTTATAAGCGGGGTAATTTTCAATATGGTAGTTTGAGTTAAAAAAATTAAAACCTTCACTGTTGACCAAGTTAGCTAAAGCATAAACGTAATCTAAGCGAAGTTGCCACTCGTCAAAATTTGTAATATTGTTGTTTGAATAGTACAAAGTAACGTCAAAAAAAGGCAAAACTTTTGTTAGACAGTAAGTTGCACAAGGAGCACAACAAACATGTAGTAAAAGTTTAGGTTTGTTTGTTAAACTTTTTACTATTTTTTTAAATTCTAAATCGAAGTTTGTGTTTTGAGTTGTGTTTTGTTGTAGCATCTATTCCTTTACCCTTACCCTAAGAGGAACACCTAATTTATCTGCAAGCTTTTGACAAGAAGCTACGTCTTGTTTACCGATACTGTCAACTACCGAAAAAACAACATTTCCACCTTTTTGACGGCAAAGCTTTGCAAATTCCAAAAGAGCATCGTAAGCATCGGTACCGAATATACTTTTACAATGTTGTTGATATTTTTGTGCATTACATTCGTTTAGGGAAATGTTTATTGTGTCGCAAGAAGTAACAATGATGTCGGAAACATCTTTTTTGTGTATTAAATTAGCTTGACCGTTTGTGTTTATGCGAGTTGTTTTGTCGATGCAGTGTAAGTAACTGGCTACTTCGTCCAATGTGTCAAGATTGTAAGTAGGTTCACCGAAACCGCAAAAAACAACTTCACTGTCGTAACTGTCAATATCTTTCGGTAATTGTTCAATTACGTCTTCCGTGCAAGGTTCTTCGTCAATCCAAAGTGGTTGTCCTTCCATGCCGTCTCTTCCTTGACGAATACAAAAATCGCAATTGTTACTACAGCGATTTGTTAAGTTTATATAAAGTTTGTTGCCTATTTTGTAAACGTACGTATTCATAAATTTATTTTAGTAAAAAAGTTAAGAGTGTTGTTTAACACAATTTGTTGCATTTCTTCTTGACTTATTTGGTAAATATTCGCAAGTTTGCTTAATATAAAAGGAATGTTGCATGGCGTGTTGATTTTTCCTCTAAAAGGAACCGGTGCCATATAAGGGCTGTCTGTTTCCGTAAGCACTTGACTGATAGGAATTTGGCTTATTACTTCTTCTTTTTTTGCATTTTTAAAAGTAATTGCACCGCCAAAAGCAAAGTAGTGCCCTTGTTTTGCCATTTGTCTTGCAAGCTCTCCGCTACCGGAGTAGCAATGCCAAAGTACTCCGCTGTTAAGATATTTTTTTTGTGCCGACAAAATGTCTACGGCATCGCCGTAAGCATCACGTATGTGTAATGTAAGAGGTAATTTAAATTTATCGGCAAGCTCAATTTGGTAAGCAAAAACGTCTTTTTGAGTTGTTTTTTCGTCGGTGCCGTAGTAGTAGTCTAAACCGATTTCTCCCACAGCAACAACCTTTTTATCGGTTGCAAATTTGCTCATTTCACAAACAAAAGCATCGTCAAAGTCTTTTGCAAACTCAGGATGCATGCCGATTGTAGCATACACACTGTCGTGTTTGTGAGCAAGCGTTATGCCGTTTTTCATACTTGTTAGGTCACAACTGTTGTTTATTGCTAAAACAATGTTGTTTTGTTTCATTTCTTCTACAATCTTGTCGGCAGTACCTTCAAATGCGGCATCGTCAAGATGGCAGTGAGTATCAACAAACATTAACGTACTTCCTTGCCGCTACCGATATCTTTTTCCGGTGAAACAAACACAACGTTTTTGTCGTCTGCGGCACATAAAATCATTCCGTTGCTTTCAACTCCGCGGATTTTTACGGGCTTTAAGTTTTTAACAAGAACGACAGTTTTACCAATCATGTATTCGGGTGGATAGTGTTGTGCTATTCCTGATACAACTTGTCTAACTTCGTCACCTACTTGCAACTTAAATACAAGAAGTTTGTCGCTTTTTGCCACTTTTTCACAAGAAAGTACTTTTGCTGTGCAAAGTTTTACTTTTGCAAAATCTTCAATAGTAATTTCTTCATCCTTGGGTTGTTCTTTTTCGGCAGGCTTGTTAAGTTTCTCTAATTCTGCAAGTTCTTTGTTTAAGTCAATGCGGTTAAACAGATTTTCCCCTTTTGTAACAGCTGTTCCGGGAACAAGTCCGCCAAACTTAGCAATGCCGTCAAAGTTATCGGGAGAAGCTACTCCCAATTTTTCAAAAATTTTGTTTGCGGTTTGAGTTATAAACGGTTTAAGCAATGTTGCACTAAAGCGAATACTTTCTGCCAAAACGTACATTACCGTTGCAAGACGTTGTTTGTCGCCGTTTTTGTTTAATGCCCAAGGCATGGTTTCGTCTATGTACTTGTTGGCACGTTGAATTATGCGGAAAATATCTGCAAGAGCATCCGGAGAAGACAATGCGTCCATATCTGCACGAACTTTTTCAAGAGTGTTTTCGCACAATGAAATAACCTCTTTGTCCAAGTCGGTGTATTCGTTTGGAGCAGGAATTTTTCCGTCAAAGTACTGCGTAATCATTGCCGTTGTACGCGAAACAAGGTTTCCTAAATCGTTTACCAAGTCGGCGTTTGTTCTGTTTATAAGTGCTTCGGTGGAGTAGTTTCCGTCGCTACCGAATGGAATTTCTCTAAGCAAAAAGTATCTTACGGCATCTAAACCGTAACGATCGATAAGGAAAAACGGATTTACACCGTTTCCGAGAGACTTGCCCATCTTGTTGTCTCCCATAAGTAGCCAGCCGTGTCCGTAAACTTTTTTAGGCAATGGCAAATCGAGAGCCATAAGTAGTGCCGGCCAAATTATTGTGTGAAAACGTACAATTTCCTTACCTACCATGTGAAGGTCTGCAGGCCAAAACTTATCAAAGTTTTCATGATTTTCTTGCAAGTAGCCAAGAGCCGTAATGTAGTTGGAAAGTGCATCCACCCAAACGTATGCAACGTGTTTTTTGTCAAACGGAAGTGGAACACCCCAGTCGAAAGACGTGCGGGAAACACACAAGTCTTTTAGTCCCGGTTTAATAAAGTTGTTAATCATCTCGTTCATACGAGATTTTGGAGAAATAAAGTCGGGATTTTCGTTGTAAAAATCAATTAGACGTTGTTGGTATTTGGAAAGACGGAAAAAGTAGCTCTCTTCTTTTTCGAGTTTTACTTCACGTCCGCAATCGGGACATTTGCCGTCAACAAGTTGACTTTCCGTCCAAAAGCTTTCGCAAGGTGTGCAGTACCAACCTTCGTACGAAGATTTGTACAAATCGCCGTTTGCAAGTAGCTTTTCGTATATTTTTTGTACGGTTTTTTCGTGGTAGTCGTCAGTGGTGCGAATAAACTTGTCGTACGAAATATCAAGTGCCTTCCACAAGTCAACAATTTGATTGTAAAGTTTGTCTACAAACTGTTTGGGCGTAACTCCTGCTTCCTTGGCACGAAGTTGTACTTTTTGTCCATGCTCGTCAGTGCCAGTCAGGTAAAAAACATCGTAACCGTCCATGCGCTTAAAACGTGCGATAGCATCGCAACTTACGGTTGTGTAGCAGTGCCCTATGTGGAAATTTCCGCTACTGTAGTAGATGGGAGTAGTAATGTAGTAAGTTTTTTTGTCCATAAATATACCTCTCGGTTTTTGCAAACGGCAAATGAAACCGTCGCAATATTTTTTGATTGCCTAAATAACAAACAACCAAATTTAAGTATAGCAAACAAACAAAAAAAAGTAAACAATAACTAAACCATTGTCAAAATAAAGGAATAAATTTTGGAAAATTTAGTAAAAGGACAGGTAAACATAGGTTGTTTAGATAATAAAAAAAATGCAAACTAAAATTTAATAATAAAACGTTCAATAAAAATATCATTATTGCTAAAACTCTTGACAAACCTCGATGGGGGTAAAATAGGGGTAAACGCGGTGGTTTGCGGTCAATTGTGGCTTATATTAAGTCAAAATTGTTTGCTGTTTACAGCTTGCTTCAAAGCCTTACAATAACGGTAACAATGGCAGGAAGTAAGCCTATTTACAATGCAGGTTCAAAATGTCTTGCGCCCACAGTTATTGAGTAAAAAAGCAAACAAAAAGTTGTTTGTAATAACTTAGAAAAAAGGATTGGTAAAATTTTGCTAATCCTTTTGTTTGTTCTGTAAACAAAATTTCAATACTTGGCAAAATAAAGCGGGAGATATTAAAACTTGTACAATAAAAAGTAATACGTGGAAATTAGAATAATATAAACAGAAAAACACAGATAAAAAATAAAAATATCGCTAAACAATGTTTGTAGAAAGTTGTTAACATACTATTGACAATCGCCCAAAAACATATTATAATGTTTAAGCATTTGAAAAGATGCAACAACAAAATATATGCTGATGTGGCACAGTAGGTAGCGCACCGCCTTGGTAAGGCGGAGGTCACGGGTCCGAATCCCGTCATCAGCTCCACGTAATGAAAGTTGGTACAAGTTTGTGTGCCAACTTTTCTTATTTGCATTTAGTAAATATTGAATCAACGATGGTTGATGTAAAAAGGTTAAGAGATAGAAAAAAATTGCAAAATAAAATAAATACGATTTGGCAAAGTCGAAGTGTTTTTTTGTGTTGAAAGTGAATATACTTTTATAATGCAAAATTAACACTTTATGCAAACGTGTACAAAAGCATTGCAATAAATGTCTTTTTATGCTAAAATATCTAATATCTGCTTGTAGCTCAGTAGGATAGAGCACCGCCCTCCTAAGGCGGGTGTCGGACGTTCGAATCGTCTCAGGCAGGCCATTTTCAGTCACTTCTTTTGCGGAGTGGCTGATTTTTTATATCTATGTGTGTTTTTCTCGGAACTTAATTGGTTGTGTTGGTGATCAATATATAAAGCCAATGGTTAGCTTTTTTGATTATCGAAGGTTTTGTACTTGGTTCAATACGGTTGAATAATTTAGATTTGTATGATATAATTCGCTAAATAAAAGCGGTTTTATGTGCAATAAAAGCAAAATAAAGCGATGCATTGACGGATAATAAGTAGTCAAAAAATTTTTTACAAATTTATTTTTATGTAAAAAGCATTAGAATTACGTAAAAAACATGTAAATTGTAATTAACGAAGGAAATATAGCCATGGGCAACATAGATATAAAAAATCTTACGGTTAAATACGTCAAAAAAAAGCAAACAACGGTTGCGCTTGACGATGTTTCTGCTCAGTTTGAAACGGGAACATTTAATGTAGTGGTTGGAGCCTCGGGCAGCGGAAAGACCACATTGCTTTCTGCTATTTGCGATGCAGTAGACTACGAGGGCGACATTTTGTTTGATGGCATTGATGCTCTTGATTTGTCCGCCATAGATAAAAATATTTCACTTGTGTCGCAAAAGTATTTGCTATATCCGCATCTGTCGGTTTTTGACAACGTTGCCTTTCCTTTAAAAGCAATGAACGCAGGCCGAGACGAAATTATCGTTCGCGTAAAAGATGTTTGCGCAAAATTGGGACTTGGCAACTACTTGGTACGTCGTCCCAAGGAATTGTCCGGCGGTCAGCAACAGTTGGTGGCTTTGGCAAGAGCAGTTGTAAAAAATCCGTCAGTGTGTTTACTTGATGAGCCTTTAAGCAATGTCGATGCACAAAAACGCCCCGAGATACGAAAGTTGATTAGCGACACTTTGCGTCAGGTCGGCTGTACTGTTGTGTACGTTACACACGATATTTCCGAAGCGTTTGCTATTGCCGACAAAATCTTTGTGTTGGACAGCGGCAAAATCGTGTTGTCGGGTACGCCGAAGGACGTTGCCGCAAGCGAGCATCCTCTAATTAAAGCCGCAAGGAGTGTAAATGATTACGACATTGATTGATCGCACAAAACTTGACAATGTTAAGTGCGAGTTAAAAAAGCAAACAATGGTGATAACTATTGTTGCAGTTGCTATTGTTGTAATATGTGTAGCTTTGTGTTTTGTCGCAACTCCGCAAAATTATGTATGGATGATTGTCGTTAACTGTATTTTGAGTGTTGGCGGCGGTTGGTTTGTAATCTACAAGTTGTTTACGGATGTACTTGTGCTAACGGCATATCGTAATCTATTTGTCAAATCGCTTGCCATGCCACAAACAATTGTTAGCGGAGTGGTACAAAGTGTGCAAAAAAATGTGACAGTTCGCAAAAACGTCGTTGCCGATGTTGTTATGCTTGCAAACGACACGCGTAAGTATTATTTGATTGACTGTTGTAGTTTGTCTAACGATACCGCAGTGGTGTTGTCTGTTGCGGATGGGTTTGTGTGTAAAATCGAGGTGCAAGATGAACAATAAATTTTCTCGCACTCTTGATAAATGGTATGTGTATCTTGCTTGGGCTGTTATTGCAATTTTTGTGTGGGTTTGGGTTATTTCGGCTGTTGTTGAACCTACCGAAAAAGAAACGATTTCTGTGTTTGTCGGTTGGTCAGACAGTGTAAACAACATAAAAAACGTAATTACGCAATCGGTAACGGCAGATATTCGTAAGGTAGACGTGCAAAATATGCCCGACGAAAGTTATTTGATTACTTATTACGATGCATTCGGTCGTAATTCTTGCGATTTATGTGTACTTACGAAAGAACAAGCGCAGACGATTATTTCTGTATTCGGCAACAATTTTTGTGATATTTCTTCTATTGAAACAGTTGCGACAACTTTCACGTTGGAAGGTGTGCGCTACGGAATTGCATTGTCGCAGTCGGTGCTCGGTAACGAAAAAGAAGACACGTATTACGTTTTTTTGTGCAAAAACTCTATTCATGCAGGCGAATTTAACGAAAAATCGACAGATGCAATTGCAGTTGAACTGTTGAAAGAATTGGTGAAAAGATGAAACAAAAGGTAGCAAAAACGGATTTTTCCGAACAGAATCTTCCGCACAACAGAAAAGAAGTATTTTTTGATTGTTTGAAACTGTATTGGCAAAAATTACTTTTGCTTGGGTGCATACTGTTTGCCTTTTGCTTGCCTTTACTTGCCGTATCTGCCGTGTGCGATACAGTGCAACAAGGACTTTCGCAACAGCTGGCGGATGGCATAATCGACAATGCGGCATACAGTGGACAATCGTCATGGTTGAAACTCATCGAAGCACTGGTTGACATACCTTGTTACGTGATTGTTTGCATCGGACTGTCGGGCGCAGTGCGTGTTACAAGACAAATGATTTGGGCAGAGCCGTTGTTTTTTGTCGGTGACTTTAATAGCGGAATCAAACAAAATTGGCTTACTTTTTGTCTGTGCGGAGTCGTTGCAAGTTTACTCAAAATCTATCTTGTATTTGCAGAAACTGCCAACGGTGGGCTTTTATCTTACTTGCCGCTCGGAGTATTGGCGATAGTCGTTTTGCCGACGGAAATTTGGATGATGTCCGCCTCGACCATGTACAGCATAAAGCTTGGCAAAAACATTTCCAATTCGTTCATCTTTTATGTTAAAGCGCCTTTCATAACATGGCTGTTTTGTGTATTGTTTGCAAGCGTGGTGGCGTTTGACCTAATAGGACTTGTCGCTGTGCGTTGTATATGTATAGTAGTCTTTGTTGTACTGTTGCTGCCCCTGTTTGTGTTGTTGTGGCAGCTTGTAAGTTATTCGTATTTTGACAAACTTATAAACAAACAATCTTATCCTGAAGTGGTAGATAAAGGCATTTGGCGTCTATAATGTAATGGCCTTTGCGGTGTAGTAGAAGTTAGGAAAAATATAATCTTTAAAATAAAACGCATCATAGAGTTTTGTCGCTATGGTGCGTTTTTTTGTTGCATGTTTAATTTAATTTTTAGTTTTTATTTTCTGTATTGTCCGGGTGTTACGCCAAACTTATTTTTAAACACAACATTGAATTGCGCCAAGTTGGAATAACCGACCGCATTGGCAATTTCGGTGGTACTCAAGTCGGTGTTGTTAAGCAAGTTTTGCGCATAGAGCAATTTGTTGGAAAGCAAGTACTCATGCGGTGACATATTATACCTTGCGTTAAACAGTCGATTTAGTTGTACTCGCGAATAATTCAACTTGTTGCACAAGTCTTCTACCGTGTATGTCAAAAAATCTTCCGAAAGTCGCAACTCACCTAACATTTGTACCCACAAAGGGTCGTTTCTTGGTTCGTCGTTTTGTATCTCGGTTGCCACAATTTGTACAAAAAACATAATCTTGGCAAGCAATATATCGTTGGCCGTTTCAAAATCGTCAAGTGGCAAGAGGTTAAGTGTGTGCAATGTTGCTTCTATTTGAGAAACGGTTTCGGTATTTAGCGTGTAACTGCGGTCATTTTTGTACATTTTTTCAAGCACGTTGTCGGAAAAAGGTGCGAGCATTGTTAGTAAAGTTTTTTCTTCTACTGTAAAATTGATATATCTTGTAGATTTTTTTCCTCGTGTAGTTAGGTAATGTACGTCTTTTGTTGTACAGTAAAACATTGTGCCCGGCGTGTAAGTGTGTAGTTGGTCGTTGATATGATTTTCCACAATGCCATCGGTCACCACGTAAAATTCCCAATAGTCCTCGTGGCTGTGCAATAGCATGTAGTTACCGGTGTTGATGCAAAATTGGGCGGTCATGTGGCTGTTTTGTCTTTGGTATGGTGTTAAATTTTCAATAAAGTATTTTTTTATCATATTTTCCCCGTTAGAAACATTTTACTGCACATAGACAATTACACTGTTCTTTGCGTTTTGACGATGACGTTTACTATATTTATGTATCAATTGTGCTACGAAATAACCACAAAGTCAACCAAAAACATCCCAAAAATGATACAAAACAATATAAAAATGAAACAAAATAATATTGAATAGCATATTTGCAAATGGTATAATAATTTTGGAAAATCGATAAGTGTAATTTTTTGCTCGGCAAAAGGTGCAAAAAATTATTTAATAATGGTTTACATGGAGTAGAAAAAAATGCACGCAAAGCTAAATAATTGGACATTGAATTTTGAAAATAAGACAATTGCGGCTCAGGTTCCGGGTGACATTACAATAGATTTGTATCATGCCGGATTGGTAAAAAATCCTTACTTTGGTTTAGATTATAAAGACGTCGAGTGGGTAGCTCGTCGTGATTTTACGTACCAAACAACAATATTTGCAGATGACGAATTGCTTAATAGTGAATCGGTAGTGGTCGTGTTTGACGGCATTGACGTGTTTGCGGATGTTTATCTCAACGGAACGCATCTCGGTGCAACAAAAAATATGTTTTTGCAGTATCGCTACGAAATTCGCGATTTATTGCATAAGGGCAACAACAATTTGACTGTAGAAATGCACAGCACGCTTAATGCAATGGACAAAATCGATTCTACGGGTTACAACGCAACATTCAACAAAGAACGTATTTTCGTGCGCAAGGCTCAATGCCAATTCGGTTGGGACTGGGCACCAAAAATTTGCGCTTACGGTATTTGGAACGATGTGTATATAGAGTGTGGTAGCAAACAAAAAATAAATGACGTGTTTGTTGTCGCTGACGACAAAGGAAACGCATCGTTGTTTGTGGAACTCAACTACAACATAAACAGCGTTTATGATAATTCCGGTGCAAAAGTAAAAGGTAGTTACGAAGAAAAACTCAACGACAAACTACATTTCTATATTTCGGAAAAACCATTTGCCGAGGCTACCGAAGAAAAAACAATCGATGTTGTAGGTAAAAAGAATTTTGTTTGTTTTACAAATAAATCTGCTGATTTGTGGTGGCCTGCCGGTTATGGCAAACAACCATTGTATAACTACCGCGTCGAGTTGGAACGTGACGGAAAAATTATTTCTACAAAAAGTGGACGATTTGCTTATCGTTCCATAAATCTTGTGGAAGAACCCAAGGGAGACACGCTGTACGGCTATCAATTGCAAATAAACGGTGTAGATGTGTTTGTTAAGGGGAGCAACTGGATTCCAGTTGAATGTTTCACCGGAGTAGTAGAAGATGAAAAATATCGTAAACTTACAACGCTTGCCAAAGAAGGCAACTTCAACATGTTGCGTATATGGGGTGGCGGAATTTACGAAAAAGACATTTTTTACGATTTGTGCGACGAACTTGGACTAATGGTGTGGCAAGACGTAATGCTTGCCTGTGCCGATATCCCCGAAGACAAGCCGGATTGGGTAGATAATATTCTTGCCGAAGTAGAGTACCAAGTAAAACGTTTGCGCAACCACCCGTCACTTGTTTATTGGTGTGGTGGCAACGAAAAAACCGGATGCTATGGTTTGTGCATTACAAAAGGAGAGTTTTTCACAGACGTTATCATGCGCGGATGCGTTACAAACTTGGATCGCACTCGTCCGTTTGCAAAACAATCTCCTTGTAGTTGGACAGATCTCGGCAACGATACAACCAGCGGAGAAACACATCACAACTCTTTTGAAAGTGCTTTGTCGGCAGGTATGGACAAGTATCGCAGTCTAATTGCCAAAGATATTGTTCCGTTTGTTTCCGAGGCGGCACTTATGGGGCCCAACAGTGTGGAAACAACAACCAAAATTTATCCTTCAGACAAGTTGTGGCCGATGAACGATCTTTGGGACGATCGTTTGATGAAAAACCCGTACGGTATTTCCGCTATGACATTTGCGGACCGCGAACTATATTATGCCGAAACACTGTATGGTAAAACAAAAAGTCTTACAGATTTTACATTCAAGGGAATGACTGCACATGCCGAAGGTATGCGTGCCGAAGCGGAGTTTACTCGCAGCAACAAAGGCATTTCGTCAGGATTTATGAATTGGATGTACAGCGATATTTGGCCACAAGGCACGTGGGCAACGGTAGACTACTATTGCGAACCGAAGCAAGTGTACTATCAAATGAAGCGTAGCTACAAAACAGTACTTGTAACATTTACACAAAATGCCAAAGATCAAACGGAACTTGTGGTAGTTAACGATGGAGTTGCACCAGTAGATATAGATATCGTGTACGGAGTGAGAACGCTTGACGGCAAAACATTGTGCACAAAAACGGCTAACATAAGCAAACTGTCTAACAGTGCGCAAAAAATTGCTACCGACTTAAATTGTAAAGCAAACGAGTATTTGTACATAAATTACACACTTGGCGGACAAGAATATACAAATGTTTATTCTCCGAGCATGTGGAGTGATTGCACATTTGATAGCGACTATGTTGTAACAACTCAACAAATAGACAAGATGCATGCAACAGTTACCGTTAAGGCAAACAAATTTGCAAAAGGTGTGTTTGTACATTTTGTCGACAACTACAAGTATCGCTACGACGATAACTATATCGATGTACAAGCAGGCGAAACAAAAGTGATAAACGTATCGAGTGACGAGCCGTTTGACGTAAACAAAGTAATTGTTGATGATTTTGCCAAAGCTACAAGGTAGATTGGCAGTTAAATAATTGGAACAAACTATTGCACATTTTCGGCTTGCAAGTCGAAAACTAATTAAGTTTTAAGCAGTATAAAGGAGACATTAAAATGAAAACAAGAAAAATTGCATTTGTTTTGCTTATCGTATTGCTATCTGTTGCACTTACGACAATGTTTGTCGCTTGTGACGGTGGCAGCGGAGATAAGGAACTGGACGACGCTAAAAAGAGTGGCAAACTTATTTTGAACGTTGCCACATACGACGGTGGTATTGGCACCGATTGGATAAAACAATCTAAAGCCGAGTTTGAAGCATTGTATGCCAACACTAAGTTTGGCGACAAAACCGGTGTTTATGTTAACACCATAGGCAACAAGCAGTTGGGCGGAGATACGATCGTAAACGATTCGTTGAAGTACGACGTGTATTTTACCGAAATGGTCGATTACTATTCGTTTGTCAACAAGGGTAAACTTGCCGACATCTCTGATATAGTTACCGGTGCTTTTCCGACGGAATTCGGTGTTAGTGCCGATGAAGGCACCATCGAAGGAAAGCTTCAATCTTCTTGGAAGCAATATCTTACCGCAAAAGACGGCAAGTACTATGCTATTCCTTTCTATGACGGCATTTACGGCATGTTTTACGATGTAGACTTGTTTGAAGAAAACAATTGGTACTTTAACAAGTCCGGTGTATTCGGTGGCGCAGGAGAAAAGAGTGTTGGCTTGGATGGCATTGCCGGTACAGACGACGACGGATTGCCCGAAACATACGAACAATTTAATGAAATGCTGTATGGTATTGCAAGCACAGGCACAGTTCCGTTTTCTTACGCGGGAGGAGTGCAGTATGTTCAACGTATGCTTGCCAATTTGTGGTCTAACTACGAAGGTCTTGACAAAATGTCGCTCAACAGCACATTTAGTGGTACGGCAAACATTATCACTTCATTTGATGGCGACGAACCGGTTATCGAAGCTACCGAGATCAATTCCTCAAACGGATATTTGTTGCAAAAACAAGCCGGTAAATATTACGCATTAAACTTTTTGGAAAACGTAATACTTGGAAGTACAGATAATTACAGCGGAAGCATTATCAACGGAAACGGATTCCGTCAAGCACAAACAAACTTTGTTACAGGTAAGTACAAAAACGGTTCTACTGTGTATGCAATGCTTATTGACGGTGTATGGTGGGAAAACGAAGCTTCATCCGATTTCGAACTTGTTGCAAAACGCAATCCCGATCAAACCAAAGCTACACGTAAATTTGGTTTCATGCCGGTACCCAAGGCATCTGCCGATCAAGGTTACACCAAGCAAACACTCGTATCGCAAAACAACAGTTACTGCTTTATCAACGCCAACAGTGAACATCTTGACGTTGCCAAACTTTTCTTGCAATTTGTACACACAAACAAACAACTTGCCAACTTTACAATAGCTACTTCTGTAACACGTTCGCTCAACTACACAATAGCAGACGACCAACTTGCAAAGTGCTCTTATTACGGACAAAGCATTTATAAGATGAAGAAGAATGCCGATGTCTACTATCCTGTATCATCTATTGATTATGTAATCAACAACAGTGGCTATTTCGATTTTGAAACAAGTTGGTGTTGGATGAGCAAAAACGGAAACACGCAAAGTACAGATGTGTTGTCTCGTTTTGCAAAAGGCGAAACCGCTCAAGAATATTTCAACGGCTTGTCTAACTATTTCACTGCAAGTGGTTGGAAAGGAAAATAAAAAAAAGTAATTTATTGAAGCCGACCGTTAGTTGTCGGCTTCGACAAAAGCATTGCACAATGTGGTGCGATGCCAAACAAATTAAAGGAAGTGTATTCACATGACTTCTAAAAGAAGAAGATCCAAACGGAATAGAAGCGAAAAACTGTTCTTTTGGCTACTTGTAGTATTACCGTTAGTGCAATTTGCGGTGTTCTACATCGGTGTCAATTTCAACAGTATTTTGCTTGCATTCAAAAAATACGATGCCATAGATGGTACATATCAATGGGTGTGGTTTGAAAACTTTGTTTCCGTCTGGAATGAAATTGTCGACGGCACTTTGCTGATAAGTCTTGGCAACTCCGTAATAGTGTGGTTGTTGACAACGGTACTTGGCACAATAATAGCGGTAGTTTTTAGCTACTATATTTTCAAAAAACGTTTTGCACACAAAGCGTTTAAGTTTATGTTGTTTTTGCCGACCGTACTACCTGCCGTATTGCTTACAACCGTATTTGTGTTTTTTGCACAGGTTGCTTGGCCTCCTATTTCCGAATGGCTCACCGGCAAAGAAGGTGCTTTGTTATACGACGATGCCACTCGTATGCCGGCTGTAATGCTATATTCGTTATTTATAGGACTTGGCACACAAGTGTTGCTGTACAGCGGATCGATGGAACAAATAGATCCTTCCATGCTTGAAGCGGCAAAAATAGACGGAGCTCCGCCGATTGTAGAGTTTACAAAGATTGTTGTTCCGCAAATACTCGGTACAATTTCGACATTTCTTATTGCAGGTATTGCATCGATTTTTACCAATCAGGCGCATATCTACGAGTTTTACGGTTACAAAGTAGACGATGCTCACTTTACCACAATCGGTTACTACTTGTTCCGCCTAGTAAACTTACCAAATTCAAATAGTTACAATTATCCCTATGCTGCTGCGCTCGGTTTGTGTTGTACTCTCGTGGCACTACCTTTAACTTTGCTTGCAAAGAAAGGTCTTGATAAATTGGCGGGGGATTAAACTTATGAATAAACTTGCAAAACAATTAAAAACGACTAACTGGGTGCACATTGTAATACTTTGTGTGTTAGTAATCTATGCTCTTATTTTGCTTGTGCCTGCAGTTTGGACGATCATGTCATCGTTTAAATCTGTGGACGAGTGGGGTTGGGACGATAACTACTTTGGTTTTCCAAAAGAGTTTAGTTTTAACAACTATGTTTCTGCATACAAATATTTTAATGTACGCACCGAATCGGACGGCAGACAAGTGTTTATGCCGGAGCAATTTTTATATTCAATTTTGTACGCGGGTGGTTGCGCATTAGCGGCAACTCTAACTCCTTGCATTGTAGCATACGCGGTTGCAAGATTGCACAACAGGTTTGGTAAAGTAATTTACACAATTGTAATTATCGCAATGGCACTGCCTATTGTAGGTAGTTTGCCAAGTGAAATACAAATGGCAAAAGCGACTCACTTGTACGGACACATTTGGGGGCAGTGGATAATGAAAATGAACTTCCTCGGTGTGTACTTCCTTGTTTTTCATGCGCAGTTTAAGGCAATACCTATGGATTACACCGAAGCGGCGCAAATTGACGGGGCAAGTAATTTTGCCATTATGACCAATGTAATTATGCCACTTGCGTGGGGTACAACTTCAGCGGTATTATTGCTCAATTTCATCGCTTATTGGAACGACTACCAAATCCCTATGATTTATATAAAAGATTATCCTGTGCTTGCATACGGTATGTTTATGTTTTATCAAAGTAGCGAAACAGCAATACAGTCTGTACCCGTAAAGCTTGCGGGAATTTTACTTATGGCAATACCCATAGTAATTTTGTTTGTAGTATTCAACAAAAAACTTATGGTCAACTTGTCCGTCGGTGGAATTAAAGGATAACAACAGAAAATAAAAAAGAAACGTGAACAACGTTTTTTTTTAGCGGAGATAACATATGACAAAAAAGACAAAAATAATTGCTCTTACACTTGCGATGGCAGTGATTCTTTCGGTCACGACTTTGAAAACGGCACGGAAGTAGACGGCAGTCGCAAAGCAGCAACGTGTATTGCCAAGGGCGAGTACTATGTAAAATGTTCTCGTTGCGAACAAACCGAAAAGCGAGAAATTGCAATAGACGAAAATGCTCACAGTTTTGGCGATTGGCAAAACGAAGTTTTTGCAACTTTACTTTCGCAAGGTGCGGTTGCACATAAAGACTGTTTGCTTTGTAAAAAACACTTTGACGGCAACAACAACGAATTGACCGACATTGTTTTGTCAAAAATCACACCGACATTTAACAACGTTGTTAGAGATTTTTCCTTGTCAACCTACGACATAAAGGGCGGAGATCTTGCCGATGCCGAAAGAAGTTTGATAGTGCACCTTACTAACAGCAAAGTAGAAGTGCAAACGCAACCTACCGCCGACGGCACGGGTACTTACACTGTCACTTTACCAAGGGTAGATTTTAGAGTAAACATTGCCGTACGCACAAGCTTATCTACAAACAACGGACAAGGCGTATCGCTTGATGGCGAAAATTTCTTTGCTATTGGCGGAACAACCCTTACAATGCTTTCGGATGGGCAAAAAATTGTTGTCACGTTGTGTAGTGCAAGCGGAACAACGTTGCAAACAATAGAGATAGTTGACACTGACATAATTTACGGCTACAAAGGTATAGTCTTTTATGTAAAAGGCATTAGATACACATCTGTATATCTTTCGTCGATGGTCGGCATGGACTACTACAACTATATGATGCCATTTGATACACTTTCGGCAATGCAACAAAATGTACAGTTGGCAAAATCTGTCGGCGACGAGTTGTTGTTTTATCAATTGCAAACTTACAACGCTTCCACTGTCGGCAGTGATTGGCAACGACTTAAATTGTACGTTTCAAGCAAACTTGCCAAAGACGTAAATGCCGATGTCGACAGTCTTATCGATGCTTTTTGCGATGCTTATTTTGGCACAGCGGCAAGCGAAATGAAACAATTGCTTGCAACCGAACGCACAGATTTGTACAACAATCGTAATGCAAGCGGCAAAGAAGATTGGTACGGACTTACCAACGGATCTGCGTTGTTGCTTAATAAAAAATGTTTCACTTTAAGCGCCCTAAAAGGCTACATGGCAACAATAGACAGCGCAAAAGCAAAAGTTCAAACCGCCTACGAAAACGGCAATTTGACCGCCTTGGAACGCGATAAACTGATTGCAAATATAGATATTGAAAGTTTAACTTTCCGCTATATGCTTATTAGCTTGCACGGTGACACAACATACGACGAAAGTTTAGATGCTTTCAAAACTTTTGCACACTCGCTCGGCGTAGTTGCACTTGGTGAAAATGTTGCAAATTGATGAAAAAAGTTGTTCGCATATAAAAAAATTTGACAACAAAAGCGAAAAATCAAGGAGATTTTATGTCTGATTACTCGTATGTAAAAGATTCTGAAAAACTCGGCATGGGTTTGTTTGTGCATCTTGGGCTGTACAGCATGGTCGGACGCGGAGAGTGGTATCTCAAGAACTGTGCCGATGCCGACCGGAGTATGTACAATGCTTTGCCGAGCAAATTTGCGGTTAAAAAAAATTGGGCAAAGCACTTGTAGCAGTGGCGAAACGTGCAGGTGCAAAGTACATAAATATTAAAGCGATATACCACGACGGATTTAGTTTATACGACACTCGAGGACTATTCGATTTTGATGCACCACACAGCGCATGCGGACGTGATTTGATTGCAGACTATGTGCGCAAAAATTATTAGTGATGATTAAACTAACACTAAAAGGAAAAAATATTATGAAATACATATCTCACGGAACAAAATTTAATACAATAGAAAACCATGTCAATGCACCGCTGTTTAAACGTGTGTTTGACTGTGAAAGTGGTGCAAATGCAACGCTTACAATTACTGCGGTGGGTTTGTACCGTTTGTTTCTAAACGGCAACGAGCTTAACAAAAGTTTGTTTGCACCGACTTTGAGCAACCCAAATCAGGTTGTGTTTGCGGATACTTACGATTTGTCGGGCAAACTTAACAAAACAAACAATGTATTGTGTGTTTTACTTGGCAATGGGTTTGCAAATTGCAACGACTACGATATCTGGGGCAACGACACTGCATCTTATCGAGGAACGCCCAAGTTTGCACTATCGTTGCAAGCTGATGGCAAATTAGTAGTTAAAACGGACGAAAAATTTGTCGTGACAAACAGTCCCATTACATTTGACGACTTCCGTTGTGGTGAACGTTACGATGCACGTTTGGAAGTTGCCAATGTGCTGACAAGCATAGATACTAAGGGTTTTGAATTGTCAACTGTTGTTGAGTCGCCCAAAGGCAAAATTGTCCCAAATGACACACAACATATTGTTGCGGGATCACCGAAAAAGGCAGTAAATATAGTAAAAACAAAAAATGGTTATTTGTACGACTTTGGCATAAATGACATGGGTGTGTGCAAATTAAATCTTTTGTCAGCCGAAAGCGGACAACAAATAGACATGTATTTTGGCGAAGTGCTTGATGGTGATAATTGCATAGACTACCGAAACATTTCTTTTGCAAAAACGAACTTAGAATACAATCAACATGATGTTTACGTTTGCAAAAACGGTGCACAAACGTATATGCCAAGCTTTACCTGGCATGGTTTCCGCTATTGTGAAGTGCGTGGCCTTACCGACGAGCAAGCAACAGCCGATACGGTGACATTTGTTTCTACGCGTACCGATTTGCCACAGATGTGCAAATTTGAATGTGACAATGAAGTAGTAAACGACCTTGTTAAAATTACTCTGCAAAGTGACAAAAGCAACTTTGTGTACTATCCGTACGACTGTCCGCATCGCGAAAAAAACGGATGGACAGCCGATGCGGCATTGTCTGCCGAGCAAATGTTGTATAGCTTTGATGCAAAACAAAGCTTGCAGCAGTGGTTGTTACAAATTCGTAATGCGCAAACTGCAAACGGTGTGTTGCCCGGAATAATTCCTACGGCAGGCTGGGGATTTGAGTGGGGAAATGGCCCCGCTTGGGACAGCGTACTTGTAGAGTTGCCTTATCAACTTTATCGCTTTTACGGTGACGAAAAAATTGTAAAAGACAATGCCGAAGCAATCAATAAATATTTTGATTACATTACATCTCGTTTTAACGAAGAAGGCTTAGTCAACATTGGACTTGGCGATTGGGTGCAAACTTACACCAAGTGGGAAGGTGACTTTGAAACGCCTGTGGAAATTACCGATAGTTTAACGATGCTCGACCTTGCCGCAAAGACTATTACAATGTTTGGTGCAGTTGGCTTGTCTACGGAACATATAGCGGATTTTGCCGACAAACTTACGCTTAATTTCCGCAAAAAATACATGCAAAACGGAAAATTGACAGTACAAACACAAACGGCTATTGCAATGGCACTGCAAACAGGTGTGGTTTTGCCCGACGAAGATGGCCTTGTTTACAACGACTTACTAACACTTATTCATGGGCAAGATGATCACTTCCGTGTTGGCGTTGTCGGTTATAAATACCTATTTGAAACGCTTGTTGCACACGGCGATCAAGACTTATGTTTTAAACTTATTGCTCAAAAGAGTTTTCCGTCCTACGGATACTGGGTAGAACAAGGAGCAACCACACTGTGGGAAAGTTTCGAAGAGTACTATCTTGACGAACAAGGCAAACTTATGCGTAAGGACGGTGTACCTCGTTTGCCATCATTCAACCATCACTTTTGGGGCGGTGTGCTTGCTTGGTTTTACAAGTACATTGGTTGGATAAACGTGGTTGACAGCGATACAATCGAGATTACTCCCACTATTATTGACGGAATAAACAGCGCATCGATAACGTATTCTCGCAATGGGAAAACAGTAGTTGTATCTTGGAAGCGCGATGGTGCAAAACTTGAAGCGACAATAGATGTCAACGGTTTTAATTGTGTCTTTTTTGACAACGACGAATCTACTTTGCTTAAAAATGGCAAAAATACAATTTGTCAAACTATTCGTCATTAACAATTTTTTGCGTATATATGCAAATTTTTACAATCCTTTTGGACGAATCAAACAAAAGGAGCTTTAATCTGTGAAAAAAATCAAGGAATTACATTTAATCTGCAACTCGCATATTGACCCTGTTTGGCAGTGGGACTGGGAAGAAGGCTTGGGTGTTACGGTAAGCACATTCAAGCAAGCTGCCGATTTTTGCGACGAGTACGACTATGTTTTTTGTCATAACGAAAGCATTTTGTACGAATATATCGAAAAGATTGATCCGGAATTATTTGCTCGAATCCAAAATCTTGTAAAACAGGGCAAGTGGGTAATTGCCGGTGGTTGGTATTTGCAACCGGACATAAATTTGCCGTCCGGTGAAGCGATGGTTCGTCAAATAAAACTTGGCAGAAAATATTTTGAGGACAAATTTGGAGCACGTCCGTCAGTAGCATACAATTTTGACGGATTCGGGCACAGTGTAGGGCTTGTTCAAATCTTAAAAAAATGTGGTTTTGACGGATACATTTTCTGCCGTCCCATGAAGGAGTATTACGATATACCCGACAACATGTTTATTTGGAATGGAGTTGATGGTAGCACCGTAAAAGCGGTAAGGGCTACGGATGAAAACTTGTACACAAGCGGTTTTGGTACGGCACTTGTCGAGATAAAACGTAAAGCTGATCATTTTAGCGAACAGGATTATGCGCTTGCTTTGTGGGGAGTCGGCAATCATGGAGGAGTGAATTCCAGAAAGGATTTGGAGGATATAAGTCAATACATTTCAGAAAATGAACACTTTAAAGTAATTCACTCAACACCCGAAAAATATATTGAAAAAATAAATCCGACAAGGATGATAAACAAATCATTGCCTTTCTTTCGCGGAGCATATTCTTCGATGAGCAGTGTAAAGCAGATGAACAGTTTACTCGAAGAAAAATTGTTTACCACCGAAAAATTTTGTGCGTTTGTCGAAGAACAAGGCTTGTAAAAAAAGAACGAACAAGCATTTGTCGAAGCAGAAAAAGCTCTTGCGTGTCTTGAATTTCACGATTGTCTTGCCGGTACTATTGTAAGAAGTGCAGAAGTTAGTTCTCTCCGAAAATGCGAATACGCTCTTGAGTTATTGCAAAAAGAATTCGATTCGGCATTTATGGCAGTTATTACAAAATATAAAAAAGCCGAACTCGAAACTTTTCCGGTTTTTGTGTGGAACGGACAACCATACGAAAGAGAAATTGTCGCTGAAACCGAAATTTTGTTACCAAAGCCTTTGACGTCCGATGTCGAAGAATATGTTGCCACAGCGTACCATAACGGCAAACAAATATTATCGCAAACCGTTGCCGAAGAAGGTAGCATTAATTTTGACAGAAGAAAACGAATTGCATACAAAATTAAGGCTCGTCCGTTTTCGGTAGAACGTATTGACGTAAAATTCGATATCAAACCAAAGCACTTGCTAAAAGATGAAAGTGGTGACTATGTTTACGAAGATAAATACAAAAGTCTTCGCATAAGCAAGAAGACAGGTCTACTTGAAAGTTACAGAGTCGACGGAAAAGAATTGCTTTCAAGTGGTGCATTTATGCCCGTTATGTTTGACGATAATGCCGATCCGTGGGGCTGGGACATGGTCAAAATAGGAACAAATCCACGAAAATTTAAACTGTCCAATTGCAATAGCGGTGTTTTTGCCGATAGAAAAAATGTTCATATAGTAGAGGACGGAGACGTTCTTACGGAAATAGAAAGTTTTTTTGAGCTTGGATCGTCTTTTGTTAAAATATCGTACAAAATTTACAAAGATATGCCGTACATAGACATAAATTATTATGTTTTGTGGAACGAACAGGAAAAAGCATTGAAAATTAAAGTGCCGACAAGTCTTAAAGGTGACTTTTTTGGACAGATTATGTTTGGACAAGAAACTTTTACACAAGACGGCGAAGAATATGTAGCGCAAAAATTTATCGGCAAAAAAGACGGAGATAATGCGTTTACTCTTTACAACAAAGGAGTTTATTCGTTTTCTTGTGAACAAAATACGATGTATGCAACACTTCTTCGTGGAGTTGCTTATTGTGCACATCCGATAGACAAGCGTCCCATTTTGTTCCGCGACAGATTTACGCCGTATATTGAACAAGGCAGACACGAATTTTCATTCCGTCTTGTCTACGGAAAGTGCGAAGAGCTTGAAAACAATGCGCAAGAGTTTTCGAATGACGTT
>CAVEYD010000004.1:0-50960 GCA_963619835.1 bacterium | reverse complement strand
GACTTGCAGTGTAAATACAAAATTTGAAAATTTTGTGAAAAAAAATTTTTATTTTCCTCTTTACAACCTCAAAATCTTGTGGTATTATATCGTCAGAAAACCGATTTTTTCAAATATTTGAGGTAAAAATTATGAAAAAAATTCATCTAATTAACGGAACACACTGGGACAGGGAATGGAGACATACCGCCGAACAAAGTAAACTTCGTCTTGTAGACTTGATGGACAATATTATAAACTTGTTGGAAACCAAGCCGGAATATAAGTACTTTTGCGTGGACGGCGGAACGATAGTTATTGAAGACTACCTAACTATTCGTCCCGAAAACAAGCAACGCATAATTAACCTTATTAAGGCAAAACGTATGTTTGTTGTAAATTGGTACACACTACCGGAAACAAACACAGTTGCTCCGGAAAGTCTTGTGCGTAACCTTTTGTGGGGACACAAGATGGCAAATGAATTGGGCGGCGGAATGAAATCCGGCTACACGGCAACAAGCTACGGACAACCTTCTCAGTTACCTCAACTTTACCGCGGATTTGGTATTACAGATGCAATTTTCTACCGTGGCACAAATAAGCACGTTTTGACTCCGCTGTTTAGATGGGTCGGCGCAGACGGTAGCGAAATTGATACGTTACGAACATTTGACGAAGTAACTCGCACAAACTGGTTCTTTTATGTTCATGGTCCGGCTGTGCTTGGAAAGGGACAAAAGGACTTAACTTATACATACAATCGTAGTCAAATTCCTGTACATATGGCAGACAAACAAAGTTATGAAAAGGCATTTACTCTTCTTCACGAGGATTTTGACTATATTCACGACCCGGCTGTGCAAAAACAAGCATTGGACAATTTGATGAATCAAGCAGAGCCCTATGCTATAGGCGAACATATTCTTGCATTAAACATGGAAGATAATGACGAACCGTACAAGTATTTACCTGAACTTATAGCCGACATGAACAAAATCTATCCCGATGTTGAGATAGAACAATGTTCGTTAGACGACTATATGAAAGAAATAAAAGCGGTAAAGGACTACAAAAAAGCAATACACCACGGTGAACTTAGATACACCACCATGGAGTACAACAACTTTAACGCACTTCTCGGCGCAACTCACAGCAGTCGTATAAAAATAAAGTTACTCAACGACGAATGTGAAAACAACCTACTTAATATTGCCGAACCCCTTGCAAGTTACGCGGAAGCATTTGGAAAAGAATATCCGAGAACGAACCTCGATCGTGCTTGGGAATTTTTGTTGAAATGTCACGCTCACGACAGTATCTGCGGCGCAGCAGTAGACAGAGCTCACGACGATATGTTGTACAACTTTAGCTTAGCAAAGACCGTCGCTGAAGAAGTTGCAAACCGCAGTTGTGTTGCCTTGTATGGGAAAATTAACACTGCAGAACACTTCCTTTCGACAGATCACACACTGACAGTATTTAATACTCTTCCTTTTGCAAGAAAAGAAGTTATCGAAGTTGTTATCGATACGCCAAAAGGTGGCGGACAAGCCGTTGATATAGGAGTTGGCGGGGCAAGCAGTGTTGGAGATTTCTATGACATAGTGGATGAAAAAGGAAACACTGTACCATACGTTGAACTTAGTCGCGACGACATCTCTATCGGTGTTGAAAGAGAAATGGATACAAAGGCTATTAAATTTAACGCCGACAGAAAACGTATTTTGGTAGAGGTTGAAGTTCCTCAAAATGGTTATAAAACATATGCATTGCGCTTCCGCGAGCCAAATATTGTTTATGATCCACAAATTATTCCGTCCAGAAAACTTATTGCTCGTGACAACGGCATTTTGGAAAACGAATTCGTTAAGGTAGCAATTAACGGCGACGGCACTTTTGATCTCACAGATAAGGTAACAGGCAGAGTAATGCCTAAGCAACTATACTTTACAGATGACGGTGAAGTAGGGTCGGCACACATTTCTGTTAAACCAAAACGCAATGCAACATACACAAGTCTTGGCAACTCTGCCACAATCACGATGCTGGAAAGCAACGAATTGCGCGGCGTTTACAAAATAGACATAACAATGAATCTGCCTGCAGAAGCCACCATTGACGGCAATGACCGTAGCAGAGGATTTAAAGAGTTGGCAATATCAACGACATTGACGCTGGAAAAAGGTGCAAAATACTTGCGCATAAAGACAATCCTTGACAACAAAATACGTGATCATAAACTTGTGGCAAACTTCCCTTCGTGCGTTACCAATGCCGATTGGGCAGATTGCGAAAGCGCCTGGGATGTTGCACACCGCACTATCAATCACAGAGATACAAAAGACAATTTTGATAAGTTTTTGCCCTTCCAACCTATGCAAAACTTTGTGGATGTATCCGATGGAAATATCGGTTTTGCTGTAATGACAAAGGGACTGCGCGAATACGAAGTGGACGATGACGAGCAACGTACAGTTAAAATTACTTTAATTCGCACACAACGTGCATACATGACCGCAAACAGTAAAATGACGTACGAAGAACTTGATCAATACACCGGTCAACACAGCTTTGGCAAAATGACGTATGAAATGTGTCTGTATCCGCATCAAGGAAACTTTGAACAAGCGCATGTTTGGAACGAAGCTTATGCGACAAAAGTCCCACTAAAGGCAATTCAAGGAGTGGCTATAGACGGACAATTGCCAGATTGCGCAAGTTTCTTTACGTTCAGTCAAGAAGGCAAAATACTTACAAGTGCGCTGAAACAGTCGGAGAACGGTAACGGACTCACACTACGTGTTTACAATACAACTAATGAATCGCTGCCTCTTTCGATATCCACAATTTTGCCGGTAAAAGAGGTCGTTCGCGTACATTTAGACGAAACTCACGCCGAAAAGACGAACTTCGACGGCAAGCAATGGTCGATTGACATCGGAGCAAAGAAAATAGAAACGTTTATTATTACGCTTAAATAATCTTATACAAAGGCTGCCACTTTACGATACAAAATAGCGTTTTGTGGCAGTTTTGTTTATAAAAAAACACTGGACATTAAATGGTAAAATAATTATAATTTTAACGATAATATGAGAAACGAGGAAAATAGAACAATGAAATATATCATTCCAAATCTTGGAAGTTTCGATCAAAACTGTGGATTGAAACAAATAGACAAATGCACTGACGGAATTTTTGAAAAAGGAGTTAACGGAGTAAAGAACGTATATGCAACGGGTGACGGCAAAGTAGAATTTGTTTGCTTTGAAAATTGCACCATTGCTTACGTTGGATCATCCATAGGTTACCCGGCATATTACAAACTTAAACCGGTTGCGGTACAAGCTCCGATTACTGCCGTACTTATGGATCTTGACGGAACAAGCGTGCGTAGCGAGGAATTTTGGATTTGGATTATCGAACAAACAACGGCTTCGTTGCTTGGTGATCCATCGTTCAAATTGGACGACAGCGATTTGCCGTTTGTGTCCGGTCACAGTGTGTCGGAACACCTTCAATACTGCATTGACAAATATTGTCCCAACAAATCTTTGGAAGAAGCTCGCAAGTTTTACTTTGAGCATACACACAGAGAAATGGATGCAATCATGCGCGGAGAAGGAAAACAAGGAGCTTTTACACCATCGCCTAAACTTAAAGAATTTTTGTTTGCTTTGAAAGAAATGGGCATTAAAATAGGTCTTGTTACAAGCGGATTGTACGAGAAAGCGTTCCCCGAGATAAAATCGGCGTTTGACACCCTTGAAATGGGAGATCCCAAAGACTTTTATGACAGTATAATTTCTGCCGGTTTTCCGCTTGTGAAAGGGGCCGTCGGAACGCTTGGTGAATTGTCCCCTAAACCTCATCCATGGTTGTATGCAGAAACAGGCGCAGTAGGACTTGGAATTGCCGAAGCAAATCGCTGCCATGTATTAGGTATTGAAGACAGTGGCGCCGGCGTTTGTAGTGTTCGTCTTGCCGGATATGTTACAATCGGATTTGATGGCGGTAACATCAAGTCAAGCGGAACACAGGCATTGTGCAACGAATACTTTGACTCTTTTGATAAAATACTCGAATACATAAAAAAAATAAACGGCTGACATAACACACACGACACATCGTCGCCGTACAAATCTACCCAAAATACTCGCCGAAATACGGCAAAAGCGGAGTTATCATTCACAACTCCGCTTTTTTGTATAAGAAAAGCGGCCAACGCGAGACCGCTTTTGTGATGTTCAGTAATATTTAATATGCTTAGAATCGGACTGAATAGATAACGTAACCTGCCGAAAAAATGGTTTCGCTTGAAAAAAACTGTTCGTTGAGCTCGTCATAGTGGTTGGCGCAAAAATCAACGACTTCTTGGGAAATTTTGGAATCGGGATTTTCACGGAGCATTCTGCCAAAGTCGTTGGGTATGAAACTAAACCATGCTTCGAAGAGCAGTTTTTTGTCCTTGCGTGACATGTCCGCAGTTGCAATGCCGTACTTTTCAAGACGAATTGTTTTGGGCTCCATTTTGCGCACGTACGAATAGATTTGCCTTCCGGTGTAGCGGAATCCGCTGTACTTGTTGTGAATGTAGTAAGATTGCATTTTGCGGAAGAGCCCGTCGTTGTCAGGGTAGGCAAACACTGCACCATCGTCAACGTCACGAATTATCATCACAGCATCGTCGTTGAGGCAGTTGCGAATAGCTTGCAGGATGCGAAATGGCTTTTTGAAGTCCATAATTGCCATGCTTAAGCACACAAAATCTATGCCATCGGCATCAACTGCATCGAGATATTCTTCAAGTTTGTCTTCAAAGTCGTCTGCCTCGAATTGCGTTGTGAAAAATTGAATATTGTTGTCTTTTCTTTCGGCATTTCCTCGCTCGGCAACCTCATTTGAATAGGTGAGGGCGATAACTTTCGATACCTGGGGGTTTTCAAAACGTTGGAACGCGCTTTCGTGATTGAGCACGTTCACGTCAAGACATACAACGTCCTTTTTGCCGTCGAGCAAGTCTCGTATTACGGGCGCTTCATACTTGTCGAGAAGAAAGTCTTCCGATTGCAAGCGGTGTTTTTCCTTCAAGTCCTCGTCAATGTAATATCTCACGTCGTCGTGTCGCGACAAAAGATCTTCGTCGTTTTCGCCCTTTTGGATGCCTTGAAGCATGGATATGAGTTTGACCATGGACGCGTCGAAATATTCTCTGCTTATCTGCACGCCATTAAAGAAGGGAAGCATTTGCATCGTGGGCGGCAGTTCCTTTGGAAAATCGAAACCATCCACCATGATGGGGATGATATTCTTTTTATTTTTGATCGCGTGTTCGATTTCAAGCCTGAGCCAATCGTTTTCGTTAACGCAACGATCGAGGGCGTGAGAGGGAAGAATAAGAACAAAGTTTGTTGCATCCTCGATTGCGGAATAAAGTTTTTCGTTGAACGGACCTGATCTCAACTCCTCGAGATCAAGAAACACAGAGATGTTTTCGCGGTGAAGCCACTCGTAAATGAGTCTTGCAAACGCAAAGCCACCGTCACGGCGATAACTGATAAAAACGTCCATAATTCCTCCTTATTTTTTGACCATGGCATAGCACGGCACATCGAATACGCCGGGATATTCCTCGACGATTTCAAATCCGAGCCTCTGATAAAGTTTCCACGCGCCCGGATTTGCTATAACACATTCTAGGTGGCATTCGCCTTTGTCACTCACCGTTTGAGTAATGAGTTTTGATGCGATACCCTTGCCACGAAACATTGGATCCACAGTAACATTTGCCACGTAATAATAATCCTTGTCATCGAACATCTTTGCGTAATAGTCGCAATAGATTTTGTGCGTGCGTTCGTCGCACTTTACACCAGCCTGCTCGAATGCTTTACGAATATCCTCTTCGTTTTCAACGACGGGGGCGCGCTTCGACACCATTGCTCCTACGACAAAACCATCCTTTGTGACCGCAACCATGATGTTTTTTTGATTGTAAAGGGTTGGAAGCGATGTCATTTGTGCAATAACCTTCTCGCCGTCCTCGATTGAGTCGAACCAATAGGGATAAATGTATCTGTCACTGAGATAAATGAGTTTTGCAACCTGCATTTTGTCGTCGCAATCCTGCATAGGACGCACTGTGAGTTCATCTATCGGTTTGACACTCACCTCGTTGTCGATAAAACTCTTGAAAGAGATGTACTCGTCTTTTGTTATCTCACGCGGATATGAGAGAATTTTGAGCTGCAACTCACCGTCACCAAGGTGATATTTCGCTTGAATATGAGCGTGAGAGTTCATGACGAAACCGCGTTTTTGATAGAAATCGAATCTTTTTACGCTTGTGTCGTCAACAGGCTGATCTATCTCCAAAACAATACTTTTTTCAGTCTGTTGTTTGAGCGCGTCGAGTGCTTTTGTGCCATAGCTATTGCCACGGAGCTCGGGGAGAATCGCAAAATGTTCGACGTATATAAAGTTGTCTTTCTCCCAATACGCCAAAATACCAACGAAATTGTCATTGTCTGTTATGAAATCAAAATGATAATCGGATTTGCCGAGCACTCGTGCCTGTTCGCCTTCACTTCTCTTTTCAAGATAAGGAAATGACTGCTCGTAAAGAGCCATTGCGGCGGCAAGGTGTTTTTTGTTTGTTTCGGACAATCTTTCAAGTTTCATATCGTTTTGCGGTTGAGTTTATTGAACGCAACGTGCACTCCCCTATACACAGTTATAAAGTAATTTTATCATGCCTACGGCAAATTTGCAATAGCAATTTCCACAATATCACAAAATTTGTATACGTTTTGTCATAATATTCTTGGCTTTTGAACTCATTTGGCAAAAAAAATGCATAATGTCTATGCAAAAGACAGATATTGTGATAAGATGTTAATATCAAAGTTTTAGAGGACGTATATGAATATTGTGATTTGGATTTGTTTTGCCGTTATGATAGCGATTGCGTTGACTTCGGCAATCAACGTTGCAAAACGAGGCAGAGCAGACAGACTTGAATATTACAAAAACTACAAAAAAGGCAAGTTTTGGGCAATTTATTTTGTTGCCATTCCGCTGTTTTATCTTGCGCACTCGTTCAACGGATCGTCGGTTGGAGAGTCTATCGTTGAGGCGGTAAAATCAAGTGTCGATCTTGTTGTTTTGAAGTATGACTATTCGACTGCGGAACCTCTTATGAACGCAAATCCGCTCTTTAAGGCGGCAATGATTACGTGCTTCGTTTTTGTTGCGCTCAATGCAAGCTTTTTAGCATTGACGATTGCAGGCAGAAGAATTTTGAATTATGTCTGGAAAAAGAAAGCAAAGAAAAGCAAAAAATGCTACGTTATCGTCGGATATAATCCGCAAAACAAAGCTATTGCAAAATCCGTGATGAAAAAAGGCGCGCACCAAAAGTGTATTCTCGTGTCCGATTCTATAACCGACGATTTGAAAAATTTTGCTTTTGTTGAAAAAATTGCATACGCAAAGGTGAATTCCTCGGACGATTTTGCAAAAAAATTGCGTGAACTATTCAAAGATTATTCAAACCGTAGCGTTGAGGTAATTGTCAATACGGGCGACGATAAAAATAACCTTGCTTTTGTCGAACAAATTGTGGACGTGATCGACGATATGCCCATCGAGGACTGTGTTGCCGACAGCGAGAGAGGACTTAATGCATACGTGTTCGGCGAACCCGAAAATGTGTCGATTTTCGACAAGTTTGTCAAAGCATCGTCGGGGCTTGTGCATTTTGTCAACAAGTACAAACTCGTTGCATACGATTTCATTGACAAATATCCGCTCACCGAATTTATGGATGAAACGCAAATCGATTTTGACAGCGCTACAATCAAATCCAATGTATCTATCAACGTTGCTATGCTCGGCTTTGGCAAAACCAACAGACAAATTTTTCTTGCATCCGTTGAAAACAACCAGTTTATGACAATCAAAGACGGCAAGACGATACAAAAAGCGGTTAATTATTGGATATACGACAAGGAAGACGCACGCAACGACAAAAATCTCAATCACGATTACTATCGTATTGCGCAGGATATCGACGGAAAAGATTGCTTGCCTCTTCCCGAAAAACTCGCAAAAGAAGCGTTTTTCAAACTGGATGTGAACGATGACGATTTTTATACATCTCTTCACAACAACCTTATCGCAAAAGAAAACGAGAGAAATTTCAACTATCTGATCGTTGCGTTCGGATCGGATCTCGAAAACCTCGATTTTGCGGAAAAAATTTGCTCAAAACTCAAAGAATGGGAAATATTTGACTACACCAAGGTGTTTGTCAAAATCCGAGATGGCAAGTTTAAGCATAAAGTGATTGACAGGTTTGACGGCAGTGCGGACTATATCGTTTTTGGAGACGAGAACAAATTGGTGTACAACATTGACACTATCGTCAACGAAAAGAGTGAGAGAATGGCTCTTGACAGGCATATCTGCTATGCACTTGCCTATGCTGCCGAATATCAAACGCCCGATTGTAATGCACAAAGTGTGGCAAACGGCAAAATCGTCGACGTTGACAAGCAAAAAGAAAAGAAAAAAGCAATTGCAGAATGGTATACGCAAAGCAGAATTCAAAGAGACGCGAATATCTACGGCGTGCTTGCGCTACGCATGAAACTGCAACTGATGGGATATGACTATTGCGACAAATCGTCACCCGAACAGGATGCGAGCCAAGAGTTTTTGCAACAGTATCAAAAGGACGATGAAATTCAAAAAAGCGGCAAGACGGTTGAGGGCAGATCGGTTGTCAATTATTGCAACGACGCCTTCGATTTCGGCACACTAAGGGGACGTATGGCGATGCAAGAACATCAAAGATGGAATGCTTATATGATCACTTGCGGCGTGATCCCGATGCCGATATACAAGATGAAACAGGGCATATTCAAAGACTTCGAACTGCGCCGACACGGGTGCCTTACGACGTTTGACGGACTTGTGGAATATAGAAAAATCCGTGCGGAAGTTACGGGCAAAACAGAGGAAGAATGCGACGTTATACGCTATGATTATCAAATTCTTGATGACGCTAAATGGATTTTGGACAAGGCAAATGCAAAGATAATCAAAAAGAAAAATTGACCTTTGCCGATAAAAACGACTCTTGGAGGTGTGGCGCAAAATAGCAGCATCGCTATATCATCAAAACACGCCCGATTTAATACCCCCTTACTGCACGATTGATGCATACTCTTTTTACGATAACAATCGATAGAAAATTCTTTCGACGTCATGTGTTTTTATGAAAAACGTCGAAAAACATTAAAGGTCAAGTAAAAATGCATTTTTACTTGACCTTTGCAAATTTCTTACTTTAGGCAATCACTTACAGAAAACAACTTTTTAATACGATGCGTCAAAAACAAACGATAATCTTGTCTCATTTTAAAAAAATATTTGAGGCTTTTAGTATTGTTAAAAATTTGTTCAGTCGCATTTGTCCATGTTGTATTATTTAATTTGTTTTGCAAGAAAGCTAGTCTTAAAACTAATTTTCGAGTAGTATGGTTGATCTATAATAGATTTTAACTTTTTCTTTTTAATATTTTCAACTTTTTCATTGCTTCCATTTATTGGAAATACACTTATTTCTATTTTTTCAATGCAATCAAAATTTAATTGAAAGTATTCTTCATTTAGGTATTCAAATGATCCAAACCGATACTCTTGCTCAAAAGCCCAACTAGCAGCTTTGATGAAACCTTCATTTACCATTGAGCCTAAATCATTTTTTCCTCGTGAATACCTATTAAATTGATTTACTTTTATATAATCAACCTGCTGACCAACTATCCTTTCATCATGAAACAACTCATTGTAGTCACAATTTTTTTTGAAAATAAACTTAATAACCGCCGCAGTAGCATTCTCATCCTTTTTTCCATATATTTTCCACATAGGAATATTCTCTTTGTTTGTTTTAGAAAAACTACAACTCTTAAATACTTTAAGTTTTGGATAAATTGTTTCTAACTTTGCTTCTTGCAAGTCATTCATGTCTTTTAATAGTGAAATTTTAAACTTTTTAGATTTAACTATTTCTATTGTAGCATCAAGTGTTGTATAATGCATTAAAGTCTTTTTTTTCAAATCTACAATCCTCCTAATTTTTAAAAGCATTTTTTACAATAAGACAAAAATTATATAAAAATAAAATGGTTGATGTTTTTTATGTTCTACGATTATTACGTAAAAATTGTTTTTCTATACAAGCTATTAAGATAGTTTAACTTTCAATGCTGGAACAATACCCCCAGTAAAAGATACTTGTTCATATATATTATAACCCTGGGCGTCATACATTGCACTTCCACTGGCACCAACACACCACACATATGAAGAACGTTTATTGGGGGAACGAAGCCACCAGGTACAGTTACCTTTGTACGAGGTACTTGAAGCACTTGAATACACAGGGCAACCTTGACAACGGGCATAATCAGTACTTGTTTTTGCTCTTACTAAATTACCCGAGTACTTGGAAAATGCTTCATTATATGACAATAGCCACACTTTATCTTTCGTGTTATCGCATGCATAAGATGAGGCATTACGGGTGCTTGCACTACTATTGTCAACTGTTACAGTTTGAATCAATGCCTTTTGTAAATCGTTAAATGCGGCGTTGAAGAATGTATCGTTGAGCCAAGCCCTAATTTCACTTTCCTCATAGTTGTTTTCATATACGTCATTTCCATTCACTTCCCTTGTAGAGTCACCGTCCTTATTTGTGTGATAAAACTGCTGACAGTCAAGAGCAAGTTCAGCAACTATCGTGATACACCCGTCCATCTCTTCCAAAATTTGCCATTTGATAGGTTCATATTTAAACCAATATATGGTTGATGTATCATAACCACTACTGCCTTGATAACTTGATGAAGAGGCCGTATAGCAGTAATATGGTCTATACGATGTGAAGTATACTCCCCTATATTTTGCTTCACTATATTCAACGTCGATATACCACATATAATTACTTACTGTACCATAAATAAAGTAAAGATATGATGTCCATTTTTGACAATTTGCATTTGTAGGCATTTCACCGGCCAAAGTATTTAATGAAGCGATAAGTGGGTCGTCCGTCACTTTTGTTTGAGGATAAGAACCAAAATAAATATAACTGCCATCTCTCAAATATGCTTGTTGTATAGTAGCAGTAGTAGTATTCTTGCACCAACAGGCATATAAAACGACTGCATCGGTTCCGGAAATTGTTGTTACTTCATTTTCGAAGTTTTCTTCAGTAAACCACCCAGCAAATGTATATGCTGTTACAAGTTGTTCAACATTATAAATTCCATCGCCTGCATAAGTAGCGACATCAGTAGATACTACGTCAGACAATTTTGATGGTGCTTGCAATACGATTTTATCTTCTATCGTATATGTTATAGGATTATATTCATTATTTTCTCCACCATCAAGATTATATGTGATTGTGTACACTATCGGTGTCCAAACAACTTCAAAAGTTTTGTCTCCGGTGCTACCTTTTTCAATCTTTCCGCCGTCGCTCCAACTTGCTGTGTAACCTGTTTTTGTGACTTGCGGCAAAGATAAAGTTATTACATCTTCAACCGTGTATATTTGTGGATTTTCGGTTGCAATTTCCTTGTCGTCAACTTTGTACTTAATATTGTAATCTATTGCATTCCAATTTGCCGTAACAATGGTATCTTGTACGATTGGCGAAGTAAAATCGTAATCAAAGCCGTTAAAATTGTAACCAAGTCTTGTTGGGTTTGTGATTGGCTTAGTGGCTAAAGCGTCCTCTTCAACTTGTTGAGATTCGATAGACGCACCATTTGCAGTATCAAAAGAAACATTGTAAATAGGCTTGCGACGAATTGTCACTTGGTAAACGTTTTTAGGCTCTCCGTCATACATCTCCAAAATATAAGTTATATTGTTTCCTACATTAAGTGAAATAGCTTTGGTAAAAATTTGATTTTCTCCATAGGCATCATAAGAAATGACAAATTTAGTTTTGCTACCATAAGTTTTTACTTCTTTTATAAAAGAAAAGAAATCTGTTGAATTGCTTACTTTGCCGTAAACTTTATCTCCGCTTACAGTTAAGGTGCTAAATTCAATTTTTCCTTCCAGTTGCGTGCCATCATCGGTTATTGTGTTTTTTGTACCGCAACCATTATCGCAAAGAGCCGTTTTTGTGCCATCCGCATCGTAGGTGGCATTGTCGTCCGAAACGTAGTTTGTAAAACTGTGACCTAACGCACTACCATATTCAAATGTTTCCGTGCCCTTTTCTCCACATTTGCAAGAATAGTAACACCTTGCTTTTTGCGTGCATGTAGCAGAAGATGCCAGATATTTTTCGCTAGCCACTTCTTGATTGAATGTGTGCGCCAATTTTGAATTAACGTCGGGTAAATTTTCCGTTGCATCGCACCTGTCACATTTGGCAGTTTTTGTCCCGTCTTGTGTACATGTAGCATCATTGTTAGAAACATAGTTTGTAAAACTGTGACCTAACGCTGAAACAGTATTATCCTTATACTCATCACCGCAACTGCATTCGTGCAGAGTGTAGCCATCAGTTATGCATGTCGGTTCGACAATCGAATCAACATACGAGTGAACGTGTTCAGGTTCTTTCTGATTGTTTGGGCTGTCGCTATTGCTTTCACTACCGCAACCAACTAATGCCAATGATGAACACATTAAGCACAACAAACATAAAATTGAGATTGTAAATTTTTTCATCTTATTTTTGCTCTCCCTTTGATACATTTTTAATGCACAGTCAACAAACATTTTTTGTTCATTATATATTTAGATAGATGCACATTATTTGATTTATCACTTTGAATGCTTCTCTACCAAGCTAATCCACGTAAGTATTCACCCTGTTTCCACCATTCTATAGTTTATCTCTTAACTACATCCAATTTTATTATTAAATAAATTATACCCCCCCCAGTTCACTATTGTCAATAGGTTTTGAAAAATAGTTTAAGTTTCTTGTGGTAGCAAAAAAATCAAACTGTCGTTTGAGGTGAAAACAAATCTTTGTCAAATAAAAAACATATCGACCGAAAAATGCTGACAAACAGTTAGTGCGCTAACCGATGAGAACAAGTGAAAATTAAAAAGTTTTAGCGTGCTTATGTTGAGAAAAAATAAAGCGAAAAATATAAAAAATTAACCGAATATATTTGACAACAAAAAGTCAAATGTAGTATCATTGTCAATGTGTTTTTTTGAAAGCGACGGTTTGTTTTTACTTTGTAAAACTTGGTTGCAAGCGAAACAAATTTGCAAAAACAAACTCTGTTGCTTATAAAAATCGAGTAGCCTGAAACAAAATACTTTTCGAGAATATCTCGGTATTTTTGCGTTGCTTGATTTTTTGCAAGAAGCGCAATTATTTTTTTGACGTAAAGTCAACACGGAGGGTAACAACATGGATTATCAAGGAACGATATCACGCGGAATACGCGGACCGATTATCAAAAAAGGCGACGACCTTGCAAAAATTGCCTGTGACTGTCTTGTGAACGCAAGCAAACAAGGCAACTTTGAAATCAACGACAAAGACGTTTTTGCCGTTACCGAAGCTGTTTTGGGACGCTCTCAAGGAAACTACGCAACTGTTGATCAAATTGCAAAAGACATTTCAAACAAGTTTGGCGATGAAACAGTGGGACTTATTTTCCCGATACTTTCTCGAAACAGATTTTCGCTCATTTTAAAAGGAATTGCCAAAGGCGCAAAAAAACTTGTTGTTCAACTTGCTTACCCTTCCGATGAAGTGGGAAATGCACTTATCTCTGCAGAAAAACTTATGGAAAGCGGAGTTAACCCTTACAAGGATGTGTTTACCGCAAGCGAATTTTACGCAAAATTCGGTGAAATTAGACACACTTTTACCGGCGTTGACTACATTGACTACTACATTAAGACAACCGGTTGTGAACTTATTCTTGCAAACGACCCAACAGAAATTTTGAAACATACAAGTTATGTAATCAATGCCGATATTCACAGCCGCAAACGCACCAAGAAGATTTTGGAAAAAGCCGGTGCAAAAAAAGTTGTAAGCCTTGATGAAATTTTGACCGCACCCGTTGACGGAAGCGGATATAATCCCGATTACGGCGTTCTCGGCAGCAACCTTGCCACAGAAAACAGCGTTAAATTGTTCCCCCGCGACGGAAAACCCTTCGTGGATCGCCTTCAAAAGTTGATTTTTGATGCTACGGGTAAGCATGTAGAAGTTATGGTGTACGGTGATGGCGCATTTAAAGATCCCGTTGGCGGAATTTGGGAACTTGCAGACCCCGTTTGTTCCCCCGCATTTACCAGCGGACTTGTGGGAAAACCTAACGAAATTAAACTTAAGTACGTTGCAGACAACGACCTTTCCGCATTCTCCGGAGAAGAAGCCGTTGCAAAAATGAAAGAACTTATTGCACATAAACAAAGTGACCTTACAAATAATATGCTTTCGCAAGGCACCACTCCGCGTCAACTAACTGACTTGTTGGCAAGTCTTTGCGACCTTACAAGCGGAAGCGGAGACAAAGGAACTCCGTTTATTTTGGTTCAAAATTATTTTAAAAACTACTCCATGTAATTCAATGTCCCGAGGATTATACCCTTCGGGACACTTACTTTAATGAGCTACCTTACAAAACTTTACGGATTGAAAAAGTTTTGTCGCTAAAATGAGGGACTTTTTATGACAAAAGAAGCTAATACGTTTGCAATTGATTTGTTTGACAATAATACTATGAAAAGTGTTTTACCGGAAACACTTTTTAAGAAAATTTTGCACGGACAAACCACCGGCAACGAACAATTTACCGCCGAAGAACTAAACATTTTTGCATCTGCCCTTAAAGATTGGGCAAAATCTCGCGGAGCAACAAAATACACTCACTGGTTTTTGCCACTCAACAACTGTTCTGCAGGAAAACGCAACGATTTTTCGTCCATTGACTGCGACGGAAAAAGAATAGATAAGTTTAGAGGAAAAGAGCTTTTTACTGGCGAAGGTGATGCGTCAAGTTTTCCTAACGGCGGAATACGTCAAACGTTTGAAGCAAAAGGCGTAACACATTGGGATTACACCTCTTACGCATTTGTGCGTGAGGGTTGCTTGTACATTCCTTGCGGTTTTTGCAGCTTTGGAGGAGAAACGTTGGACAAAAAAACTCCGCTTGTTTCTTCGTGCCGCGCACTTGACCATCAAGCGAGAAAACTTATTGCTTTATTCGGCAAAGAACCAAGCGCCGTTTACTCGGTTGTCGGTGCTGAACAAGAGTATTTTTTAATTGACAAAGATCTTTACTACAAAAGAGAGGATCTTGTTGTAACAGGCAGAACTTTGTTTGGAGCCAAGCCCCCAAAATGTCAACAATTAAGAGACCACTACTTTGCTTTGCCCCCTGCAAGAGTGGTTGCATTTATGGAGGAAGTAGACGAACAACTTGCAAAGCTTGGTATTTTGGTAAAAACCGAACACAACGAAGTTGCACCATGTCAATTTGAACTTGTTCCGTGCTACCAACGTTCGACAATTTCGTGCGATCAAAACACACTTATTATGGATACTCTTCAACAGGTTGCCGAAAGACACGGGCTTGTTTGCCTATTACACGAAAAACCTTTCAATTATGTTAACGGTAGCGGCAAACACAACAACTGGTCCATTGTTGCAGATGATAAAAACGTTTTTGAATCCGGCAATACATTTAACCAAAACGCAATATTTACGTTGTTTGTAACGGCTGTTTTGCAAGCCGTGGATAAGTATCAAGACTTGCTTCGTGCAGCAACCGTTTCGGCAACAAACGCAAGACGTCTTGGCGGAATGGAAGCGCCTACAAGTGTGATATCTGTATTTATGGGAAGCAAACTTTGGGACGTTTTGCAAGACATCGGTCACGGATTTACCCTCGGAAAAGACTTGTTGCCCGATTGCCCGTTTGCTACGGACAGAAACCGTACTTCTCCTTTTGCATTTACCGGAAATAAATTTGAACTTCGTATGGTTGGAAGCAGTGCTTGTCTTGCAGATGTTAACACTGTACTTAACACCATCGTTGCAGAAAGTTTGCACGACTTCCGCAAAAAACTACAAAGTAGCCATGACTTTTGGACGGACTTAAACAAATTGATAGCCGATTCTATTGCAGAGCATCAAAACATTGTGTTTAACGGCAACAACTACGATAAAGAATGGCCAAACGATGCAAAAAAACGCAATCTTAAAATTCTTAGCGATACAGAAGCAATTTGCAGCATGACAGAAAACAAAAATATAAAAGTTTTTGCCGATAACAAGGTGTTTGATAAACGCGAAATAGAAGCTCGTAAAGATGTCACTTTGGAGAACTACTGCACTGCAATAGAAATTGAATCGGCAACGGCTGTTGACATGTACCAAAAACAAATTGCACCGTCTGCAACATTGTACGCAACGGAACTTAGTAAACTTGCCGAAAAACAAAAGAACTTGGGGCTGGACGTTAATACAATTGTTAAAAAAATCAAAAATATAAACGAATTGACAGCAAAATGCGACGAAATTGTTGAAAAAATTGCCACATTGCTTGCTAAAAACGAAAGCTCAATGGATTTAAGAATAGAAAAAAGCAGTTGCTTAGTAAAAAGTATTGACGAATTACGTTTGTTTGCAGATAAAATTGAAGAAGTTTGTCCTAAACGTTTACTTGACTACCCGACGTATCAAGATTTGTTGTTGCTTAAATAATTCTTTGCAATTTACTTGCGTCGTTGTAAAATCTTACACAATCAGGAAAAATAAAGTCACTAATTAAAAAGGAAGTTCTCAAATAAGAGAACTTCCTTTTTTTAATGCTAATTAGAAAAATTTGTTTTTTAAATTTTTTACATATAAACTAAATTTTTAGATGTTTTGCAACTGCCAAGTTTTTTGCATTAACAGTACGTTTAATATTTATTGTTAAAAAACGAATAAAAAAACTTTACAACTTACTTGCTAATTGATTTGATCTTTTCCACAAGAGACATTATCGGTGAAACGTCGATGCGCTCCACTTCACCACTATCGACAAATTGTGCAATAGATGGGTCAATTGGCAATTTACAAACGGTTTCGATGCCAAAACGATTTGCAAATTCGTCAACATGACTTTCTCCGAAAATTTTGTGGACTTTTTTGCAATCCGGACAAGTGTAGTAGGACATATTTTCAACAATACCTAAAACCGGCACATGGACAAGCTCGGCCATTTTTACCGCCTTGCTTACAACCATTTCGACCAGCTGTTGAGGGGACGTAACGACAACAATTCCGTCAATTGGCAACGATTGAAAAACAGTCAACGGAACATCGCCTGTTCCGGGGGGCATATCTACAAACATGTAGTCTACGTCGTTCCAATAGACGTCCGTCCAAAATTGAGTGACTGCGCCTGCAATTACCGGTCCACGCCATACAACCGGATCTGTTTCGTCCTTTACAAGTAAATTTATCGACATGATTTGCGTTCCGTTTGCTGAAAGAACAGGATAAATACCATTGCTGTCGCTTTGTGCGTTTGTGTGCAAGCCAAAAGATTGTGGAATTGACGGTCCTGTGATATCGGCATCCAAAATGGCTGCTCTGTAGTCCTGACGCTGCATAGCTACAGCAAGCATTGATGTGACAAGTGATTTACCCACTCCGCCCTTTCCGCTAACAATTCCTATTACGTGTTTTATTTTGCTGCCTTTATGTGGCTCTTTTAAAAAACTTTCACTTTTGCGCTCGGAACAATCCTTTCCGCAGGTTGAGCAATCGTGAGTACATTCTGCCATAGTAATCTCCTTAAAACAAAAAAGTTTGTCTGGTTTTATCCTTTAAATAATTTTATCACAAGTTAAATATTTGTCAAGATAAAACAAGCGCAAACATTTGCCCCTTGCAAGGCTTAATTTACTTGACATCGATTGCGTTAAAGTACTAAAATGTAAACACCGACTCACGATTGTGCGTCAAAAAATTTTACACTTTTTTGGAAAGTACAATTAAAAAAGCATCGGCATGGGGGAAAATATGTTAAATCAAACACATGGGCAAATTAAAATTTTTGCCGGCAATGCCAACAAAGCTTTGGCTGAACAAATTTGCAAACAATTGGATTTGCCTTTAGGCAACATTGAAGTAGGAAAGTTTTCAGACGGAGAAACCGCTGTTAACATTAAAGAAACCGTTCGCGGATGCGATGTGTTTGTAATACAATCCACTTGCAGTCCCGTCAATGATAATTTGATGGAATTATTGGTAATTATCGATGCTCTTAAACGTGCTTCGGCAGGACGCATTACGGCAGTGATTCCTTACTTTGGATATGCTCGTCAAGACAGAAAAGCTCGCGCACGTGATCCTATTTCGGCTAAACTTGTTGCAGATATCTTGCAAACCGCAGGCGCAAACAGAGTTCTTACAATGGACTTGCATAGCAGTCAATTACAAGGATTTTTTGATATTCCGGTAGATAACCTTATGGGTATGCCTTTACTTGCCAACTACTTTAAAAAAGAAGGTTTTGGCGGAGACAACCTTACAATAGTCAGCCCGGACGTAGGTAGCGTTGCTCGCTCTCGCGCAATGGCTGCAAAATTTAACGCTCCTCTTGCTATCATTGATAAACGTCGTCCCAAAGCAAACGTGATGGAAGTAATGAATATCATTGGTGATGTCCACGGAAAAACTTGTCTTATGATTGATGACATGATTGATACGGCAGGCACAATTTGCCAAGGTGCGCAAGCTCTTGTAGATAACGGAGCAAAAGAAGTAATTGCTTGTTGCTCACACGCAGTACTTTCCGGACCGGCAATTGAAAGACTTAAAGCTTCACCGCTATCTAAAATTGTTGTTTTGGACACAATCCCCCTTACAGACGAAAAGAAACTTGACAAAATTGAAGTCGTTTCTATTTACCAACTGTTTGCGGAAGCAATTGAACGTGTTTACACAGATTTGCCCGTATCAAAACTTTACGAATAATGAAAAGTCCGTTGCTAAATGCGACGGACTTTTTTTAAATAAGTGAATTGCACTACATGGTTTTGTACTCGATTTGACAATCAGTCGAAACAGCCAAACACAAGACGTCAAAAAAAATTGAAATTCGCCGACGAAATTTATTAGTGCCGAAAAATCATTTTGAAAAATCATAGTTGAAACAAAAAAACAAGAAATTGTTAAAAAAACAAGTTTTTTTTCGAAAACATATTGAAAATGTAGATTTAATGTGATAGAATAATCACTCTAAAAAGAGATAAAAGCTTGTGGTGTGTACCACCTGCAAGCAATATTCTCTTAAAACATTACTTTAAGGACGCATCAAAATGTTAAACGATGTTGTTTTGCTCGATTTTTGGAGCAATGTAAATTGGCAAGAAGAACTTTCTATTTTACTTAGAATTTTTATTGGTGGGGTGCTAGGCTTTGCAATAGGACTTGAACGCATGTACAAGCAAAAGGAAGCTGGCATCGCAACACACTTTATGGTTGGATTTGCAAGCGCACTGCTTACCTGCATTTCTATTGTTTTTAGTACCTACCTAAATAGCGATGCAGGCCGAATTGCCGCACAAGTCGTTTCCGGAATCGGCTTCTTGGGTGCGGGAATGATTTTCTTCCGCCGTGAAAGTTTGCATGGTTTAACTACGGCCGCAGGAGTTTGGGCAACAGCAGCAATAGGCATGGCTGTAGGCGCAGGAATGTATATTGTTGCCGTTGGCGCGACAGCGATTGTTATTGTTGTTCAACTTGTTTTGCATACAAAGTTTTTCCGTAGACACAACCAACGCATGTTGCTTGTTAAGTACGAAAACACCACAGAAACAAAACAAAAATTACACCAATACTTTGGCGTACAAAAATTTTCTCGCTTTAAACTTGTAAAAACAGACACCAATTATGTTGTGGAAGCAGTAATTCGTCCGTCACAAAACTACACTGCCGACAATATTACTAATTTTACAATGAATAATCCGGAAATAATTTCCATCGAACGCTTGGAAGATTTGTAAAAAATTAAGCAGAAAATATCTGTTTTAAAAACTTTTGAGAAAAATAAAAAATATTGAAACAAACAAAAGCCGTACTTTTTGAGTAAACTCATAGTACGGTTTTGAGTTTAGTTTTTTTGAATAATAAATTTATTTTGTTTGAGCTAATTTTTAAATATTTCTTTGTTTACACACATTGACATTACTTCATTTTTCCATCAAGCATGGGGCTTTACAAACCGTTTGAGAACTGCTTTTCGTTAAACATTTTATATTTTTGTTCTCATCAATATTTTTTGTAAGCGGGATCGTTGATTACTTCGCCTATTATCATTGCTCGACCGACTTTTTTTAGATCAAAATCGTTTTTGTCGTCGTTTAAAGCATAGGCAATATCGTTTGAAATAAGTCGAATTCCGTTTAGTTCCGAACAACCTTCGTCGTTTACTTCACCGAGAGAACCAACTATCTCTTGATAGCGTTCCTCTTTGCCATGATGCTCGTGTTCGTTGATTGTTTTTTCTTGTTTGTTTTTAGATTTTGCGCTAACCTTTTTTTCTTTTTGTTCGTTTTCTTTGGAAGCTATTTCTTTAACAACTGTTTGTCCGCCATCTTTGTTGTCTTGAGACTTTTTTTGCTTTTCCACAAAAAAAACCAGCAAAATAAAAAATGCAGTGAAGATTCCAAAAAATATTAGCATATATACAAGTTCTTCCATAAACTACCTTGTAATTATTTTTTATCTCCGTGGTTTGAGTCGTTTCCGCTTATTGCCGAGCGCATAGCTGTGTCAGCTTGCATGTTTTGCATACGGTAATAGTCCATTATTCCCAAATTTCCTGAACGGAATGCTTCCGCCATTGCCTTGGGAACTTCTGCTTCGGCTTCAACAACCTTTGCACGCATTTCTTGAGTGTGTGCCTTCATTTCTTGTTCTTGCGCTATTGCCATTGCACGACGCTCTTCGGCATTTGCTTGTGCAATACGTTTGTCGGCCTCGGCTTGATCCATTTGCAACTGTGCTCCAATATTTCTTCCAACGTCGACATCGGCAATATCGATAGACAAAATTTCAAATGCAGTACCCGCATCCAAACCTTTCTTTAAAACCGTTTTGGAAATACTGTCCGGATTTTCCAAAACTTCTTTGTGTGTTTCGGAAGAACCGACAGTTGTTACGATGCCTTCGCCTACACGTGCAATGATCGTTTCTTCTCCGGCACCTCCGATAAGTCGAGAGATATTCGCCCTAACAGTAACACGAGCTTTTACACGTAGCTCAATTCCGTTTTTTGCTATTGCGGAAATAATTGGCGTTTCGATAACCTTGGGGTTTACCGACACTCTTACTGCATTTAGCACGTCACGTCCTGCTAAATCGATAGCTTTCGCTGATTGAAGCGACAACGCTATGTTAGCACTGTGAGCAGAAATAAGCGCATTTACTACGTTGCTAATGTTTCCGCCTGCCATTACATGGCTTTCAAGCTCGGCAATGTCGATATCAAGTCCTGCTTTCTTTGCACGAATGTAGACATCAACAAGCTGTTTGTACTTTATGCGACGCATTTTCATGCCAATAAGGCGCCCCATCGACACATGGGCTCCGCTTACTGCGGCAATAAAGTAAGTTCCGATAGGAAAAAATAACAATAAAATAAGCACTGCAACAACTATAACTACCGGAATAATCCATACCATAGGATCGTTGCTTGCTGTTTGAGATAATAGAGCAATCATTTTTTTACATCCCTTTTATAGATTTTTTAGAGTCTTGTCTTGAGACAAAACCTATTGAATTTTGGGTTGAAGAAGTCCGAGTCCGCCTTCTTTTCTTCTGTAAACAGCTTCGACATTACCCGTTTCGACATTGACAAACAAGTAAAAATCGTGATCTACCATGTCAAGATTTTCGGCGGCTTCGGCGGGAGTCATTTGCTGAATTTCAAACTGTTTGACCTTTGTTATTTGCAACGGACTTTCATCAACGTCCGAAACAAACTCGTATTCTATTGGACGTTCGGGCATCTTGTAGGAACGATTGAGTTTGTCACGATGCTTGATAATTTGACGTTCGAGCTTAGGTAAACATGCATCAATGTTGTAGTACATTGTGTCGCCTTCTACTTCCGAACGCAAGTGTGTGCCGTGATAATTGATAGAAATTTCCATTTTGCATTGTCTTCCTGCATCTGCAAGTAAAATTTTGCAAGGTGTTTGATCGTCCGGGAAGTATTTGTCCAACCGTCTTGTTTTGGCGGTGAGTATTTGCTCTAATCTGTCAGTTACTCGATAGTTTTTTGCAACGATTTCAAGTTTCATAATGATACCTCCAAATTTTATTACAAAAAGATGATGTAATAGCTTACTATTACACTACCTTTTATAATATGATTATATCACACAAAAAAATCGTAATCAATAGATTGAAAATTTTTTTACAATTTTTTCTTCTTTGGAATTTTTCATAAATTGTTGGAACAAATTTGCAAATATTTTCAATTACGATTTTTTAAAACAATGTTTTTAAATGACATCACTAAAAACTTTATGAAAAAAGCACCTTCAAAAGTTTTTACCGGTATCAAACTTTTGAGATGCCTAAAAATTTTTATTTTTTGAGTTTTCTGCCTAAATTGCTTACACTAAAGCAAGCATGTCCGACAGTTTTGTAAGGTTTTTGTCCGCAATGTTTGCCTCGGCAGCATCACCTATGGCAAAAGTTTCCATGTGTGCTGCTTTGCCGGCATTTATGCCTGCTACGGCATCTTCGACAACAATACAATCTTCGGGGGCAACTTTTAGTAACTCTGCAGCTTTCAAGAAAACTTCCGGATCGGGCTTGCTGTGAGTAACCATTGTGCCATCGGCAATAGCATCAAACATGTCAAACAAGTCAACCTGCTTAAGAATAAGCATTGTGTTTTTGCTACTACTTCCAACTGCAACAAGATGTCCGTCGCGTTTCAACTCAGCAAGCGTGTGTCTAACATCATCGGACACGTCTGTCGGAGTCATTGTTGAAAGATAACGTTTGTAGATTTCGTTTTTCTTTTCGGCAAATGCAATTTTTTGTTCTTGCGTATACTGTTTGTTGGCACGTTCCAACACTATTTCCAAACTGTCCATACGCGAAACTCCGCGACAACGATTGTTTATTGTTTCATCAAAGTAAATGCCAAGACAATCGGCAAGACTTTTCCATGCAAGATAGTGAAATTTGTCGGTATGAACAAGCACACCGTCAAGATCAAATATTATCGCTTTTCTCATTTTTTCCCTTCTTCGTTTTAAATTATTATAGTTATTTTACAACAATTGATTTGTCTAAAATTAAACTTGCAATAATGGTGTTTTCACAAAAAAACTTCAGTTTTTGCACAACTCCGCCTTGAGCGAACAAACAAAAGAATTTCAAAGGACTGTTGTTTATAATTGTTTTGTGTCAAAATTATCTGTGAAAGAGCACTTTTTTGCCATGTTCGGTGTGTATAACTAACTTTTTTATTTGTTTAGGCAAGTTGCTTCCGTCCGACTTGACCGCATAACCGTTGTAAAGCGTAAGCCAAGCGCCACCGCACGCCGCCGGATGAGTTCCTCCGATATACACTTTGCCGGCGTATTTTTTGCCGTCACCGACAAGATCGACACTTGCCGTTTTGACGTACCATTTGTAAGATTCATCAGCGCAACCGATAAACGAAGCACATTGTGCATACATACTTGCCGACAGGCTGGAACCATGTTCGGTGCGAGGTAAATAAAACAGATAGTTTGCTTGAGCTGTTGCCTTGCCGAACATCTTTGGCAAAACAACCATGGTGGCAACGACGTCGGCTTGTTTTATTACTTGAGTTGCAGTTGCAACGCCTCCGCTTCCGCCCCAATATTCATTGGGTTTTACAAGCCTTTCTCTTACTGTGTTTACGTCAACGTCTTCCAAACGAAAATAACCATCAAATTGTTCCATTATACCATTTGAATTTGGTTGAGGCAAATAAAGTTTACGTTTAAACCTTTTAAGTGCAACTATTTTGTCTTTATCTGCAACAAATTCGGTATACAAGTCGGGCAATTTATTTTTAACAACAGCTAAAGCCTTAAAAAACACGTCTACCGTTTTGTATGCCATGTAATTGGTGTACACGTTGTTGTTTACTCGTTCGTGATACTCGTCCGGACCGATTACGTCTAATAGTTCAAATCTGTCTTTGTTGTGGTTGTAGTAGGCATAAGAATAGTAAAATTTGGAACATTCGTACAATAAACGCAAACCACCTTCCGCAAGGATAGAAATGTCGTTGGTCTTTGCAAAATAATTATACAATGCTACTGCAACATCGGCAGAAATGTGAACTTGTTTGTCTCTAAAATAGGTACGCACAGGGCGTCCTGTGAATACATCGGTGACATTAAAGTCGCTACAAGCATCCAAACCGCCATTTTGACTTTCCCATGCGAAAAATGCACCATCATAACCATAGTATGCTGCCTTTGCAATTGCTCCTTCAAGCGTTTCAATGCGATACTTAACAAGCCTTCGAGCAATCTTTATGTCCGTTGCCATGTAAAATGGCAACATAAACATTTCAGTATCCCAAAAGATCGCGCCTTTGTATGTTTGCCCGGATAATCCACGAGCGCCAATGCTCATTCCGTCAATACGCGGAGCATAAATGATTAGCTGGTACACGCTGTAATCTATGGCAAGTTGAGTTTTTCCCTCGTCGTCTATTTCCACACGAGAAGTGTTCCATTTTTCTGCCCACCATTCGTCGTTTGATTTGCGCAAACGATCGTAGTTAAGCAACTCTGCCGTCACAACTTCGTCCGCTTCGTCGTGAGACAAAACGGCAAAACTTGTAACTTCAAGATTATCGGTAACCATGGTAAATTTGTCAACAATCAAGTCGCCGTTTGTTTCGCTTTGTGGCGAAAACTTGCATACGTTGTACAAAGTTGCTGACAATTTTTTGCCTTCGTTTGTAACACATTGTACCGTAAGAGGATCGACGGACTTTTTTGATACATCAAAATGCTTGCCGCTAATATTCCACACGTTGCAATCTATACCACATGCAAGGGTAATTTCCGCAGGTTTATCCGTAGCGACATTTCGTTTGCAAACAAGCAAATTGTAATTTGTTTGATCAAAAAATCGCTGTGAAGTAAATTCGACTTTTATTCCATCCACGTTGTAAATTGTTTTGCGAGTGTACACTCCGCAAGAAAGATCTAACGATTCAACGTGATCTGTTGCGTTGTCGCCACCGAGTAAATATCCGTTTACCGTAAGCGTTGCATAAAGTGGATTTGGCATATTGACCGTTTCACGCCAATTGTTGCCGTTTTTGTCGTAAAAACATGCTGCATTAAGTGCAACACAATCTTCGGCGCGATTTTCATCAATTGTTCCTCGAAATCCATAAACTCCATTGCCTATTAGCAATTTATCTCCGCGTGCGAGACGATTACATTCGTACCCATATTCAGTTATTTTTTCTATTTTTTTCATTTGTCTACCCGCAATGTGTCGATTAATGTGTAAGTTTGACTGTACACGGCGATTTCTACTGCCGCATTAGATTTGTTGACAATAGTAACGCCTTTGCTGTCTACCGAAAAGTTTAATGTTGCTCCACAATAAGTCAAATTGAAACTATACTTTGTCCATCCTTTTGGCAAAGTGGGTGCAACAGAAAGTTTGCCGTCGCTGCGCAATCCCCCAAAACCATACACAACATTGAGCCATGCCGCAGCGATACTGGTTGTGTGCAGACCTTCGCAAGTGTTGCGATTGTAGTCATCAATGTCCATGCGAGTAGCAAAAGCAAAGAAGTTAAGCGCTTCATCATACTTGCCGATTCGATTGGCTATAATGGAGTGTACTGACGGAGAAAGACTAGATTCATGTATGCAACGTGGTTCGTAGTACTCATAGTTTGCTTTTACACATTCATCCGTAAAATCGTCCGGATAAAGCAACATAAACATAAGTACGTCGGGTTGCTTTATCATGTCATTTCGATAAATACGATCGTAGCTCCAATGAGAATACAACGGAAAATCACTATCTGCAATAGAATCAACATCTATGTGGGGTAATTTGAAGAAACCGTCGTGTTGCTCGTACAACTTTGTTGTATTGTTGTACAACACTATCATTTTGTCGGCACATAGCTGAAAATAATTGCTTTCTTCTTTGGTCAATCCTGTTTTGGCAACAAGTTCGTCGTAAGCCGCTTTTGGCATTTTAAGCAGCGTATCAAGTGTGTAGTAAAGCGTTTTTTGCGCCATATAGTTTGTATATGTGTTGTGATTGACCATCATTTGAAATTCGTCAGGCCCCATCACACAATAGTAGCCAAAGCCGCTGTTGTCGGCATTCCACTGCCCGCGCGTTACAAGATAACGACAAATTTCCACCAACATTTCAATGCCGTGTCCAAACAAAAAATCGAAGTCTTTGCAAATGTTTACATAATGGAAAATTCCGTATGCAACACCTGTGCTCGGTTGCATTTGTAAGCTTGCGTGTTGCCACAACGTGCAAGCTTCGTCACCATTAAGTGTTGCAATTGGGTAGCAAGCTCCCTTACAATCCAATTCGGTGGCGCGTTTTCTTGCTTGAGAAAGAGTGTTGTAGCGATATTCCAGCAAATATCTTGCCGCTTGCTGATTGTTGAACAAATAGTACGGCAAACAATATGTTTCTGTGTCCCAAAATGCATGTCCGCTGTACGCTTCGCCTGTAAGTCCTTTTGCTCCAATGTTGTCTGACGGCTCTGCGCCATGATACGTTTGTTGCAATTGGAATATGCAAAAACGTATGCCTTGTTGATTCTCGTCGTCGCCTTCTATTGCTATATCCGATTTGTCCCAAAAATTTGACCAATAAATATCGTTGCGTGCGGTGGCATTGTCGTAGCCGTCTTTTAACGCATTACGCGCCAAAGTTTCCGCCTTGCTTGCAAGAGATTTGTCCGTTCCGTGTTTATTGACCACATTGGCAACAAATCGAGTAAACGTAAAAGTTTTTGTCCCAAGTGTTGCCACAATTTTTTTGCCAACAAATTTGTCGCCTGTTACATCTGTAACTACTGCATTCGTCGAAACATTGACAGTCATTGCCGAAGCCACACTTTGATTAGTAGTTTCGGTAGCACAACAAATTGATGAAACATCTTTGCCCGCAAAAGTACTTAATACTCGCCATCCGGTTGGATTTCCCCAGTGTTTTACATTAAAATTGAGTTTGGCGATAATGGTCAACTCCACGGGCTTACTGCTTTTTGCCGTAATACGTTGATAAGCAAGACTGCATTTTTCCATATCTAAAAAACGTTCAAATGCAAGTTCAACATCTTCGCCGCCATTAAGCGTCCACTTAAGCTTACGTGACAACTTTCCGTTACGTAAATTTAGCTCACGCTCATAGTCACTTGTGTTAGACAAAGCCATGTCCAAACGCTGTCCGTTTGCAAAAATTTCCACTCCGAAAAAGTTTACGGAATTTACCATATAGTGCGTTTGAGTTGCCACTCCCCTGTAAGCAGTAGCATTTTTGTCCTTTGCATATTCGTAAATGCCGTTGAAGTAGTTTCCTTCAAGAGTATTGCAACTAACTCCTTCATCAAAGCATCCCCTTGCCCCCATGTACTCGTTACCAAGCGAAAAAACCGATTCTGCAACCATGTTGTTGCAGGGCGAAAAAGAATGCTCCGTGATTTTCCAGGGATTAACTTCAAAAATTCTGTTTGCGGATTTTCCCATAATATCTCCTAAACAAAAATATCGCCGTTTGGCCGACCATATTTTCCTTTACAAATGTGTTACTCTTCGCTTTAAGCGAAGGGCAATTTTTATATTGAAATTGTAGACAAGTAACCTTTATCCCTTAACACCGCTGTTTGCACTGGTGCCCGTGATTTGCTTTTGAAATACTGCAAAAATAAATATTTGTGGCACGATGGATATAGTTAAAGCCATGAGATACTTGTCAATGCCAAAGTTCATCATCTGTGACATTGTAGATTTTAAATTAAACAATTTAACCATTACCGTGCACAATGCATCGTCTTGCAACAACAGGTACGGCAATAAGAAGTCTGCCCATGAAGCCGTCATGGCAAAAATACTTACTACTCCAACAATGGGCTTGCTAAGCGGAAGCACCACTTTAAAAAAGATTTGTAAGGAGTTTGCTCCGTCAATTTTTGCTGCTTCGAACAATGCACGAGGAATTGTGTCAAAGTAGTTTTTAAACATCATAAAATAATATGCATTTGCCCCGTACAACAAACAGAGAGGAATGTATATTGCGTAGCTTTTTAGTCCAAGAGAAACAATGTTTCCATACAAAGGAACAAGCGAGGCAACTGCAGGTATCATGTAACTAGCAAGTATCAAATTGTATACCAATTTGTGCCCAAGAGGTTTTACAACCGACACTGCGTAAGCAAGCAATCCGTTAAACACTACTGCACACAATACTGCCCCTGCCATTACCACAAAAGTGTTGAGAAAATACTTTGTGAAGCCCACAGTTTTCCATACTTCGATGATTTTGCCAAGATCGAATGATTGAGGGAAGAAATGAAATGGCGCTTTAAACACTTCGTTTGCGTCTTTAAAACCTGCAAAAAACAGCCAGGCAATAGGTATAAGCGCAGCAAGACATGCCGTAACAAGCAAGAAAATTATCACCGCATACAACACTTTGAAACGCGTGTGGCGATACTCCATTCCATTGATAAGTCCATCGCTTTTATCTGTCAATTTTCTCATTGCTGTGCTTCCTCCTCGTTTTTTGTGAGTTTGAAGTACAACAAACTAAGCGCAACAATAATTATTGCCAAAATTACACCGCAAGCAGCACCCATCCCCGGACGTTTGTCGAGAAATGTGTACTTGTAGCACAAATACATTAACGACATTGAGGCATTGTCCGGACCGCCGGATGTCAACATCATCGGCTCGTAAAACACTTGAAATACCGAAATAATTTGTAAGATAAACAACAATTTGATTGTAGGCTTAATGGATGGTAATGTAACGTACCAAACACGTTGAAACAAGTTTGCGTGATCTATGCGCGCAACTTCGTACAAAGTTGTGTCTACTGTTTGCAACGCCGACAAGTAAATAAGTACCGTTGCTCCTGCGCCTCGCCATGTCATAACAAATACGATCGCCGGGATTACCCAATTGGAATCTGCAAGTACTTCTATCGGTTCGGCGCCGAAAAACGACAAAATGCCGTTTATCATACTACCTGTGGATCCATCGAGAATTTGTAGCCACATCATCATAACGGCAACACCGCTTATTATGCTGGGCAAGTACATTATGCAACGAAACAGTCCTTTGAAGTGTATTACTTCGCTAAGCAACAATCCCAAAAACAGTGGAAGTAAAAATCCAATGAGAATTGACCAGAAAGCATACACGAAAGTGTTTTTGAATGCACATAAAAATGCCGGATCAGCAAACACTTCGGCATAATTTTCAAACAAAACGAAGTTTCTCGGTTGAAATCTTTTCAGCTCGAAAAAAGAGTACACCACGTTTTGCAAAAGTGGTCCCCATACAAAGAAGCAAAATAAAAACAATGTAGGCGCCATTATCGCCCATCCGCCGATGTTTTTCTTTACTGTCCTATTCAGTTTTGAAAAAAATCCTGTTTTCATTATAGTTACGTATTTGGTTTACTTGTTTAGTTTAGACAAAAATCTCGATTGAAATTGTTCGTTTGCAGTAGTGAGCAAAGCAAGCGGATCGGAAGTAGAATTCACTTTAAGTACGTTTTGCAAAGCGTTGTCTAACAAACCATACATGTCTTGGCAATAGTTGGGTTCTTCCTTGCGACGCATTTGATGTACCGTGTCAAAAAAGTCTTTCATGTATTCGTAATTGACGTTGATGTATTGATTTTCAAGACGTTCGGCAATTTCGATGTACTCGGCATTTTTCCATGCCTTGATCGTCGGCAATATAGGCATACCTTTTGATTGTGCTACCTTGTGCCCCTTTTCCATTGCAGACACAGAAATTTCGTCAACTTCGGGACTACGTCCGATGTAGTGAAGAAACTTAAGAGCGCCTTCAACCTGCTTGTCTGTGGCATTTTCCGCAAAAACGTAGGGCGTTCCGCCAAACAATGTGTATCGACTTGTTCCGTCGCCTGTCGGCATTGGCACAAACGCAAAATCATCCTTGTTGAAGTTGTAGCTTGTGATGGGACTACCTAAAGCATCGTTACCAACAAAAGCCATCATAACTTGTCCGCTGCCGACCTTTGCCGGCCAATCGTTGTAGTTGAGAGAAGCTCCGGGAAAACACAAGCCTTCGGTGGACAATTCTTGCACCCATTTTAGTGCTTTTACCATTCCTTGGTCGGTAAGATTACTTGTCCATTTGCCGTCAGAATCCTTTATTTGCAAGTCGCCGGCTCCAAAGTTCCATGCAAGGTTACACAACTGCCAACCGCCTTGTTTGTTGGCGGAAAGTATCAGAATTCCGTACACATCGTCGTAACTTTCCTGTACCTTGTAGCACAATTGTTTAACTTGTTCGAGAGTTGTAGGATATAGAGGGTTACCACTATCGTCATACAGTTTGTAAGTACCGTCGGCATTTTTAGAGATTTCACCCATATCATACATCAAAGCAAGGTTAATAAACAAACCCATGCCGTAACCGTCACGAGGAACACCGTAAACTTCTCCATCCTTGGACAGCTGTGCTAACATGCTGTCGTCCATTTTGTCCGTCCAACCAAGAGCATTAAGTTGTTCCGTAATCGGACGAATATACTCTTCGCTTATGAGCATTTCCGGCTCGGTAAAATATGTTTGGAAAATTGTAGGAAGATTACGTGCACTGCCTTTTGCAGCAACCGTTTCCGGATCGTAAGTGTACGGAGCGGCTACAATTTCAAATTCCGGATTGTCTGCTTCAAATTGAGCTTTCCATTCATTGTACATGGCAACATCCGAAGTTTGTGATGCTTCCGGCCAAAATCCAACATATACTTTTACCTTACCGCTGTCATCACTGTTACATGCGACTAGTAAAGTAAGACATAAAACCAAAGCAATCAACAGACTAACTGTTTTTTTCATTTAGCACCTCTGTCACGTCGAACGGCTTACACCTATCAGCGTGTTTTCAAATTGTTTTATTACAGTATAAATTATAGTAGAAAAAACGAAAATTATCAACGGAGATAAACTGCAAAATGGTGGACAATACTGCGCAAAAAAAACGGCCGTTTACAAAGTGATTTGTGGAAACAGTCAAGTTCTCCGTCAAAAGACAAAATGTGCTTATTTTAGTTGCGACAACTTGTACTCGTCTATTCCCATTTGAGTTAGCAATTGGCAAAGCGGTTCGGATACGCATCGGGATACGTACCTTGCAAACGCCACCACGAAAATTACAACAACTCCGACAACCGCAAGCATTACAAAAGCGACACTAAAACAATACATTGCATAAGACGATAACGGTGCAAGCATAACAATTTTTGATTCGTCCAAAAAATTTGTAGAAACAACAAAGTACTTGCCGTCAGAAGAAACATTGCTTGTGTTAGAATAGGCTGCAAATTCGTCCTTCCCTCCATAAGCGAAACCTTCTCGAAAAAGAAAAGTTTGACAAGGCAAATCAAATCCATCGTAAGAAAGCTTGGCATCGTACAAGACTGTGGGCAAGATGTCTGCAACAAGTAATCCTACAGCAACGTGACTGCTGTCATAGACTTTGCACAAACAAGAAACAATTCCCCACTTGCTATTGTAAGTTGTATTTCCGTACACACCGGCAACAACATCATTACGCAAAGACACAAACGAACTTTCTATTCCTGCCCAAAAATCTTTAATTTCATCGTTTGTGAGCAACTGTTCAAAAGTCGGCACAACTCCCATTCCGGCAGAATAGGTTACATAATTGTTGTTGCCGTACAACGTTACTCCACCTACAGCCACTCCATAGTTGTAAAAATCGTTTAGTAACTGTTTAATTTCAGTATCATACACTCCGCCTGAGATTTTTTCAGCAACAATCTTTTTGGCAGCCACACCATTGACAAAGCTCTGTACCGTTTCAACGTATGATTTGCATCCTTTGGCTCCGTTTTCTACATTTTGTTTTACTCGAGCTGCTTGCATGACAAAAGCGTTGCGCAAAATTATAAAGTAAGATACGCAACCTGAAAGCAATGCAAAAAGCACTGCCACGACAACTATGCCAATATTTATTTTTTTTCGCAATTTTTCAAACATAACCACTTTTTTACACAATACGTTGTTTACTCAAAAAATCTCAGCATTTTGAAAAACTACAAGCTCTTTTTTATTCTTGCGTAAACCGTTGTTCCCTTGCCCGGAGCGGAATTTATGGTAAGGCCGTAACCTTCGCCATACTCCAAACGAATGCGCTCATTGACATTGGTAAGTCCGTATCCGTTTGGTTTATCCGGCTTTTTTTCCCAAAAATCTTTGGATACTTCAAAACCGCATCCGTCATCCGTGACGGAAAATACAATGTCGTCTCCTTCTGTTGCAACCGAAACGGTAATTGTTCCTATTCCTTGTTTGCCGACAAAACCATGCTTTACACAGTTTTCCACTATTGGTTGTAAAATTAACTTTAAAGTCTTGTATTCCCCTACACCTTCCGGAATGTTGCAAATATATTTTATTGTATCCGGAAAACGAATCTTTTCAATTTCCAAAAAATGCTCCACAATTTCTGTTTCTTCGGAAATTGTTATGTACTTTGCTCCCTTGTGTAAACTTAAACGGAAAAATCTGGCGAGATTTATTACCAATTTTTCTATTTCGGGTTGTTTTTTTATCTTTGCCATCCATGCGATGGCATCCAACGTGTTGTACAAAAAATGTGGATTTATCTGCATTTGTAATGCATCAATTTCCAACTTGCGTTGTGTTTCCATATTTTGTTTGTTTTCGTCCATTAGCAAAAACAGACGGTCAATCATTTCGGCATAGTTGCGTTCCAACTCGTACAATTCGTCTCCTGGTGAACCTATATCAACAAGACCCTTACGCCGTTGAAAATCTACTGACGAAATTTTTGCGGATAATTTGTTGATAGGAGCGACAACCGCCTTTGATACTCGCAATGCAACTAACAGTGCCACGGCAAAGATTATAACGGCAATGCCTGTAAGAATCCACATAAGTGTAACAAAGTCACGTTGCACTACTTTGCTGTACAACATGCAAGTAATGTACCAATCTAAATTGTACTGGTTGTCAATTTTTTCGGTACGGACAAACATTTTTTGCCCTTCAAATGAAGTGTTTTCTGTCTTGTCGGAAGCAAAACCAATAGGATTGAAATCGACAAACGTTTTGCCAAAATTTTGTCCGTTCGAGCTTGCCATAACAGTGTTAGAATTATCAACAACAATTATCATGCCGAGATTTGTGTCCAACACACTACAATTTTCGTTAAAAGTGTCAACGGAAAGATAAAAAACTATGTAGCCATCTATTCCAAGACGAGAATTTTGTAGTCTTCTGCCAATGCGAACGAAATTTTCCGCTGCAGATATGTCACATTGAAGCGTTCCCTTGCCATCAACGATCTTTTTTATAAAACTTTTTGATGGCAAGTCGTAGTCTTGCGATAAACTAAACACATCCTCGTTTATTTTCATCACCACATTGATATAGTCGCTTGGGGTGTAACAATCGGCAAGCATGCTTTCAAACTCCGCTTGCAATGTGGATTGATCTCCGCCGGCAGCAATGGTCTCAAGCTGTGTGCTTTGCAAAATACGAGTATAACAATAGTTTGTTTCGTTTAACGTGTCAGTAAGGGCTGTATTTACCGATTCCAAGCTTTGCGAGATATCGGCATCAATGTAATGTCGTGTAGAAGCATTTGCCGTAATAGCAACTGTTACCAACAACACAACAAATACAACAAACAAAACAGACAGAAATAAAATTGTAAATTTTTTGTTAAGATTTTTTTTCATTGCGCTGTTTTACGTAGTCTCCCGGGGTTGTACCGACAAGTTTGCGGAACACTTGACCAAAATACTTCATGTCAATGTATCCCACCATTTCGCCGACTTCAAATACCTTGTATTTTTCTTCGGCAAGCAGTTTTTTTGCAATCATTATGCGATATTCCGTCAAGCATGTGTTAAACGTCTTTTTTAGTTCTTGCTTGAATAAATGCATAAGATGACTTTCGGATATGTAAAGACTATCCGCAACATTTTTTATTTTTAGTTCCGGATCGCCATAATGTTCGCTAATATATTTTAACGCGTCGGCTATATAGCGACGATATGCCCTGTTTTGTTCGTCGCCCGGACGAGCAACCTTAACTCCGTTTATCGCATAAGCACGATTACCGGCAATAAACTTTGCCACCGAGAACGCAGCCGGGATTTTGTCAAAATTGTCGAAAATTTCGCTTATACCGACCGACATAAGCACTTTGTGTTGTTTTTCATAGCGACAGAACATATCAACAAGACTTTTTTCAAGTGCATCGGCATCTGTAAGTGAAGTAGCAAAAGCAACACGCTTGTCACTGTGTGAACTTATGGTTTGATACTCGGCAAGTATGTTTTCAATTTCCTTTTCCACGCAGTCGAGTGCTTGTCGCACTTTCTCGTCGCCATCGGCAGAAACATCTGCTTTGCAATATAGCACAACACCCCTATTTATGTAAGGCAAATCGTACAAACTAAGTTTGTCATGAATTGTGTTTCTGTCATACGTGCCGTGAAACACACTGTCCGTAAGGCTGTTTTTAATTACGGAAATACCAACACTCACATCGGACATGATAGATTCCATTTTGCGGCGTTTAGCAAGCTTTTCTGCAGCTTGCAACACCGCAGAAAGCAATTCGTCGTTGTCTATTGGCTTTAGCAAGTACTTGAATACTCCCTTTTCAAGAGTAGATTTTGCATATTCAAAATCGTTATAGCCGGAAAGCATCACAATAATACCATCATACCCTTTGTTGTACAAAGCTTCAACCAATTGCATTCCATCCATTACGGGCATTTTTATATCGCTTAGAATAATATCGGGTTTAAGCTGTTGTATTTTTTCCAAAGCATCCTCGCCGTTTACTGCCGTACCGACAACCTTTATGCCGTGCGAAGTCCAATCGATGGTTTCGGTAATGCCGGTGCGAACCAAATATTCATCGTCTACAACAAGAATTTTGTACATATTTTTCACCTACAAAATGTTTTTTTACAATAATTTAATCAAGGCAAATATATAATTGCAAATTTAACATTAGAGTCAATCCTCACTCGTGGGGGATGGTTGCCACTACGAGTTTTTGATAGCAACAAATGTTTTTACAACATATTTATATCATATTTCAATTGTTAATTCAAGAGTATTCCCAATTTTAAAAATCTGTTTTTAATGGCAAAAAACAAGACTGTGGCAAAATATTTACCACAGTCTTGCTTTGTCTTTCTTAATTTACTACTAACACTAAGAATTACTTCTTGCGTTTTGTGCAAACAACAACTGCACCTGCGATAAGAGTAAACAATGCAATACTACTTACGGTTACAACGCCTGCGCAACCTTTTTTGTGTCCTTGGCACTTGTCGGCACATACAGGGTCTGTACAATCGTCTGTGCATTTTCCGCATTGATCGCACTTGTGTTCACATTCGTGAATGGGAGCCGTTGCTACCACCGTAAATACTTTTTCGGTAGAGTTGCCGGCTTTGTCGGTAGCTACAACTTTAACGGAGTAGGTGCCGGCTTGATTTGCAACAAATCTCTTGCCTATAACTTCAACGGGTTTGTCACCGACAGTTACGATATATTTAATGCTAATGTCTTCGGGATAGTTGTCTGTTGCAGTAGCAGAAATACTTACTTCGTTACCTGTAACAACGTTATCTACCGAAACACTCGCTGTAAGAACGGGTTTTGTATCGTCATTGGTAGGAAGAACAACCGAACGAAGTGCCGGAACATAGTCAAAGTAGCGAACACCGATTTTAACGGCACTATCTACGTTTACTTTGTTCATGTGTGCATGGAATTGTGTGATTTCTGTTCCGTCGATTCCTATTGCAGAGAGATCGATAACAAATTTTTGTGTAAGCTCTTCAGCATCTTTACCTTCTTCAAGAACTACGGGATCGGCAAGCTTCATTGCTGTGCCGTCTGCAAGTTTGATACCATTACTTACCCACAAGAACGTTGAAGTTTCACCGGTTTTAATTTCAAAACGAAGTCCGTCAAAATTGAAGGTGTTGAGTGCGGAGAGAGAAATCTCCATGTATCTTGCATTGTCGGCATCTGCGTAGTCACCGCCGCACACATAGTTGTAACCATTATCGTTTGCCTTCATTTCAACAGAAGCGCTGTAAGCTTTTTGTGATTTTACAACTGCATCACAGAAGTAAACTTCGTCAATGTACAATGTGCCGGCTTCTGCATTCCATCCGCCAAGCCACAATCTGTAACCTTCGATGCTGCGGCTGATTCCGCTTGCGTCAAGGTCGATAACAAAATCTTGCCATTCGTTTGAAAGAACAAATTCTTTGCCGTCAGCGGTTACAAAACCATTAGCGTTTGCGTACGAAGTAGTATCGTCGAGCCATGCAATACGGAAAGTAGACATGTCTAAATTGTCGGCCTTCATGCGTATTACCATATACTTGTGGTTAGCATCTTTGTTGTTTGTGGGCTTTGCTCCGCCTACACACACCGATGTGGATGCTGCAACGTTTATCTTTAAAGCGCCTTCTTCAACACTAACTGCATCTGCAGAACTGATATCCGTCCACCAGTATCCGGATTCAGCGAGAGGTTTTTCATAATCGTCAAACACAGTTTTGCTTTCGGCATCCATTTTGGGGCTGCATGCATCTGCATAGAATATTTCATCTACAAGAACTTTGCCCGCTCCGCTGATATACAAATCAACACCGCTGATTTTTGTTTCGCCAAACGATTTTTCAAGGTCTACGATAAGATATTTGTATGCACCGTCGGAATAAGGATTAGCATCGGACAAAGAAGGAAGCAACTTGCCTGCAACCATTTGATTTGCATAAACAATTGCGCTTGCTGTGTCATTTTCCGTACTGATTACGCTAAAGCGGAAATCATTGAGAGTTGCACCGTCTTGAAGCACATACTTTACTACAAGATATTTACGTCCTTCGCTTGCAACTTTACTACGGATTTTAATGCTTGTGTAAGCTTCGCCTTGAGCATCAAGCACAAGATGTCCGTCGGTAATAACGTTGTTTTTGGCTGAATAACTAAGGATATAGTCAAGATTGAAACCGGCGCAATCTGTAACAGCTTTGTCGTAGTCACTGCCTGCAGTGAGATATTCAAAGTTAAATTGTGATAGGTACTTAATGGAACTTGCATCCAAAATCGGGAAATATTTGTCGGGAACTTCGGTTACAACATTGCTGAAAAATGCTGTTGAAACAAGCACTGTTCCGTCTGTTACGGCAATTTTTACACCTTGAATTTTCTTTTGTCCGAGAGATTCCAACGAAATTACCGCATTGCGGAAAGTTCCGTCAAGAGCTGCTACAGAAACTCCTGCAAGGTCTTTCAATTCCGACCAGGCTTTAGCTGTTCCAACTGTTCCGTCTTCACCTATGGGAGCAACAGTAACTGTACCACTACCTGCAATACCAAGTACGATTGCATCGTATTTTTCATCAACATTGTTTGCAGTTGCATCTTCACTCTTTATTTCTTTAGCTTCTTTGATTTCATAGCAACGAGGCATGTCAGCAAATGTGCCGGCATCACCATTGCACCACCAAGTTTCGTTTACATTGTCAAAGTTGATAACAACCGTTTCAACTGCACTGCTGTAAACAGATACTTTTTCGATATCGAGCTTTCCGCCCTTGGTCGCATCAGAAATAAGATGGAAACCAACCATTGCATCGGGGGTTGTCGTGCTAATTGCCTTACCGCTTACCTTGATTTCGGTTTGAGTAAAGTCTATTTTAAGATCTACCCAATCTGCACCAATTTCTGTGCCACTTGAAAGTGATAAGCCACCGGTAATTATGTCGTCATTAAGAGCGATAGGATCAAGTTGCAAATTATCGCTTACACGTACGATAAATTTTAAGTCGGCAAGTTTGATGCTTGCATCCGGACTACGCAATCTAATTAGCAACGTATCGAAACCTGCGGAAATTTTGGGGCTTGCCATTTTTATGATGGGATCCTCGATATCGTCGCATTTGCCGGCTTCCCAGCTTATGCTTCGATATGCAGCACGTGCTCCGCTTGAATTTGCGTTGTCAAGCATTCTGTCTGCTGCCGAGTCATATACTCTTGTTTGTGCCGTTGCTTCATCCTCGGCAAATGCCAATGTGACAAGCAACGAAGCAAGCAAGCTGACTACAAGCAACAACGACAGCAACACATAAGATACTTTCAATGTTCTTTTTGTCATTTCTCTTTCTCCTTTTTTTATTTTACTCCCCATAAACATACAGCTCAGAAATTTGTGCTCCGTAACCTGTACTGTTTGAGGTGAAAACCAATTTAATGTAACGCATTTCAACCGCTTCATCCAACACGATAGCAATCATGTTGCCCTGTTCCGCGTCGAACAGGTAAGTTGCTTTTGCAACAACTGAAGTGTAAGATATGTTGTTCATACTGCCTTGAATTTCTATTTCTTGAGTGCGATTTTCCCATAAAAGCAATGGGGGCAAGTGAATGTTGATGTATTTGACGCGTTGATCGGAACCCATATCTATTGCAAATTCCGCAGGGAACACGCCTTTTTTAGATTCAAAATAAGTAAGCGGGTTGCCGTCGTTCATGTTTTCGATATTGTAAACGTCTTCGTGTTCGGCAACGATAACGCATGGTTTGTTTGTGGTAAGACTAGGCGGATAAAATTCAACTTCTCCTACAACGATTTGTTTGGGATGGGTAAGATCGTCGTTTTGGAAGAAACGAAGTTGCAATCCGTAGTAGCCATCTGTAGAAAGACGAATAAGTACATCACTATAATTGCTGTTTAACGGGCTTAAAGCAATGTCGCTTTGCGATTGTATACGTTTCCAACTTGCATCTTTATCTGCTTTGGCAAATACCGACACACTGTAATAACGCATAACATCGGACATTTTTGAACCGAGTATGCGGATATTGCCGACTTGCACTTGCTTGCCAAACACAAAGCTTAAAGCAACAAATTCGTTTTCCTCACCTGTCCAAGCATCAAACATCCATTCGGTAGAACGTTGTCCGTCAATCAAGTTTGTAGATTCGTAATTTTCCGTTTCAACCGCATTTTTGATATTCCACTCTGCCTTTGCCGTGTCGCCTTTGCCCATCGTTGCGGTGAAGGTGATAGAAGAAGTGTCAATCTTGGTGCCTGCATAAGTAGGTTCGTTATCTAAAAGAGCAAAATCCGGTACGACAAGTCCGTGTTGCTCTATGTTGGCTTTTACGGTAACGGAAGGTTGCTTGCCTTGATCGTTATACGAGTACGAAGGAATATAACGAGCTCCCGAAACGGACTTTTCGGAATTGTAGTTAATGTTGTTTGTGTAAGCACCCGGAACAAGTTTGAGGCCATCCAGATCGGCCACCTTTTGTCCGCCGATTTCCACGTCGGATATTGTAACTCCGTCTATTGTCGAAGTGTTGCTTTCGCCAAACATACGACATTTTATGGTGCTTGCCATTTCAATAACTTTTACGTTTTTAACCGTTACATTTTTGATACTGCCACGTTGAGCGCCCGACTTTGTCCACTCTGTGTTGAAAGCAATGGTAAAGTCGATAAGAAAATCGTTTTCGCCGTCAAGTTGATTGTCACCAAGCATTTGTGCGTCTTCGATAGTGATATTTTCGTAAGTTACCCCATCAATTACAGCATTGTCGGCATTGTGAATACTGATTGCCGCTTTGTGGAAGTTGTGCAAAACCGTAATGTTGCGGAAAGTAATATCGTTCATCTTGGGGCCGTAAGTTTCGTAGCCGACTTCCATGCTTTGAGCAAGGTCTGTCCACACACTTACGCCGTCAAATGTGATGTTTGAGGTATTTTCGTTGTCTACGTTTTTAACGACAAGACTGTCGTCCCATGTGCGTACAAAACCGCCTTTGACGTTGACGTTTGAACAAGATTGTACACTGATACCGTCTCCGTTTGCACGAGCCGTTACTATTTTGAGATTGTCGATAGTTACGTTTTGGCAACAATACAATGTTACTGCCCAGCCTGCCGGATCAAGAATTGCAATGTCCTTAATTGTAACATTTTCACAATGTTGCAATTCAATCGGCAAGGTATATTCGCTTGCTTTTGTTCGGTCAAACATTTGTCCTAACAAAATACCTCTGCCACAAATTGTAAGATTTTTTACTTCGGCAGTACGGATTTGACCATAAACTACAGCTCCGCCGGCAAGATACACAGTCGTGTCGTCTTTGCTTACAGGTATTGCACTTGCCATCCAAACTCCCGGCCCAATGTAAATTGTGTTTTCGGGTAGATTTTCGGGATCGATGGGATCAGCCTCAATAGGATTAGCAAAAATGTGTAAAACATTGTCAGAAGCATTGCCGTCCTGTGTTGTGGCATATTCCATTACAAAATTGCCGTATTCACTAAGTACAAACGAAACTTTGTTACCACTTACGTTTACCTTAACATCGTTTGCAAGGGGACGAACTTTTACATTGAAAAGTTGTGTTGCTCCGACAATTTCCACTTCAACGTTAACTTGTCCTTCAAAGTCGAAAATAACGACTTGGTTCATGTCTTGGCTTGGTGTGTAAGTAAAACTACGCAAATGGTTTACGCGAGTGTCGTATACAAACAGCGGCTTTCCTTCCACTTTTACATTCATCACAGATGAACTTTGAAGCACTTGCGGACCATCGTACAACACTACTTTTGTCTCCGTCACTTCGCGAATGTTGTGTCCGAGGCATTTGTTTGCACATGCCGGATCGGTGCAATCGGACGTGCAATTGCCACAAATTTCACAAATGTCCTTGCACTCGTGTTTCGTTTCGGGCTCATTACATGCCACTAACAAACTAAGTGTAAAAATCAAAATTAAAATTAAAACATAGATACATTTTTTCTTCATAAAATTTACCCTACAATGTTTTGTGTTATTTTCGATATTATTTTGTGTTGTTTTTTACCATCAATAGACAATTGACTATGTTTACAAAAACACTTTGGTCTTTGTGCACAAGCTTTCTTGCCGTATTTTAACTTAATTATACAAATTTTTGTCGGCAAAAAAAAGACAGTAAGTCTGCAAAATGGGTTGCAAAACTGCTATTTTGATTGTTTTTTGCAAATTCACATAGCAAGAAAAAAACAAATTGTCTTTTTTGTGTTTATGTTTTTGCGAAAATTGATTTTACAGCACAGTTACTTGTAGCTTGTCACCATACTTTGCAACCGTTTCGGCACTTTGCGAACGCACAAACGGAACGACAAAAGCCGATTCTCCTTCCTTTATTGTTGATTGGGCATACGGATTTGTTGTAAAATAAGCATAATTTTTGAGTATTTTGCGTCCGCTTAGCCAAATGTTTTCTAAAGTTACGTTTGTTGTAGTGTGCTCAGTACTTCCGTAACCGCTACGTGGGTCGACAGATCCGACAACTCTTATCGGAATAACGGCATTTCCGCCAAGCACAGTGACGTTTCTTATTGTAACTCCGTCTATGCTCCCTAGCTCGGTTGTGGCTTGAACGTTTGACCATGTGGAACTGTACTCGGTGGCAATTTCGATAAGCTGATTGTTTCCGCCGGCATCGCCACATCCCATACTTGCATCTTCAACGGTAATTCCGTCGTACAATACATTTTTAACATCGGCATTGTTGCTGTTGTGTATGCTTATAACAGGTTTGTGGAAATTGTGCAACACTGTAATGTTGCGGAAAGTTACGTCACACAACTTTTTGCCGACTGTTTCGTAACCTATTTCCATACTTTGTGCAAGGTCCGTCCACAACGTTATGTTTTCAAAAGTTATGTTGTTTGTTGCACCCTGATTACTGCGATTGCTCCAATGGGGATAGTTTTTTACAACCAAACTGTCGTCCCACGTGCGAACAAAACAACTTGAAACATTTATGTAAGAACAAGATTGCAATGAAATTCCGTCGCCGTTTGCTCGAGAGGAAATGATTTTGATATTGTCTATTTTACTGTTTGTGCAAAAATACCAGTTTACGCACCAGCCGGCAGGATCAAGCACGGAAAAGTCTTTGAAAGTAATGTTGTTGCAATAGTTAAAATCTAACGGTACGGTAACTTGTCCGCTAGAAACGTTGCGAACAAATGCCGAACCATCAATTACACCACGCCCACAAATAGTAATGTTGTCTTTTTGGTAAGCATTAAACTTTGCTCGTACCACTGCGCCTTCGTCAAGTATCACGGTGGTGTTACTTGACAAGTCTACAACGTTAGATGAATTTATTAAAGAATTGTTTTGAGCTGTGTGCAGTCCCTTGGTAAAACGTATAACGTTTGCCGTTTGCGGGGCAGTCTCTTCCGCATTACCATCGCTTACAAACAAAAACAAAGCTTTGGTAGGATCGCCGTTTGGCTCAACAGAGTAGTTGCCGGACGAAGTAAGTGTAAAAGTTGCAACACCATTTTCGCATGAAACGTCAACTGCCGAAGATAGCGGACGAACAACACAACTTGTCATTTCCGCGCGATTAATAGTGACAACGACTTTGCCGACAAGCGAAAAATAACCGACACCACAATTATCTCTTGAAGAGCCATCGTTTGCCTGCCACGAATGAGTGTTGTTGACTTTTACATTGTACATCGGCAATTCCGTTTGACCGACTTTCACAACTGCCTCGTTGTAACGATCCACTCCTTGCGGGATATCGGCAAACTTAACAACAGAAGTGAGTTTTTCTTCGGAAGGCTGTTCCGTCGGTTTCTGTTCCGTAGGCTTTTGTTGGGAAGACTGGTCGTTGCTTACGCAACAAGCAAAAATCGTTGTTGCAAACAGTAACACGAACACTAATATAAAGATTGTAAACATTTTAAGTATTTTTCTCATAATATAATTATACAACACTTTATAAACACATTTCAATATGTCAAACGTGCATTTTACATTGTTTTTTTGCTACAATTTGCCAAAACACAGGCACAAAACAAACATTTTTTATTAGATGCAAACAAAAAAATCGCAAATAGAAAAACATCGTGAAAAAAATTTTACTAAAAAATAAAAAAGTATTGAAAAACAAAAACAAATGTGTTACAATGCTACCAATAAGTGCAAATTTACATAATTTTGACTTAAAACTTAAAACCTTGCCTTCTCTCGAAATTTTTCTGGGGGGGGGGTAGAGACATTACCATCTAACAGATCAGGGTAGACAACGCCTTGATCTGTTTTTTTATCAAAGTTTTTAAGCAAATTAAGACAAGATTGTTGCAGTGTTTGCATTTGGATGTAACTCGAAAGTTTGGACAAAAATTTCAAAATATGCTTAGACATACAGTTTGTCCAAACAATTTTGCAATCTTGTTAAGTCATGATTGCAAAAAACGAAAAATATTTTTTAAAGGAGAAAAATATGAACAAATCGACAAAGAGAAACATCATTTTTTCGTCGGTGCTTGCCATTGTACTTTGTGTAAGCATGATTTGCGGTGGAACATTTGCTTTGTTTACGGACACTACAAAAGTATCTGTTAACAAAATTCAAGCCGGCACACTTAACGTACAGCTTGTGGATGCTGACGGAAACGATCTTGAAGGCAAGACGTTGAAGTTTAAGAAAGCCGCAGGCCACGAAGACGAAGAAGTTCTTTGGGAACCCGGTTGCACTTACGAACTTCCTGCTGTGTACATCAAAAACAGCGGCAATCTTTCGCTTAAGTACAAAATTGTTATTTCCGGAATTGAAGGCGACGAAGGACTCAACGAAGTTATTGAATGGACAGTTGGCGGACTTGACATTGCAACAGAAGGACACCTTGCAGCAGGCGAGAAATCTGAAGCTTTGACCATTAAGGGACACATGAAGGAAGATGCCGGCAACGAATATCAAGGTCTTTCAATCGACGGAGTTGCTATCACAGTTTTGGCTACTCAAGACACTGTTGAATACGACAGCAACGGCAATACGTATGATGAAAATGCAAAATATTCAAAAGTAACCAATCAAGCGGAATTTCTTGCAGCATTGAATAGCGCAACAGATGGTGAGACTATTAATATGACTGCCGGTAATTTTGGCATGCTTAAGATGCTCCACTGTTTCACGAATGGTAATGTCAAAAATATCAAATTGGTTGGTGAAGAAGGCACATCTATTGGTTTGTGGTTTGGTGTGGAATGTGCAGCTGTTGAAGGTTGGACTTTCGAAAACATCAATTTTATTGGCGCTGACTACGGATTGACACTTGATTGTATTAATAAAGATGTTACAGTTAAAAATTGCTCATTTACTGGCGGAAGATTTGGAAGTGCACAGACCACTGGTCTGACAACAAATCTAACTATTGTCAATTGTAAATTTAAAAATACCGCTTATGATGACGCCAATAAAAGATCCGCTGTTTACATTTCAAATAATAACGGCGTAATAATCGAGAACTGCACATTTGAAAATGCAGGATTCAATGCTATTCAACTCGGCGAGATGCAAGGCAACGTAACAATTGAAGGCAACAATATCAATGGTACACACGACCGCGCTCTACGTTTCACTAAAGCAGCAGCAAATGCCAGTGTAATACTGACTATTAAAAACAACATTGTCACTAATGCCAAGGACGGCGACAACGAAGTACTGAAAGCCAATAGCAAAAACTACACAATAAACATTTCCGGCAACACTTGGGATGGCCATGCTGATGCTGAAATGACAATAACAGATAGCACCAATTACGTTATAAAACTTCCAAACTGAAGAATTTTCGATATAGGATTTTTTCAACACTATTGTTGATACGTGATTTTTGAAAAAAATCATATTCTCTTCTCATTCAAGTGAAAGAGTAATCAATGAATACAAAAAGCGGCGTTTCGAATAAAATCGAGACGTCGTTTTTTTACACAGTTTTCATCTACTACGGAAATTAAAAAAGCCCCAAAGGTTAAATGCTTTGAGACTCTTTTTTTTGAAATAATTTAGTTGAAAAATAAAAATTTTGTGTACGTTAGACACCGGCAACAACATATTGTTAAAATAATTTGCAAAACAAATATCGCTTTAGACTTTCACACCAAAGGCGCAAAAAAACGAATACGTACGCTTGATTTAGTGATTTTGGTAATGCATATCATTATGTTTGTGCCGACAAAATTGATTCAAATTTTAATCTATTTAAGTTTTTTGCCGTCGCTAAATGCGTTTCCGACTTTTTGACCGAGTTCCACATAGTAGTGATGGACACTGTCGTAAGTGATTGCATGAAGCTTGGCTACATCAATTAGTCCATCTTCGCCTAAAACACTTTCGTCGGCAGAAATGTCTACAATGTTACCGACAACAATGCCGTCCTCGTTGATTTTTTCCAACTTACATTCAAGGCACATTGGCAATTGATCGATGATTGGCGCATTTACGTACTTGCCGTGCGTTGCCGTAAAACCTGCCTTAACGAACTTATCTTGAACATTATTGCCGGAAGCAATGCCGACATAGTCACATGCTACAAGATTTGCCGTGTTGGCAATGTTTATGGTAAAAGCACCGCTTTCAATTAAATTTTTTGTTGTTTTGTGATCGTCGGACAAACACAGCATAACTTTGTTTGTGTCGTAAATTCCGCCCCATGCGGCATTCATTGCGTTGGGATTGCCGTCCTTGTCGTAAGTGCCAACAATTAGCACAGGCATTGGATAAAGCCATGTTTTTGAGCCAAATGATTTACGCATAATTGCTTTCTCCTTTAATTTGATTGTTGAATATTTTTTTACTTTTTGTCTCTTTTTGTTTTATTACCTTTTGCTTGTATTTTTTGCTTACTGTTTTTCCACTTGAGTAAGAATATATTCTCCATCGCCACAAATTGACAAATTTTGTCCGGCAGTGGCAAAAAGTGTTTCTCCCTTTTTGTAAAGCTGTCCGTTTACGTCAATTGAGCCTTGCACCACTGTTATTGACACAAAACTACTATCGTTTTGAAAACAATTTGCACCACAATAGCGATAGGCGGAAAAATACTTGCAACTTCCAAGCAAACAATCTCTCTTGGGATTGGGAACAATGTACTTTGATAAATTGGCAACCTTTTTTGCCTTTTCCACGTGAAGCGCACGAGGTTTTCCGTCGGCACCAAGCCTACCATAATCATACACACGATAGGTAAGCGAACTGTTTTGTTGGACTTCGAAAAGTGTTATGCCGGCACCTATTGCATGAAGTGTTCCGCTTGGAATAAAGTAGGTTTCACCTGCATGGACAGGAACGGCATTTAGACAATTGATGATAGAATTGTCACTTATTGCTTGAGAAAACTCATCGGCATTCATTGTGCGATTAAGTCCCAAATAAAGCACAGCTCCGTCTTCCGCCGACAAAATGTGCCACATTTCCGTTTTACCGAATTGACCTTCGTTTTTCAAAGCATAGTCGTCGTCCGGATGGACTTGAACAGACAAATTGTTTTTTGCATCAATGATTTTGTTTAGTACGGGAAAAAACGGAAAATCTTGACAATTTTCGCCCCAATCGGCTTTAGTTACAACTTCCGATATCTTTTTTCCGTCATCTTTGCCGCCGACAACAATGCCCGTTCCGTCCGGATGAAAAGATAACTCCCAACTTTCCGCAACCTTGTCCAAATCGGTTTGCTTGCCCCATTCTGTTTTTAAGTTTGTTCCGCCCCAAATGTAGTCTTTAAGCGCGGGTTTTAATCTGTAAACCATGTTGTATTCCTTTATTTTGAAATTTTTTGTCTTTTATTCTTTCAAGCTTATTATGATACTTTTCGAAAAGAAAGTCAATAATTATCGACACAAGCAAAACGATTAAAAATAAATGTCGATTTTAAGTTTTCTTTCTTGACTTATTGCTTTGATAGTTTTATAATTGATGTGTATGGTCGCAAAGCTTTAGGCTTTTCGACTTAAAAACAGTTTACAATTATTTTTGGAGGAAAAACAATAATGGCAAAGAAAACTATTGACGGTAATACCGCGGCCTCTCACGTTGCCTATGCGTTTAGCGACGTTGCTGCTATTTACCCGATTACTCCGTCTTCTCCCATGGCGGAAGTTGCCGACGAGTGGTCTGCTCAAGGCAGAACAAACTTGTTTGGTCAAACTATCCGTATCGCAGAAATGCAATCCGAAGCAGGTGCCGCAGGCGCTGTACACGGAAGTCTTGTAGCAGGTGCATTGACAAGCACATTTACGGCAAGTCAAGGCTTGTTGCTTATGATTCCTAATATGTACAAAATCAGCGGTGAATTGCTTCCTTGCGTATTCCATGTATCAGCAAGAGCTTTGGCTGCACATGCTTTGAACATCTTTGGTGATCACCAAGACGTTATGGCATGCCGTCAAACCGGTTTTGCTATGTTAGCTTCTAACAGCGTTCAAGAAGCAATGGACTTGGCACTTGTTGCTCACCTTTCCACTTTGGAAGCAAGAGTTCCGTTCCTTCACTTCTTTGACGGTTTCCGTACAAGCCACGAAGTAAGCAAAATTGATGTCATCGATTACGAAGACATGGCAAAACTTTTGGATATGAAGTATGTTGACGAATTCCGCGCACGTGCTCTTAACCCGGAACATCCTCAACTTCAAGGTACTGCACAAAACGCAGATATCTACTTCCAAAACAGAGAAGCAGCAAACAAATATTATCTTGCTACACCTGCCATTGTTGAAAAATATATGGAGAAAGTGGGCGAACTTACAGGCAGACATTACAAGTTGTTTGACTATGTCGGCGCACCCGATGCAGATAAAGTTATTGTTATCATGGGAAGCGGCGCAGAAGCTGTTGAAGAAACCGTTGCTTACCTTACCGCTAAAGGCGAAAAAGTGGGCGTGTTGAAAGTTCACCTTTACAGACCTTTCTCGGCAAAACACTTTGTGGATGCTATTCCGCAAACTGTTAAGAAAGTTGCTGTTCTTGACAGAACGAAGGAACCCGGATCTCTTGGTGAACCTTTGTACTTGGATGTTGTTGCAGCTCTTGCAGAACAAGGACGTCACATGGACGCTGTTGTTGGCGGACGTTACGGTCTTGGTAGTAAAGAATTTACTCCGAGCATGATTTTGGCTATTTACAAAAATCTTGACGGTGCAAAGAAAAATCACTTCACCATTGGTATTAACGATGACGTAACTGCTACAAGCTTACCTGTAGACGAAATGATTGACGTTGCTCCTGCAGGAACAACTCGTTGTAAGTTCTACGGACTTGGAAGCGACGGAACAGTAGGTGCAAACAAAAACAGCATTAAAATCATCGGCGACCACACCGATCTTTACGCTCAAGGATACTTTGAGTACGACAGCAAAAAGTCCGGCGGTCTTACAATTTCGCACTTGCGTTTTGGTAAAAATCCGATTAAATCAAGCTACCTTATCGATCAAGCAGAATTTATCGCTTGCCACAACCAAAGTTATGTAACTCGTTACGATATTTTGGCTGACGCTAAAGACGGCGGAACATTCCTTCTTAACTGCAGCTGGTCGGACGAAGAATTGGAAAAGGAACTTCCTGCTTCAATGAAACGTCAAATTGCCGCTAAACACCTTAAATTCTACACCATTGACGGTCTTCACATTGCTATTAAAGCCGGCAGTGCAAAATCTACAAACATGGTTATGCAAGCTGCATTCTTTAAACTTGCAAACATCATTCCTTACGAACAAGCCGAAGAATACATGAAGCAAGCAGTTGTTAAGTCCTACGGCAAGAAAGGTCAAAAAGTTGTAGAAGCAAACTGGGCTGCTATTGACGGAGCTATCGCAGGATTGCACGAAGTTAGCGTTCCCGCAAGCTGGGCTAACGCTACAACAGGTGCTGCTCTTCCCGAAGCTACAGAAAGCGAATACTTTGAATCGTTTGTTCGTCCTATCGTTGAACAAAAAGGTAACACATTGCCTGTTTCGGCATTTAACCCCAGCGGTATCGTTCCTACAGGAACAACTCAATACGAAAAACGTGGTATTGCAGTTAACCTTCCTGCTTGGGATGCAGCAAAATGTATTCAATGTAACCAATGCGCATTTGTTTGTCCGCACGCAGCTATTCGTCCTGTTCTCGTTGCAGAAGACACTGCTGTTCCCGCAGGATTTGAAACAAAAGCAGCAATAGGTGTTAAAGGTGCAAAATTCCGTATGCAAGTTAGTCCTTTGGACTGCACAGGATGCGGAAGCTGTGCTAACATTTGTATCGCAAAAGAAAAAGCTCTTACAATGGTTCCTGCAGAAGCTCAAACCGCTATTGAAGAACCTAACTACAAGTTTAGTCAAACAGTTGCTCAAGTTGAAAGCGGACTTAACCCCGCAACCGTTAAGGGAAGCCAATTCAAACAACCTTTGTTTGAGTTTTCCGGTGCTTGCGCAGGATGTGGCGAAACTCCTTACGTTAAACTTGTAACACAATTGTTCGGTGACGAAATGATGATTGCAAACGCTACAGGTTGCTCGTCAATTTACGGCGGTTCTGCTCCTACATGCCCCTACACCACTAACAAAGAAGGTCACGGACCTGCTTGGGCTAACAGCTTGTTTGAAGACAATGCCGAATTCGGTTTTGGTTACAACATTGCACTTACTCAACGTAGAGCTAAACTTAAAGAAAACGTTGAAAAATTGCTTGCTATTTGGCAAGAAAAAGGCAAAAATCCGGAAGGCGTTGAAGCTTGTCAAGAATGGCTTGAAGGATTTGACAGCACACCCAAATCTAAGGCTGCTGCAGCTAAACTTCTTGCTAACATTGAAAAACACGGAACATGCGACTGCTGCAAAGCTATCGTAGACGAAATCATCAAAGAAAAAGATGTTCTTGTTAAAAAGTCCATTTGGATTTTCGGCGGTGACGGCTGGGCATACGATATCGGTTACGGCGGACTTGATCACGTTCTTGCAAGCGATGAGGACGTTAACGTTCTTGTACTTGACACCGAAGTTTACTCCAACACCGGCGGACAAGCAAGTAAATCGTCTCCGACAGGTGCCGTTGCAAAATTTGCAGCTGCAGGCAAGCGCACAAAGAAAAAGGATCTTGGCATGATGGCTATGAGTTACGGCTATGTTTACGTTGCTCAAGTTGGTATGGGAGCAAATCAAGCACAACTTGTTAAAGCTCTTACCGAAGCTGAAGCTTACCACGGACCTTCTCTTGTAATTGCTTATGCTCCTTGTATCAACCACGGTATCAACATGGGTAAATCGCAAGAAGAAATTAAACGTGCAGTTGATTGCGGTTACTGGCAACTCTACCGCTACAACCCCGATCTTGCAGCACAAGGAAAGAATCCGTTTACGCTTGACAGCAAAGATCCTACCGGTGACTATCAAGAATTCATTAAGGGCGAAACTCGTTACGCTTCTCTTGCAAAGACAAAGCCTGAAATTGCAGAAACATTGTTTGAACGCAGTGAAAACGAAGCTAAGGCAAGAGTTGAAAAATACAAGAACTTGGCTAACAAGGACTAATGGTTTTGAAATAAACTCATTAAAAAAACAAAAAGATGCATCAAATTGGTGCATCTTTTTTTATATAAAGTAGATAATTAAAACATTATGAATATAAAAGTGAATAATATAGAAATGAATATTTGTATTATTTTATTATTTATTAGATAAACTCTTGACAAACACCGATGGGGGGGGGTAAAATAGGGGTAAACGCGGAGGTTTGCGGTCAATATGTGTTTAATTGAGGCAAAAT
>CAVEYD010000003.1:0-51110 GCA_963619835.1 bacterium | reverse complement strand
CACATATATTGTAACATACTTTTTTTTTACAATCAATAATTATTGCAAAAAAAAATTGTTTATCTTGATAAAAATATTGTTTATATTTATTATTCGCGACAATAATTTGTTTTGAAAATCTTTTAGCTTGGTTTTAACAAGTCGACTTGCTGTACAAAATGGCTTTTTATTGCAAGACTATTTCTTTGTTATTTCAAACACCGAATAGATTTTTTGATTTGCAATTTATCGTTTTAGACAAAACAAAATGTTAAAAATATATTTTTAGCTTCTTTCTAAAAACTTACAGTCGACGTAAGCAAATTGGTGTTTACTCGTTTTCCGCTTGATGCATAATCGTCCGCAATGATTTTGCCAACTTTAGTTAGGAAGTTGCAAGTAACATCTCTATACGTGTCGTTTAGTGCTATCGGCGTCATGTGACCGTTTTTAAAAGCCGACGGGAAATAATCGTACTCGCCTTCTGTGTTTTTGTGATACAACAGATAATCGATGACTGCTATTTTGTAGTTTTTGGATGACTCTATTTTTGTACCCTTTATTCGCCAAATAAAATTGTATTTTGCTTCGTTAATCAAGTCGCTTCCGCTAACTTCAACAATGTATATGATATTGTCAAAAGGAAGCGCTTCGTAAAGCCGTTCAAAAGTTATGTTTCCTTTGTAAATACTGCCACGTGCTTTGTTGACCATAGCAAGAACTATGTCGTGCCCGTTTTCAACGGCATATTCGGCAATGGAACGTGCAACAATGCGAGGGAGTTCTTCTCTTTCATCCAAGTAAGCATCGGTAGTTGCCACCACCTTTTGAGCTTCCGCTGCAATTTCTTCGCTGTATTTAGATACGATTTTGCTTGTTTCGGCATCTTCCGTCCAAGTGGAATCGTAGCTGATGTTTTCGTAAGTAGTACAAGACACTTTTCCATTTTTTACAGAAAGTTTTACATGAGAAACATAGTTTCCGTAACTTCCGCCTTGAATAAAAGGAATTCCGTTGTATGTTGTGTACTCGTTTTGATGCGTGTGCGCACAAAAAACAGCATCGGCATAATCGGAAATATCAAACGAACTTGCCGTCTCAATAAAAACATTTTGCGACGCGTGTAGACTTACAACAACCACGTCGCAGTCTTCTTCCTTGCGAAGCTTTTGCGATATGGTTGGAATTACTTCTTCCGGATCCTTGAAACTTATTCCTTCTACAAGCGTAGAGGTAATTGATGTTATTTGATCCTTTCCTATAACACCAATAATACCGACTTTAATTCCGTTGTCTAAAGTGGTTACGGTGTACTCATCTGCAAAGTCATCGGCAAAATCGCCCCATTGTTTTGTAGACGAATCGTAGTAGTATATGTTTGCTCCCAAAAACGGAGTTTTGCTTTGTTGAGACAGCGAACGAACAGTACTTAATCCCCAGTCAAATTCGTGATTTCCGTATGTAAACGAATCAAAACCGATTTCATCCATACACTCTAACAACAATTTACCCTTGTTTGAATTTGAAGCAAGAGATCCTTGAAACATATCTCCGGAGTTGATTAAAACGGTATTATTATTTGATGCCTTTTCTTTCAAATATCCGGCTACCGTTGAAATTTTTTCCACTTCTCCGTGAAAATCATTGATGGCATAAAAATCAACTTCGCCCGAGGCATCCCCCGAACTATCGCCATCGGCATTGCCACCATCTTGATCAACGATTTTGTCTGACGGAACATTGCTGTCAGTCTTGTCACTTGGCTTTTGGGTATTTCCGGAATCAACGGAACTATCAATACTCGAGCCACCGCTTGATGATCCGCCATGAGGCACAAACGATGAGAAATCCAACTCGCAAGCACTTGCCACAAACAGACACAATGCTAAAAGTAATGCGATTATTACTCTTGAAAAGGCTTTTCTTTTCATAATTTTCTCCTAATATGTACAATTGTACGACAGTTTTTTCTTTGATAAAGACTTTTTGGGACCAAACCGCTTTCGGTTATAAAAACAATTTAGACTCCTTTATGCCCAATAAAGCATCGATAAAACAGAAAATTGTAGTTCTACAAAAAAATGTTATGCATCAATGAGTTTGCTCAAAACCTTGCCGAATTCAACTCCAAAACGTCTGTCTTTACATTCGCTGACAGCTGCGGAAAGACCAACAAACTCGGCTGCAGTCTTTGTGGCATTTGTTAAATTGTAACCATTTAACAATTTGCCTGCAAGCACAGAACTAAACAAATCGCCGGTTCCGGAATAGTTTACATCCACTCTCTTGTTTTCGACAAAGCTTAATTTTTGATCGCAAACAATGTTTCCAATGTTTTGACCGCAAGGAATGCCGGTTATTACAACAGAATCTACACTATGCAAAAACGTGTTAAAAGTTTTTGCAATTTTTTCAAGTCCGTTTGTAGTGTCAAAAGTTTGAGACACTTTTTCGTACTCGATATTACATAACAAGCATGCTTCGGTAACGTTTGGAGTGATAACATCGGCAAAACTCAAAACTTCTCTCATCAAAGCAACATAGCTGTCATCAAAAACAGGGTACAGCTTGCCATTGTCTCCCATAATGGGGTCTACAATCACAAGTGCACCTTCATTTTTGAGTTTTTTAATTATGCTCAAAATAGAGTTAAGTGTTTGAGTGTCATTACAAAAACCTACATAGACGGCATCGGGCTTGCGATTTGATAAAATATCTTTTGTGAACTGTTCGATTTTGTCGTTTTTCAACACAGAAAAAGAGTCAAAACCTGTTTGACAGGAATAACATGCTGTAGGCATCGGCATACAATAGTGTCCCAATGCCGTTAATACCGGCAAATTTGTTGCCATAGAACAATTTCCAAGTCCGCTAATATCGTTGAAAATAAGTATATTTTTCATAAAATTCCTTTACATGTTTGTTTTTGCTTTGATACCTTACCGCAAATCATTTTTGAGCATTTTCTTTCGTTTCGGTCAAATCGACTTTGTTTGAAGCTCCAAAAATTGAAAGCGGTATGACTCTCAAGGCAAAGTACACGGCAAAACCGACTATTATTCCGGCAAGCACTCCCGTTAGCGCAAGATACGGCATATAAACATACATTTCGGGAGTATTAGACATAACGCAAAAAACCAAATTTTGCACAATGTTGTTAACAACTGCCGCAGTTGTTGAAATAGCAACTATGCTGATTTTGGGATAGGCAAATCTAATAAGCAGAGTAGACAACGTAATAGAAACCAAGGCGGCCGACAAAGAGTAGACAAGTGACGACATGTTGCCGGTCAAAAGCGATCCGACTAGCGTTTTTACTATCGCTACCGTTATTCCGTCAACTGTACCCAATGCAAACAATGCAAAAAGCGAAAAAACATTAGAAAGTCCCATCTTTGCCCCCGGCACAAACAACGGCGGGAAAAGACTTTCCACACAGTACATTATCGACGACAGGGCACACAAAATTGCCACTGTCGTAATTCTTTTTGCAGATATTTGTTTTCTTTTGATTTCCATATTTCTACTTTGTGATTATTTTTATTCCGTTAGGCTTACAAACGATACTGCTATTTGCCGACGAAACACTTCCAAAAGTTTTAATACAGTCATGCGAAAGTCCGCAAGACGCCTGTATCATTTGTACCGAAGGATTGCTTGACCGCGTTATCTTAAAAACATTACTTTTTCCGTCTAAAGACGACATTTCAACTGTAATGGTTGTTCCGTCTTTCGAAACATTACATGTCCAATGCCGATCATTGTCATCGTACAAAATCCATTTGTTCGTTTGTACGTTGTATGCAAAAATTTTTTCTCCGTTTGTGGTGTCAACTACTTCGACAATAGAAATATTGTTTTGTGTCGAGTTAAAGGGGATTACGAATAAAACTACTATTACGGTTGCAATAACAAGCGCGACAATTGCATCTCCTTTAGCAAGCGGCTTCTGCGGACGGCCATAAGCGGCAAGTGCTGTTTGTTTGCTTTTCACTATACAAAAAACAAAAGTACCGATAACTGCCGTAGCAAGCACACCGACTAAAATTATCAAGAAAATGTTATTTTCACCTGCAACTGCTACAGCATCACCATTATAGTTCCATTGCCCGTCATTTGTAAGAGCAATTGCAAATTCTTGCTTGTTAAGATTTTGTAGTTTTTCAGCATCTACATTTGTAACGATTTGTTTTCGTCCGTCCGTAGTTTGCAAAAAAGCAATTATTTCAACTTGGTTATCTTTGGCAAAATCTCCGTTAAGAAAATCCGCAAGCTCGTTTCCGTTAAAACACGACAATGCAGTAGTTAAACAATCTGCCACGGCCGAACTGTTTTCACAAACAATTTTAACCACAGATACTCCGCAAACATCTCCGTTTATCGGCTTTCCTGTTTTAGCGTCGATTATGTGACAATATCGCTGTCCGTCAACCGTGTAATATCGCTCGTAACTTCCGCTTGAGGATATTAAACTATTTGACGTTTCTATTGAAAATGCCGATTGCGTTACATCAAAAGGGTTTGTAAACGGAATAATAAAGTTTGTGTTGTTGTAATTTTTTCCAAAGCAAACACTGCTTGAGCCTGCGTCGATGTAATAACAAGTAATTTTTGAGTTTGTTAAAATCTCTTGTGCATAGTCACAAAAAAAACCTTTTGTAATTCCGCCCAAGTCTAACCATTGTGTGTAACTTTGACCATCTACTTCAGCTTCTTTCACATTTTTTGTGACATAATATTTTTCGTCATCTTGAAACAAAACAACAGATTCTTCAGAAAACGAAACAAAGTCTTTTTGGCTAAAAGTTGTTACATATTTTTCTTCGGGCAAAGGATAGGTCGCATTGTCGTAATCGTAAACTCTATCGTAATTTTGCGAATGTGTTTTGTAACTGCCGTCAAAAAATCTTGGAGAAAATCCCCACAAATCCACTAATCTAAACAAACACGGGTTAAATGCACCGCCTGTAGCTTTGTACATTTTTTGTGCTATTTTTAGCATTTGGTACGTCTCTTTTGAGATTTCTACGGTTTGACCACAACTTGCAACATTGTACTTATAAACATCACTTGTGGACAGAAACGGTGAACACTGTCTATTAAGTTGAGAAGCATACTGTGACAGCTCGTCAAAAACACTTTTTACTTTGTCGGCAATAACTTTTTGTTGAGACGTTAAACTTGTTGAATTTACATTAAAATCGATAAGTGTTTCATCGCAATCAAAAATACTGACGGAAATTTCTATATCTCCAAAATAACTGCCGTAGAGTTTTGCTCCGACATATTTGCCGTTACTTTTCAATGCTATTATTTGACCGCTTTGACTCTCTTCCGCAAAAACCGTACACGTAAAAAAACTTGTAAGAATACAAGCAAACAAAAATATTGCAAGTAGTACACAAGTTTTCTTCATACTTTCTCCTTTTATCAAATTGTAGCATTTTTATGTTTTTTTTGCAACAATAGTAATATACAAACAAAAAAACACCTTGATTTTATCAAGGTGTTTTTTTTATTTTAATAAGCCCGAGCAACTATTGCAACCACTAAATTGTCGGATTTTTTTCCGTCTATTGTAACTTCATCAAACGGCTTTTCATCCAACATTACACGTACGGTTGCTTGATAACGTTCTTTAAAAGCGGCTTCGGTTGCAGGATCTTTGTCCCAAACAACCTTTGCAAAACACTTTTCGTCAAGAACTTTTCCAAGTTCGTCCATGTTGTGCGCATATTGAACATGAGCATCACGAAATGCGAGTGCTTTGTTGTACATGTGTGTTTGAATTTCGTCAAGCAGTGCCGAAACTTGACTTGCAATGTTGTCAAGTGACATAGTAGCTTTTTCAAGCGTGTCACGACGCGAATAAGTTGCAACTCCGTTTTCGATGTCACGAGGACCAATTTCAAGACGAACCGGAACTCCCTTCATTTCCCATTCATTAAATTTCCATCCGGGAGATTGATCACGATTGTCTAGTTGAACTCTGAGCCCTGCTGCCTTTAGTTGCTCGGCAATCTCAGTTGCTTTTTCCACAACGCCGGGTTTGTGAGCGGCAACAGGAATAACAACCACTTGAATAGGTGCAACTTTAGGAGGTAAAACAAGTCCGCGTTGGTCTCCGTGAGCCATAATTAAACCGCCTATAAGACGTGTTGATGTACCCCAACTTGTTTGCCAAACATACTTGTGCGTGCCGTCTTTGTCCAAATATTGAATATCGTAAGCACGAGAAAACTTTTGTCCAAAGTGATGGCTTGTTCCTGCCTGCAAGGACTTACCGTCAAGCATCATTGCTTCCATGCCGTAGGTTTCTTCGGCGCCGGCAAATTTTTCCTTTTCGCTTTTTTGTCCAATAAACGTGGGCATTGCCAAAACTTCGCGCGCAAAATCTTGATACAAGTGCAACATTTGCAATGTTTCTGCAACAGCTTCATCTCTGGTTGCGTGAATTGTATGCCCTTCTTGCCACAAAAACTCAGATGTGCGAAGGAACGGACGAGTAGTTTTTTCCCAACGAACGACATTTGCCCATTGGTTGAGCTTTAGGGGCAAATCTCGATAACTGTTGATCCACTTGCTATACATACTACAAATAATTGTTTCGCTTGTAGGACGAATTACAACCGGCTCGGCAAGTTCTTCTCCGCCGGCATGTGTTACCAAAGCAACTTCGGGAGCAAACCCTTCTACGTGTTCGGCTTCCTTCTTAAGTAGGCTTTCCGGAATAAGCATCGGAAAGTACGCATTGCTGTGTCCCGTTGCCTTAAAACGGGCATCCATTTCCTTTTGAATGTTTTCCCAAATAGCATAACCATAAGGTCTGATTACCATTGTTCCTTTAATGGGACCATAGTCAACCAGTTGCGTTTTAATCACAACGTCAGTGTACCATTGAGTAAAATCTGAGTTTATATCGGCAATTTCTTTAACAAATTGTTTTTCTGCCATATTTCCTCCAAAACAATTTTTGCTGATCGCAAACATTTATTGCAAAATTTTTATTTTTTTAAGCTAACAACTTAATTTTTAGTATAATGCAAGAGTGATTTTTTGTCAACAAATACCGACGTTGCCAATCACATCAAATTAAATATTGATTGTCTTTTACTTGTTTTTTGCATTACTCTTTATCTTTTTCATCTTGACTTGAATTTTCTTGTGTTTGCTCAATCATGTCCGCCATAAATTTCACTTTTGCTTTTCTGTTTATGTTACAAAGAGGAACAAATGCCGTAGAAAACAAAACAAGATTACAGCAAACATGTATTACAAAAAACACTATTCCCCGCGCATACAAAATTGCAAATCTTTGCCAAAAGTCGTCGACAACTATCTTGAACCCAACAGTTGACGAAAACGCCAAAAGTGTATCAACAATTGAAGTCATAACTCCAAACAAGGCGGTTATAACAACAGCAACCGACGTTGCCGCAACAACCTCGGTTACGCGGTTTTTAAATTTAATTTTGCCAAGAAACGCAAACAAAACAGATACTATGGGCCAGTGAATAAAATATTCAAGCACCCAAGTGTTAAAACCAAAAATTGCTATTTGCACCAAAATGCCAACTATTGTCATGGGCATAGCAATCCACAGTCCCCAAACGTATGCGCAAACTGCGGTTATTATTGTTACCACCTCAACATTCGGGATTGACACCAGTGCCATTTTTCCACCCAAAAGCATGGCTGAGAACATGGCAACAAGAGCAATATATATGGCAGTGTTTTTTGCAAATCTTTTACTCAACTCAGTAAGACTCCGCCACAAACAAAACTTTTAATCCGTCGGCAAGCTTAATTGACGATACACCTACTCCACTGTAATAATAGGTGACTCCGTTTACAGTTTTATCTGCTAAGCAGTAGGCTGACGTGTCCTTGTATTGAATGTCCGAAACGTACAAAGCTATGTACTGTTTTTCACCGAGAGTTATTCCGTATATTGTTGATATAAATGCTCCGTAGGAGCTAATTGTCCCGGTATAGGTAAACTTTTCTTCTGCTGCCTTGGAATCGTCTTTTGCATCTTTTTGTGCGAGATATTCCAAAGCATCAAATACTGTGTTGTTTTGGTACATTTGTGCTTGGGCAAGGTCAACGGCATATTCTTTCTCGCCGACAACAATTGTCAACGTGCCACTAAGCGCTTTGTTTTGTGTCTCGTCCTCGCAAGAAACAAAACAAACCATACACAAGACAACAAACATAGCTACTAAAACTATAAGTTTTTTGTTGAATTTTGTCATTGTTGTTCTCCTTTTGTTTTTTCAATCACGCAGAACTTCAATGGAAAAAGACTTTATTTGTCGTCACACTTTAGTTGTTTTGCAATAATGTTTGCGGACAACTTACAAAACATAAAAATGCACAACAAAACAGAGCCTTTTCTTTACATCGAAGAAATGCTCCGTAAACTCGGCTTGTGGGCATTCGGGCTTGTAGCTGATGGCTCTTACCGTAGCGGGACTGTCAATGGCTTTCACATTGTTTCCCCAAACGAAAAACGTTCTCCGCTCCTATTCGTGCGAAGTCAAACCGGCTTATTTGATTGTGTAAATATAGTACAACCGTTTAGATAAGTTGTCAATAATTTAAAATATTTAAAAAAGCTCCGTTTGAAAACGGAGCCTTTAAATTTACTGTTTAGTTTTTTATTTATCGGAAGCTTCAACTAATGTAATAGCAACGGATGCTGTATTTGTTAATTTTTCGCTATCAAATTTTACAACCGAAACCGATCCGCTTGCAAGCGTAAACGTGTAGCTGTCCAAAACTTCCGGAACAGACCATCCTGTAGCCGTTGTGGATAAACTTTTAGCGATTGCCGTACCATGTGCTACTTCCGTCAAACTTGTCAAATCAATCGTGTAAGTAATGGAATTTGCAGTATAGGTAAGAATGTTTCCGCGAAGACTATTTATTGTGATTGATTGATCGTTTTGATACCAATCCAAGATGTATTTTCTACTTGATGCATCACCGTTTACATCGCTGTTTACATAAATTGAGTAGCATGTTTTGCTTTCAATTTCTTTGCTGTCTACAACAACAATGTTGTTTTCGTAGCAGAAGTATGATGACGGAACATTGTTAACGAGAACTTTTTCTTCTCCGCCTTCCTTGATGTAATACAAAGAACTGTCTGTACCTTCGTCACTGTTGGTTTTTGTGTAATACACATAACCATTGTTTACTTGGGCAATTGTTTTTGTTACGTGGCTGTGTCCTTCGTGTCCCTTTGTATCCTTGTTTTCAACAAGCACAACTTCGTCGTTACCTGCTACATAGTGACAAATAGAACCATCTTCATTGTTGTAGAACACACCGTTTCCGGCATAGTCGATTTTTAAGTTTGAGATGCTTTCGTTAATTTGTGTAGTTGTTCCGTTCAAAACATCCAAAACATTAAGTGCGCTGCCTACAACGTAGGTAGCATAAACATTTTCTCCGTTTTGTGAGAACAAAATTTGTGTGGAATTGTCAGTAAACACAAAGTGTGTTTTTTTGTCGCTTCCATCCAAAGCATAACTGTTCAACGAAAGTTGACTTGTAAGTTTTGCTCCGCCTGCAGTAAGTTTGTCATTTGGAGTAAGAACAAACAAACGATCATTAAAAATATAAATTCCGTTAAGCTCTGTAGATGTGGTGTTTCCGCTGTAATAATAATTGGGAACAACAACCTTTGCAACTTTACGTGTTTCTTCAGCAATGTCAACACTATCGTCACTTGTACGTGTTCCAAGCTCAATTAGGTTTTCTAAATCGGACACTTTAACACAAACAATTTCGCCTACGCGAATCTCGTTTACATAAGTGTTAGCTGCATCTGTACTGCTTTGATATCCGTTTACATAATAAATATAGTCGCCATATTTAACGGCAACACCACCATTGTTTTCAACAGTTGCCTTTGCCGGAATTGAAATTTCGGGCTTGAACGCTTTTGAAGAATCGCATGCCGTTAAAACAAACGACATACTCAAGCATAAAAGTACTAAGATTATTGCGACTTTGTTAACTTTCTTTAACATTGTATACTACTCCTTATGTAGGTACTACATAGATTTTAATTATACTTCATACCAACCAAAATTGCAACACTTTTTTACCGATTGCGCGCTTAAAATTGCAAAATATACAAGCCAACTTGTGATTTGGGTTGGCTTGTGATAGTTAAATGTCGATTTTTATGGATGGTTGTTGCTAACTTTTATTTTTTTGTTGCTTCTACCGCTGCAAAAGATTGCGAAGACAACTCTTCGTAAACACACTGTGCACGAATCTTATCCAATATAGATTTCATTGCAAAATCCATTTCGCTTCCTTCGCGGTAATCACATTTAACATAAAAATCAACTCTGTCTTCTGCAACAAGATAACTTGCGTCTTCCGGATTTCTGTAAACACCTACGGCATACCCTCCGCGCGAACGAGTCAGTTTCATGCTTGGAACGTCCGTCAGCCCATCTCCAATGTATATCATGTTTGAAAACGGAACTACTCTTTTGTTTGTAGGCATGTACATGTTGAGTTTTTTGTGTTCATCAACGTCTTCCACGCCCTTGTTGATGCGATACAAAAATTGTGTTTTGCTTGTATAATTTATTGCTACTGCCGGCCATACGGCACAACCGTTTTCATCATAAACATAGTCGCATGCAAAAATATTATAAAATTCCTTCCCGATTTGACAGCCTTCTATCATCGGTTTCAATCCGCATGAAATGATATAGTGCCTTACTTCCAAGCCTAAACTTTTACCATAGTCGTTTATACGCTTAAACCAATCCACAACTCCGGGGAAATACTCAACGTCTTCGCCCATTTGACGAAGAGTTTCGGATGACAACTTTATACCTTTTTCTCTTGCCTGCATGGCCATAAGATACATATACGAAAGAATGTGGTCCATCTTGTGCTTGTGAGCAAGTCCGTCACTCATCTGCCAAAACTCGCTTGGTGTTAGTCCCAAAGAAGGAATAAACGTAAACTCCTGCATGTCCTTTGTAGCAAGCGTATTATCAAAGTCGTAAATTAGCGCAACGATGTTGTTATTCAAATTGATATTCCCCCACTCTTATTAGGTTTTTATAATTAGAATATACTATATTTTTACTAAAAATTCAATACTTTTTTATAATTTTACATTCTTTTGTCAATATTTATGATTGTTTATGTCAACGATTTGTATATGTTAAAATAATAGAATTCCTTTGTGATATAAAAATTTTTAAAGCATAAAAACAAAGGTCCGCAATAACTTTGCGAACCTTTGTTATAGAGGAAATCGAAAAATGAAAAATTTTGATTTTTACAAAACTTTTAATTATCGTCAGTTAATCAATTGTAATAACGTGATTGCTCTCTTCGGGTTTTTCCTTAGGAACAGCTACCGTCAATACACCATTTTCGTATTTTGCTTTAATAAGTTTTTGATCGACGTCGCCCATATAATAGCTACGCGAACAACTTACTGAACGCTCTCTACGAAGATAGTGCGTTTTTTCGTCTTGTTTATCTTCCTTTTTTGCGGAAACAGTAAGATAACCATTTTCAAACTTCAATGAAATGTCGTTTTTGTTAAAGCCGGGCATCTCTACATCCAAAAGGTATTCACCTTCGTTTTCCTTGATGTCGGTTTTCATCAAAGCGCTGTCCTCGTCTACATAAAACGGACGGAAGAAATCGTCAAAAGTATTGTCCCAAAATTCATTGTTATTTCTGCGAGTCATATAATTTTTCATAATAAAATATCTCCTTGTGGTTATTCCAAAAGATTGTGCAAAATCAAAACTTGATTACTTTAGCAATCTTGTCGTTTGTTTGTTAGCACTCTCTTTTGTTGTCTGCTAAAATTATAGCACACTTTTTCTGTTTGTCAACTGTTTTTTTGAAAAAGAATTAAAAAAAATCCAAAAAGTTTTTTCTTTTTGGATTTTTCACGTTTTATTTATTTCGATAAATTAAGCATGGAATTTCATCATTCCGTTTACGCTTACTTCCTCCGGATGTTCGGCAACACGAACAGGGATGCCTAATTCGTTTTGCAAAAACAAGTCTATCCCGGCAAGTTTTGCTCCACCTCCGCACAAGAGCACACCATCTGTTTTGAGAAGGGGCGCAAGTTGTTCTGCTGACGTTGACAACAAGCTGTTTATTATCGTCACGTACTTTTTAACAAATTCTACGATAGTGTCGTACAATTCTCTCGACGAAACGTTTATTGTCTCTTTTACGTTGTGTTGTGTGTTTTGCCCGCTCACAGAAACCACTGTTGTGTCGTTTGGATACAAGCTTGCACAATGCACTTTTAGATATTCTGCCTGATCAAACGAAAGCTGTATAAGATATTTTTGACGAATTTTTTCGGCAATCATTTCGGTCAAATGTTTTCCGCTGTAATAAACGGTACATCCGGAAATAATCGTATTGCCCGATACTATCGCAAAGTCTGCACAATCGAACCCCAAATCTACTACTATACCTTGACGAGCACGGAACTCTTCAAAAAGTTGAAAACTATCTGCAACGGGGGCTTCGACAAAAGACACCGAACGAACTCCCAAACTCAAGAATATACTTTCTACTGTCTTCTTGTCGTTGCTAATCATGCCACAAGGACAAACACAACGAACTACGTATTTACTAAAAGCATTTATTTTATGACCGACAAGCCTATCGAGCAAAGAGCCAATTAAGGCTTTTACACCGTCGGCATCTATCACAGCGCCCTCAAGAATTGGACGGACAAGCCTAACGTTTTGCGAATTTGCAAGGCGTACAGCATCAATACCTACGGCAACAATTTGTTTATTATCTCCACCGTAAGCAACTTGTGTAGGAATTTTGTCGAAAAAACCTTCATTTTTCATCGCAGCAGATATATATTGTGCTCCGAGATCAAAAATCAACTCATAATTTGCCATAGCTGTACCTCTTATTTTATACTTTGAAAAATTTCTCTAATTAGTTCTGTAGGAAAACCGACTACATTGTCATAACTGCCATCTATCTTAGAAACAAAATTGCTATCTTGTATTCCGTATGCTCCGGCCTTGTCCATTGGCGAACCACTTGCTATGTAGTCATCTATTTCTTTATCAGACAGTTTTTTAAACTCTACTTTGGTTGTAGCAACATCTGAAAAAACGTTGTTTTTGCTTGCCACACACACTCCGGTATGAACAAAATGTGTTTTACCACTAAGAGCTTGAAGCATATTTTTTGCTTCCTCTTTGCTTGATGGCTTTCCCAAAACATTGCCGTTCAAATCCACTATAGTATCACAGCCGATAACAGTTGCATCGATATTGTGTCTTAAAACAGAAAGAGCCTTGTGTGTAGCTATTTCTTGAGCTCTTTGTCTCGGCAGTTCAAAATTGCTTTGTTCGTTTACGTCCGCAGGAACAATTTGAAACTCTTTACAGATTTTTTTTAACAACTCTTTGCGCCGAGGCGATTGACTGGCCAATATCAACATATTTTAGCTTTCATCCTATACTTAAAAGAAATTTTTCTCTTTTTGTTATTCTACCACAAAACCGCGTAATTTTCAACAATATATTTTTGCAAAAATTAGTCGCTATATTCACGCAAATGTCCAATAAAATTAAATCCGTCAAAATCGTGCTGCCGTAAAACTTCATAAACAGCTATCGCAACTGAATTAGAAAGATTTAACGAACGTGTATCGGCAATCATTGGAATGCGTACAGCGTGCGAATAATTGTCGTGGATTAGTTTTTCGGGCAAACCCTTTGTTTCCTTGCCAAACACCAAAAAAACATCTTTAGGATAACAAGGTTCTGTGTGGTTGTGCTGTGCCTTGGTTGAAAAGAAATAAAACTCTCCTTGTGGATATGCTTTTTGCAACTCCTCAAAACTATCCCAATAGTAAATTGTGCAATCTTTCCAATAATCTAATCCTGCACGTTTCAACATGCGATCGCTTGTATCAAAGCCAAGTGGCCTTACTAGGTGTACCGCACTTGCAGTTGCTGCGGCGGTACGAACAATATTGCCTGTATTTTGTGGTATTTCCGGTTCTACTAAAACTATATTTATCATTGTGTCCTTCTATAATTCAAGCAAACGAAAAATCGTTTGCTTGCGAATAATTTAAGATTTTACGTATCTATACTGTGGATTTTTCAAAAAATACTCTTCCACAAACAGCAATATTTCTTGAGTTGTTTTGCTTGTGTTGACTTTTATAAGCGTGTTTTTTGTATCTCTCTTGCCCTTTAGATAACCGCAAATATGTTTTTTCATTTCGTTTGCAACAACCTTGTCGGAATATACTTGTTTTAAGCATGCTGTTTGTCTAAAAATGATATCTAACAGGTCTGCACTATATTCACTTTGAGCTATCTCGGCAAAAACTTGTGGATGTCCTACTGCAAAACGTCCTACAGCTACGCCGTATGCGCCTTGCTCTATTAGTCTAACATAATCATCTCTTGACTTAACGTCTCCGTTGGCAAACACAGGAATTCCGCATTTGACAATTTGTGGCAATGATGAAAAATCGGCTTTGCCGCTGTACATCTGTTTACGTGTTCTAAAGTGAACAGTTATGAAATCTGCTCCGCTGTCGGCACACATTTTTGCAAAATCTGCCACACCTTTGTCGTTTTCGACACCCAATCTAAACTTTACCGAAAGAAACTTTTCTTTTAAAACATTTTTTACAGAAGATATGCACTTTGAGGCCAAAGATAAGTTTTCCATTAAAGCGGAGCCGTCTCCGTTTGAAACAATTTTTTTGACGGGGCACCCCATATTGATATCTACACCCTCAAAAGCACTAACTTCCGGGAAAGCAACACATTCTGCCATAACTTCGGGCTCATGTCCAAAAATTTGGCAAAAACAAGGCGCATCGCAGTTGTCTCTTACTAACATTGTTTTTGTTAGCGCATTTTTCATAACAAGCGCTTTTGCGCTAACCATTTCCGTAACGGTAAGTCCTACACCAAACTCACGGCAAATTTTGCGAAAAGCAATGTCTGTGTAACCCGCCATCGGGGCAAGCATTGTTTTGACAGATGAATTTTTGAACAAATCATCAACCGACATTTTTCTTTGCCTCATTCCAAACCAAATCAAACTGTTCAGCCGAAAGTTGCTTTAACGACTTTTCTTGCTTTGAAAGAATACGTTCACACTCAACAACTCTTCGAGTAAATTTTTCAGTCGATTCCATAAGTGCCGTTTCGCTGTCAACGCCGCTTAGTCTCAGCAAATTTACCACGGCAAACAACAGATCGCCACCTTCCATTTGTTTTTCGTTGGAATTTGCATTTAAAAACTCGGACAATTCTTCGTTAACTTTGTTTACAACTTGTGTGATATTTTCAAAATCATATCCGCCTTTGCTTGCTCGTGATTGAACCTTTTGTCCACGCATTAGAGACGACATGCTACGAGGCACATCCAAAACATTTTCTGCAACATTTTTAATTTTGTGCTCTTTTTGTTTTTGTGCATCCCAAACAGAAAGGGAATCCGTACTGTTTGTTGCCACAACTTCACCAAATACATGCGGGTGTCTGTCTATCAGTTTACGGCACAATCCCGTGTACACATCGTTCGGCTCAAACTCTCCGTTTTCGAAAGCAATTTCAATGTGGAATAATGCTTGCATAAGCAAGTCTCCAAGTTCTTCCACTACATGAGGGGAATCTTCCTTTTGTAATGCATCGGCAAGTTCGTAAGCTTCCTCTATGCAATTTTTTATTATTGACTTGTGTGTTTGTTCCCTATCCCACGGACATCCATGTTCGCTACGCAATATTGCCAAAACATCGGCACAATCGTAATAATCGAAAACGTGACGATCCGTTAAGTTTTTAGGAATAATCAGTAGCGACGTTTGGTAGTCAAATTTTTGTTTTGTCAAATCTTCTAAAGCAATCGTTTTTGTTTGTGTTTTTTCGGTTATTATAACCGGTGTATCAAAATCAAACGCTTGCAAGAGTTTTAACTGCACTTCACTTGCGACATATTTATCGTCAAGAGCGGTTACCACTAAGGGACAGGGCAAAATTCTTTTTGCCAAAAGCAGATCTGTTGCCGTATAAACAGAACACCCGGAAGGGATATGATTTTTAACAACAGCCGAATAGAGACTTACGCCGCTTACTACTTTGCAGTCCGGCAACAATTGACATGCTGTGTCTTGAGATCCGTCACCCACAACACAAAAAACAACTTTTTTGTTGCCAAATGATTGAAGAAAATCAACAATACTTTTGGTTAAAGAGTCAAAATCGGAAGCTGTTTCGTAAAATTCATCACAACACAACGCATCGGAGCGGATTGATTGAACGGTACTCCAAGCATGCGTCAAACGTGAACGAACGACAACAACATCAGCTTTTTTTATCGCTTCTGCTCCGTCAAAAGTAAGATCTCCTTTTTTTCTTCCCATTCCAACAACTGTAATCATTTTGCAAGTCCTTTTTTTGTTTTATTTTACTACTTTTTTAATTTGTTGACAAGTTTGTTGTAAATGGCAATTTGTGCAAAATGCATTTTTGTAATATTTTTAGGTTGGTTGATAGGATAAACCCAATAAGAATTTTGTCCGTCATATAAGTCTATTGCATTTCCACGTCCTTTAAAATCGTACTCAATATGCACAGAGCTCATAGATATACCTTCTCTAAACAATCTAAACGGCTTGCCTTCCAACGTACCTTCAACAAGAAAGCCATTTTCATCCTGAGTAAGCGTTGCCGAACCTTCTAACGGTTCAAACTTACTATCCGGTCCGGTAAGACGTTCTACTCGCACTTGATCAAAAAATTTATACGTGCCGTTTTCAACTTCATTTTTGACGTTTTCAAATTCCCAATCGTACCACTTTGTGGGATCGGTAAAAATATTATTGCCATCATCTGCAATAAGCTGTCCGTATTCATCCATGGTCCAAGACTTTCCGCAATGTTCGCACCACAATTTTGTTCCGTCGGACATCATTTCATGTTCGGTATGACAATGCGGACATTGGTATAAAACTTTATGAATGTTGTGTGCACGCATTTTGCTTGTGTTTTTAATTTTGTTTTCTAACTGCCATTGATAATCGTTGTACACAAAAACGTCTTCTATTCGTTTTTGAATTTCATCTGCAGACAAACTGTTAACTTCTTCAAGCGTTGCTACTTGAATCATTTCTGCCTCAAGCGGCACATTTCTGTAGGGGTGCTTGCACCACTGCGGAGAACGCAAGAAGTTTCCGTGCATAATAATTACAACTACCGGGCACTTACAAGTTTTAGCGAGTTTTCCAAGCGCTTTGTCAATCGGTTCGTTTTTTCCTATAAGAGAAAATCTTGCTTCCGGGAAAAATGCGCAACATGTGTTTAGGCGACGAATAGAAGTCATTATGTTTTTTACCGGTTGTACTTCGTTTGTAAACTTGTGCTTTGTTATTGCGCCTATACTACGCATAACATAAGCCCTTCCTACAAGCTCCTCAACAGACACTACCCAAGTAAGACGCTTGTTTGTGGCGCGATTACACATTGGAAAGTCGGCAAACGAAGAGTGCGTTCCTATTACAAGATAGGGGCCTTTTAACCCTTTGCAATTTTTGCGTGTAATTTTTACTTTTACAAACAAAAAATAGAAAAATTCTATTATGCGCTCTAAACAGTACCAAAAAATATTTGGACGTTTTACTCCGTCAGTTTTTTTAGACATAAATAATCTCCAATAATAATTTCATGTTGCATAGCAACAATCGTATTGTATCATACGCACTTTATTTATGCAATAGAATATTTCACTTTTGTTAAATGTTTTTACAATGAAGCTATTCCATTTCAAGAAAACAAGTCAATTAACCTACCAAAAAAACATGTCAATAAAAAAAAGCATCTTTAGATTTTCTAAAAATGCTTTGATTTTTATTCACTTTTTTTTGCAATTATCCCTCAATTAAAGGATCGTCATGTTCGTAGTCAAACCATTTGTAATTTTGCCACTTTCCACCATTTGCACGATACACCTCTTCCACTGCAAGTGACCAACGAATGCTGCTTGGAGAATCGGGAACAAACTCCAAAAACTCTCCGCTAGCATAAGTGTAGCAAAGTGTTCCGTCTGTAGGAATACACAAAACATTGACCAAATCACTCTTTATGTGAACTTCAAACGGTTTTTCGTCACGTGTTCCGATAAAATGCAAGCCCTCCATATCCAAACGAAGCGTTCCGTCTCCGACAAACTTGCAAATCTCGTTGTTTTTTAGATAGTCATAGTCCGGCAAAATGCCAAGCTTAACATGTTCTTCCAAGACAAAATTGCCTTGTAAAATTTGCCTTCTTAGGGCACGACGTTGATTGTTGTACCACTTTACAATGTTTTCCGGAACCTTGCTTCCTTTTGTAGGTTTGAGGTTATACTTGTCGTCAAGAGTTGCAGTGTTTCCGCAAGCAAGACAGCGAATTGTGTCACCTTCACCATGCATTTGCATTTCTGCACCACACGCAGGGCACTTATACAACAACTCGTGCAGGTTGTAGGCAGCTCCGTTCTTTGGAACTTTGTAAGAATTTTGACGTTCTTTATTCCACTCGCAATCGTCGGTGTAAATTTGTTCATCCATTTTTTCCTGAATTTCATCTGCAGATAATTCTGCCAATTGTTCGGGACTAAACATTTCAAACAATTCTACTTCAACTTTTCCGTGTCTTTCGGTGATATCAAACTTTGGACTTACAAAATATCCACCATGAATGCGAACACCCAAAACCGTTACGCCAAAGTGTTTGAGCATTTTTCCGCTACCAAGCATGGATGGCTGTTGCGCACCGGAAATTGTGCTCATTCCGCATGGGAAAATACAAACGGTAGGCTCTTTCTCTTTTTTCAACACTTGCGCCATACCACGAATAGTTGTGATATCAGGGACAAAATTCTTTTTGGGAATTATATGTGCCATGCTAAAAGCAAAACTAAACTTAGAACGATGAAATTCATTTTCAGCAGCCACAAAGTTTATGCGTCTTCCTTTTAGTGCAAAGCAAACAAATGCATAGTCCATTCTGGAAGCATGATTACTTACGATAAGAAGAGGCTTGCCCTTATAATTTTTAAGATCTACACTACTGTTTATTGTTACACTACAACTTTTTTTATACAAAGCACCGGCAACGGTCGTTAGAAAAGAATTGCAAAATCTGCTTGGCTTTTTAAATTTTAATTTTGCAATTTTTTGACTTATGGTTAATTTTTCCTTCACAACAATCTCCTTTAGGCACAAACGAATTTTATATATTTGTACGATAAATTTATTTTTGTACTACTATGATAGCATGTTTGTGCTTAATTTTCAACATAATAGTAAATATTTGTTTACTATTTTTTTGCTACGCTTTTCATCTTTTCTTATTTACAAAAAATAAATAGAAAAGCACTCAAACCACTAGGGAATTTGAGTGCTCTATATGCGTTTTACTTACCTGTAATATTTTAAATTTGTTTGGAAGAGTTATCCGCTACAAGTTTGTTTGCAATTCGCATTTTTAAAGCTATCTGTCTTCTCGATAATAATTTAATCCAAGCGAACGAGGGGCTTGAACGCTCTTTCCACCGATTGCACTTGTGATAATAAGCACAATTACCGTTACAACGTAAGGAATAATTTTCATGAGTTTCATTTGGCTGAAAGATATTCCGTTTACCGAGATAGACAAAATGTACAATGCACCAAAAACTATTGAACCCAAAATAGATAATGCCGGTCGCCACAACGTAAATATTACAAGTGCAATACTAAGCCAACCGAATGATTCGATTGTCGAAGCAGATTCCCAACTGCCCTTGATGTAGTCCATTATATAAAACATTCCGCCGAGGCCTGCAATTCCGCTACCTGTCAAAATTGCCGTATATTTGTACGCGGTAACGTTGATGCCTGCCGCATCCGCAGTTGAAGGACTTTCGCCAATGGCTCTTAATTGCAAACCGATTCTGGTCTTTTTAAAAACAACGGATGTGCATACGGCAATAGCTATTGCAAGGTAAACCAAGATTCCGTGCGAGAAAAACACTTCTCCGAACCATCCCCAATCACTCAAAACGGGAATTCCGCAAGAAAGTACCTTTGCGGCCTTGGGTAAATATGTACGATCAACAACGTTGTCCATAAAAAATTGAGTAAAACCCGAACCAAAAGTTGTAAGAGCAAGCCCTGTGATATTTTGATTGCATCTTAAAGATACCGTAAAAAAGGCATAAATAAGTCCGCCAATTCCTGCAAACAGAGCTGAAAAAAGGATAGCAAACAGAGCTAGCGGCAACAATACGGCAGAGTTTTTGTCGGCTATCATACTCATATAAAGAGACACCCCGTAGCAACCACCGGCTGTTCCCATGCACATTATTCCCGGAATTCCCAAGTTAAGATGTCCGGCTTTTTCTGTAATTATTTCTCCTACACAACCATACAAAAGCACAATTCCTATTGAAATTGCTCCGACAAAAAAAGATGTACTCATTGTTTTGCCTCCTCTTTTGGTAAGTTGTTTCCTTTAGTAAAAATGTTCTTTTTGAATTTTACTTGATAATTTACAAAAAAGTCACAAGCAATAATGCAAAAATAAACTATGCCAAGGGCAACACTGGAAATCGCACTGTCGGTAAAGTCAAAATCCATTTTTACTTGCACCATACCTTTTGTTAAAAACATAACAAAGAAGCATGTTGCAATCATTACGTAGGGATTAAATTTAGCAAGCCACGCAGTCATGATGGCAGTAAAACCCATATCCGAATGCATTGCGTCGTTTACGGTAAAGTTGATTGCTCCCGAAATAAGCAATCCCACAAGGCCGCAAATAGCACCGGAAAGAACTAGGGTGCGGATTGTTACCTTGCGAATATTGATTCCAATATACTTTGCCGTGTTTTCGCTTTCGCCGACAACCGACATTTCGTAGCCGTGTTTGTTAAACTTAAAATAAACTACCATCAGCGCCGTTACTACAACCGAAACAATGATGATTAACATGTAATCGTTACCAATTACAGGAAGGTGACCTTCACTTAACGGATTGAGTACGGCAGAACCGTCTTTAGCCCATTCGTTTACACAAAAATTTACAAGACCTGCCGCAATATAATTCATCATTAAAGTAAACAACGACTCGTTTGTCCCAAAATATGCCTTGAATATTGCCGGTATTACCGACCAAATTACGCCAAAGATCACAGCGAACAAAAGCATAATTAGATTTAACCCTGTGTTGCTTATTTTACCACCAAGATAGTACATACAAGCGGTTGTTGCCAAACAAGACATAAGAATTTGACCATTAGCTCCAAGGTTCCAAAACCTCATTTTGAAGCAAGATACAACAGCAAGTGAAACCATCATCAATAAAGCTGTGTCTCTAAACAATGTGCCTACTCTGCGAGACGTGAGAAAAGCTCCTTTGAAAAGAGACGAAAAAGCCATAAACGGATTCTTTTTTGCAAACAATCCGCAAATAAGACAGCACAACAACAAGCTGCCCAAAACCGCGATGGCATATATTACAATTTTTTTCCAAATCGGCAAAGATGCTCGACGAGTTATATGAAAAAGAGGTTCTCTCGTTTTTGTGTTAGTCATTTGTTTCCTCCGATTCGGCAATCACTCTGTGACCGGTCATAAGCGCACCGACTTGTTCCTTTGTAGCAGTACGTCCGTCCAAAACTTCTACTATCTTTCCGCCGGCAATAACTGCTATTTTGTCGCAAAGTTCTAACAATACGTCCAAATCTTCTCCGACAAATATTACTGCAACCCCCATCTTCTTTTGTTGCGACAACAAGTTGTAAATAAGAAATGACGAATTTATGTCTAATCCGCGAACAGGGTAGGCTGCCATAAGCACGGTAGGACCTGCCGCGATTTCTCTTCCCACAAGCACTTTTTGAACATTTCCACCGGATAATTTTCTCACCGGTGTACGATTATCGGGCGTGACCACTTGCAGTTCTTTAATAATTTCTTCTCCTAATTTTTCAGGGGTTTTTCTGTCTAAGTGAATACCCTTTCCGTTTTCGTAAGAACGAAGCATCATATTGTCGGTAATGTCCATGTTTCCGACAAGTCCCATACCAAGACGATCTTCCGGAACAAACGACAGACGCACACCAAGCTTGCGAATTGCTGCAGGTGATTTACCTAAAAGCTGTTCAACCTTGTTTTCTTCCGGATAGTACTCAATGGAAGATCCTACTTGCGTGTGTTGGAGTCCGGCAACAGCCTCAAGCAATTCTCTTTGACCACTGCCTGCAATACCGGCTATGCCTAAAATCTCTCCGCCGTATGCAGATAGATTGATATTGTCAAGCACGGGATAACCGTCAGCATTTTTTACGGTCAAATTAGATATTTGCAAACGCTTTTCGACATTTTGCGGTTCGGTGCGTTCGATATTTAGCGAAACTTTTTTACCTACCATCAATTCAGTCAATTGTTGAGGGTTGGTTTCGCTTGTATTTACGGTTGCTATATGCTCACCTTTTCGCATTACGGCAACACGATCGGAAATTTCCATAACTTCGTTAAGTTTGTGAGTAATAATTATTATCGACTTGCCGTCCGCCTTCATTGCACGCAAAACGTCAAATAGCTTTTCAATTTCCTTAGGTGTAAGTACTGCCGTAGGCTCATCCAAAATCAAAGTTTGCGCGCCGCGATACAAAACTTTTACAATTTCGACTGTTTGCTTTTCAGATACGGACATGTTGTAAACTTTTTTGTCCGGATTTATATTGAATCCGTATTTTTCACTCATCGTTAAAATACGTTTTTTTGCAAGATTAAGATTGTACTTTTCGTCAACGCCAAGTACAATGTTTTCGGTAGCGGTAAAAACATCAACAAGTTTGAAATGTTGATGAATCATTCCTATACCATAAGAAAAAGCATCTTTGGGAGATGTGATGGATGCTTCCTCGTCATTTATCACAATGCTACCGGAATCCGGATAGTAAATGCCGGCAATCATATTCATTAAAGTTGTTTTGCCGCTTCCGTTTTCTCCCAAAATTGCAAGAATTTCTCCTTGATTGATATCAAGACTGACATCCTTGTTGGCAACAACATTGCCGAAAGTTTTTGTTAAATTTTTTAATTGAATAGCAACGCTCATGTTGTTTTCCTATAATTATTAAAAACAGTGCACGGCGGAGCTTTTCTCCGCCTGCACTATTTAGTTTGTTAGATATTTTGGGTGACGATTTAATAAGACTTAGAAAATCAATACTTTGAATTTAGCAACTCGATACCGTCTATTTGTACATCAAAATAAGGAGCAGAACGATAAAGTGATTCTTTAAATGCGCCATCTACTATAACATTTTTTTCTCCGGTGTAGTCACCGTCGCAATCTGCAAGATAAGCAGTTAAATGTCCGTCGGCATCAACGGTTGCGTTTGCGTTTTTGTTATCTGTTACTGTTACGGTAAACTTACTGCAATCAAACACCTCAAGTTCGCCACTTTGCAACTTAGCTTTTACTTCTGCTATTTTTTCAGCCGTACCATTTGCTGCTGCAGTACCCGGGTCTAACACAACAACAGAGTTGTCTGACAACTCGCCGCATTTGTCTGTGTCTATTGCTGTTCCGTTAAGAGTACAATCGATAATATATTCAAAATATGGTTGCCAGTTAATCTTAGAAGCGATTATGTATGTGTCGGGGCAACTGTTTTCAGTGCTTACATTGTAGCAAACATTGGGAATACCTGCTTCTTCGCAAGCTGTAGGTGCGCCCATGCTGTCTGCATGTTGAGAAATCAATGCGCAACCTTCTGTAATAAGACTTTTAGCTGCTTCTTTTTCTGCAGTTTCGTCGTACCAAGATCCAGTAAATTTAACCTTCATTGTTACGTTTGAAACAACTGACTTTACGCCAAGATAAAACGAGGTGTAACCGGAGATAACTTCGGCATAAGTGTAAGCACCCACGTAACCGATCAAGTAATTACCGTCTTGCATTTTTGAAGATGTAGGCAAAGTGTTGTTGTCAATCATTTCTTTGAGCTTTAATCCTGCTGCAACACCGGTAAGATATCTTCCTTTGTAGATAGAAGCAAATGCGTTGTGAAAATTAGGAACAGTGTCCTTGTTGACAAGTGCACTAACGCCTGTTCCGTGACAAAATTGAACATCGGAATATTCCTTAGCGGCACTCATAAGATATTTTTCATGACCAAAAGAATCGGCAAAAACAAGTTTGCATCCTTGTTCGACAAGGTTAATTGCATTTTCCTTGCATGCGTCAGATTCTTCTACATTTGTTACAATTTTGTACTTGTTGCCAATTCCTTTGGCTTCGCATGCCGCTTTGAATGCGTCGATGAAGTTTTTGTCATAAGTTGACTGATCTCCATGCAAACAAATTAAACCTACAAGCGGTTCCGAAGAGGAGTCACATGCAGCAAATACTCCAAAGGAGCAAGCAACAATCATTACAAGAGCAATGACAAGAGTAAATAGTTTTTTCATTTTACACCTCCATGTGTATGCCTTACGGCTTTGAAAATTGATGGCAACGTTGACGATGTTGTCAAGTTGCAAATTTATTCCAACGTTTGATTGATTTCAAACATATAGGACAAAATAAATAAAGTTTGCTAATCAATGAATGTGATTGTTCCGTCATCGGACATGTGGGCAATTCTTGCAAGAGAATATACATTGTAGCCCTTGTTAACAAGCCTATCATAGCCACCCTGATCGGTCTTTTCGATTGCACAGCTTATTCCCACAACGGTGGCACCTGCTTGTTCGACGATGTTTGCCAATGCCAAACAAGCTTCTCCGCTTGCCAGAAAATCATCTACGATAAGTACTTTTTCACCACTGTGCAAGTATTCCTTGGAAACAATTAACGAATTTGTGTTTTTTTTGGTAAAACTACGCGCTTCACAAGAATAAACATCGTTAGAAATGTTGAGAGATTTTTGTTTTTTTGCAACCAAAACATTACAATTAAAAAACTGCGCAGCAAAACAAGCAATTCCTATGCCGGAAGCCTCTACAGTGAGCACCTTGTCTACTTCGCAGTTGTTGTAATGATTGTATATTTCTTGCCCCAAGTCGCGCAAAATTGCAACATCCATTTGGTGGTTGAGAAACCCATCCACCTTTAAGATGCCTCCTTGAAGCACTTTTCCTTCTGTTAAAATCTTTTTTTCGAGATATTTCATAAATAGTTCCCTTGCGGTTTTTACTTTGGTTTAAAATGTTTTGTAGGTTTTGTAAAAAACAAAAAACGCGAAAAAACATTTTGACGTTTCTCGCGCTATAGACAGATGTATCCTAAACATTGGCGATGAAAACAAAAAAACAAGTCAACATAAAAGTAAACTTGCTTGCCAATAGAGATACTGCTTCCTTACGTGTAAAGAAGCATGTGTCCAATAGTCGCATCTTTCGGCGATGCGGTAGAAACTTACGGGCCCTAAATCCGTAGATATATTGGCTTTATTCAATTTTTATAAGTGTATTTTACACTATGGGTATTTTTTTGTCAAACAAATTACACTACTAAAAAAATGTTTTAGATCGTTTTGAAAAACCGTTTACTTGCAATAAAAATTAAAAAAAACAACAATTAAAATAAATTGTTTTTTCAAGAAAACAAAAAAAAGAACAGCACCTTTTGCTGTTCTTTTTTTTAATTATTGATTGTTAATACAATTAGTCTTCATCAACGGTAATCGACTTGGTAAAATCAAATGTGAAACCTTGATCTTTAACAAAATTGTCAAAAACTTTAGTTGCCGTTATTTGCGGTTTGCTGTTTTCCGTTGAAACAAAGTAATTCTTTTCCAAGGAATCAACTGCATCCTCTAACATTTCGTCAGCTTTTGTTTCGTAGTAAGCTTTGAAAAGTTTGTATTCAAGAGTGTTTGTCTTGTTGTAGTTTGTTGCAAAATCAGGAACAAACTCTGTAACGTCATCGGTGTAGTACACAATGTGTACTCCATAAGACGAAACGCACAAAGCATATGTTTCTTTGCCTGTTGTATAAGCTTCTTCGGCAGCAGCAACAAATTCACTTACCCATTTGGGTTCGTAATCTTCCGGAGCATCGATGCGGACAACATAGTCGTAAGCAGCCGTGTGTTGAGCAGTATCGGTGTTGTACTCTTTCATAAGCTCAACAATTGTTTCTGTCTTTGTCTTGCCGGAGATTGCTGTTACGTTTCCGCCATTTAGATACTTTACAAGGTCACTATCGGTGTTTGTTCCCATTACAAGTTTTCCGGAAGCGTCAAGTGCAAACAAGTTGTTTTCTTTTGTTGTTACAAATTCGCCTTCGTCGTCAAACACAAATTTTCCTTCGCTAAGCGTGTACTTTTCGGCAACAATTTCGGATGCAATCTTGTTGCGGTAAGCGATGTAAGCATTTTTTCTATCCGCATCATCGCAATCGTTGAGGCTGGATTCGGTAATTCCAAGTGAGTTGGCATAATTTGTAAGAGCAGCTTTTTGAGCATCCGTAAACGGAACAAGAATGTTCTTTACAAAAATATATTTGTAATCTGCAGGAACATTGTAAATGTAATTTCCGTCGGAAAGTCCTTCAATAAAACTGGTAAACTCAGTACCAAAGTTGAAGCTTGCTGCTTGAGCGCTCTTGTCTTTCGCGTAATTGTCGTTAAGCGCAGCAAATACGCTTTCAAGTTGAGCAGTTGTTTCCAAATCTTTGCTTGCAGCTGAATTATACTTGTTTACCAAGCAAGAAACAACAGCGTCTTCAATTTGGTTTTTAACAAACGCATCCATTTTAATTCCATAAGAACTTTCGATGCTCTTGTTGTACTTGTTGTAAACGTTTTGTTGAATTTCTTTGTAGGATTCAAATGTAAGCTTGTCGTCTTCGTCGTCTATACGTGCATTGTAGTCTGCAATTCTTTTTGCGGCAGCATCTGCATTTTCGTAGATATAGGAAGCAACGTCAACATCGTATGATACGGATCCGCCATAGTAATTTGCAAAATATTCATCCATGTCTTCGTTTTTGAAGTTTTGGCTTAGCAAATATGCATTGTAGGTTGTTGTTCCGTCCCAATCGTCATACTCGGTAAAGTCTCTGGAAGTATCTTCACTTTCAGTTTCGTCACCAAGATTGTAGTCGGCTTCAAGTTGAGATTCGACAGCGCTATCATAGTTTGTAAAGATTAAGTACTTGATGTAGCTTATTACATACTTCATTTCGTCTTCCGTCAAGTAGTTTGCATAATTACAAAAGCTTGAAAGGGAATGCGAATATACTTGATCTGCATTGTTAGCAATATAGCTATCCACTTTCATATATTGAGTGTAAAGAGAAGAAATTGCCATGCTAAACAAACTGTCTGCGGTAACATAGCCTTGGCTAATATACGAATAGTAGCTATTGTAGTAATTGTTAAACGTGTCAACAATTTTTCCAATGGTTATTTTTTGATTTCCGACAGTAAGTGCTGTTTGCGCACGATATTTTGTCGTATTTTTGCCAAAAGAGGCGCAACCGGACAAAACACCTATAACCAAAACCGTCAATAGAAGTATAGAAATTAATCTTGTTGCTTTTTTCATTTTGTTACTCCCAAAACTTTACGCGGAACGTCAAACAAGATTGCCTTACAAAGACATTCCGACTTGTTCTTAATCTAATGCGACTCACCTTTCGGCAAAATCACTTATACTAAATTATTATACATTTATCACGGATAAAATGCAAGCGGTTTAGACAACTTTTGCCGCTTGTAACAACAAAAAAATGTGTTTTAATTAAAAGCTACTTGCAATTTGCATTATTGCCAATGACATTATTTAAAAAATCAAACATTGAACTTAGCAAACGATCCTTCTGTAAAAAGTCATGTGCAATAAATTGCACCCCGTAACTTCCTGAAAGCGGTTGTATGCGTTCGTCCGCCGATAATGCATCAAACACTTCTTTGCGCATCATTTTTTCTTTCGTTGCAAATGTAAATTCGCCCTTTCCTACTCTAACGGAAACTTTGCTTATGCCTACTTGGTTTGCCAAAACTTTGAGACGCGCCACGGTAAACAAGTTCAATACGGTGATCGGACAAGCTCCGTACACATCAACAATTTGTTTTTGCAGTTTATCGATTTCAGAAACATCTTTGCATGCTGCAAGTTGTTGATAAAAGTCCATCCTGTCACTTTGACGCGGAATGTACGATTCCGAAGCATAAGCTTCAATGTCCACTTCGACATCCGTGTAAATCTTTTGCTGGGGTTTTTCGCCTTTCAATTCGGCAACAGTTTCCTTTAACATGCGCGCATACATGTCGTAACCGACTTTTACCATGTGCCCATGCTGTTCTCGTCCCAAAATATTGCCTGCACCTCTTATTTCAAGATCTTTCATAGCAATTTTGAAACCACTGCCAAGTTCACTGTATTCTGTAATAGAGGCGAGCCGTTTGTAGGCAACTTCGCTTAAAACCTTATCTTGCTTGTACAAGAAATAAGCATACGCAAGCCTATCGCTACGACCAACGCGTCCTCTTAGTTGGTAAAGCTGCGAAAGACCAAGCTTGTCAGCATCGACAACTATAATTGTGTTTGCGTTTGGAATATCTATACCGTTTTCAATAATGGTTGAGCAAACAAGCACATTACCCTTTCCTTCGGCAAACGACAAAACAGCATCTTCCAACTCGTTTTCGGACATTTGCCCATGTGCAACAATAATTTTTGCTTGCGGAACCAAATTTGACACTTTGTTTGCAAAAGATTCGATAGATTGAACACGATTGTAAACAACAAAAACTTGTCCACCACGGCCGAGTTCCCTTGCGATAACGTCTGTAATAAGCGCATCACTTTCTTCCACGACAAATGTTTCCACGGCCATTCTGTCAACAGGCGGAGTTGTTATCGTTGAAATATCTCTTATGCCGGAAAGCGCCATGTGAAGCGTGCGTGGAATAGGTGTTGCCGACAACGTCAAAACATCGACGTTTCGTTTGATATTTTTAATTGTCTCCTTGTGTTCGACTCCGAAGCGTTGTTCTTCATCCAAAACAAGCAAACCGAGTTTATCAAAAACTACGTCTTTAGACAACAACCGATGCGTTCCGATAAGAATATCGACCTTGCCTTGCTTGGTTGCCTCTAAAATTTTCTTTTGTTGTTCGGGCGAACGAAACCTGTTTAAGCACTCAACTCTTATGTCAAAATGAGACATACGTTCTTTAAAGGAGTTGAAATGTTGTTCTGCCAAAATTGTTGTGGGCGCAAGAACTGCAACCTGATAGCCATTAGACACCACATCAAAGGCAGCACGCATAGCGACTTCCGTTTTGCCGTATCCAACATCACCGACTAAAACACGATCCATTATTTTTTCCGAAGTCAAGTCGGCAACAATTTCCTTTTGACATTTTACTTGGTCTTCAGTTAACCGATATGGAAAGTATTGTCCAAACTCTTCGGCAAGATAGTCGTCTATATGATATTTAAATCCACGAGCTTTTTCTCTGTCGGCATAAAGCTTAAGCAAGTCTATCGACATCGCTTTGATGCCACTACGAACTTTTTCTTTTACTTTAGAAAAATCATCACCGCCAAGCTTAGACAGTGTTGGATGGTCTCCGCCGGAATAGCGAGAAAGCATGTCTGTCGCATCAACGGGGACATAAAGACGGTCGCCGTTTTTATACAAAACAACTACGTAATCTTTTTCACAATCACCGGTTTTTAGCTTTTGTATTCCTTCGCAAAGACCAATACCATGAATTTCATGTACAACGTAATCGCCCTTTTCTACCGACAAAAAGGCTTGGCGTTTGCCCTTAGAAATAGCTTTTTTCTTTACCCCTCGTCCCAAATCGCGAGACCCTATTACAACAAGCTTGTTAGAGTGAGAAACAAAGCCACGTTCGAGTGCAATCGGAAATATCACGCCATCTGATGTTCCACAGATGCCATCAGTCAAATAAACGCCGAGTGCCGACATTTTGTCAATTATCTGTTTTACGTCGTCTCTTCCAACAAATATCGACACTTGGTAATTGGATTGTTGCCAATTTTTTATATCGTTTGCTAATGTATCTTCGGAAACGGCATAGTTCGGCACAGCCCCTGTTTTTAAATTGCAAATAGCATCCGGTTCAAAAAAGTCCGCCTTGTAGGGCAAAGTCTGCAATGAAAGTTGACAGAAAGGCAAATCAAATACTTTTTTGACCGGCAACAAACTGTTGTAATGCACCGGAAGGACTTCCCCGGCCTTAGCTAAGTTCGATACGCGTTGAAGGTGTTCGTTGCTCAAAAAGTCGACTCGGCTCTTCAATAACTTTGGTTCGTCCCAAATAACTACTGTATCGTTTGGCAAATAATTTGCAATTGTTTGACAATCGACAAAAGGAACAAGCCAATTGTTGTCGACAATCCCGCTTGAGGCGGCAACTGAAAGCTCTGAAAAAATTTCAGACAGTCTGCTTTGTGCATCGTTTGAGATTTTTGACTGTCTAACAAGCTTTTGAACACCTTCTAATTTTTTTGAAGATAATCCAACGGTGTCATACAACGGATAAACTTCAAAATTTTCTATCTCCGTTGTACTTTCATCCGTCACAAGACGAATTTTTTCTACTTCGTCATCAAAAAAATCCACTCTGTAACGCTTATCAAATGGCAGATATATATCTAAAATATCTCCGCGGAGAGTAAATTCCCCTTCCGACGAAATGCCATCCGTGCGTTTAAACCCGCAAGCTACAAGCTGACTTAAAAGAAGTTTTGTGTCATAGCAAACTCCTTGTTGCAACACAAACGAATCTTGCAAAAACTTTTCTTTGCTCGGCAAATATTGCATAAGTGCTTCGACACAACACACGACAACGATATTCTCTTGCAAAAGTTTGTGCAATACAAAGTTACGTTCGTATATGATATTTTTTGACGAATTACGCTTATATAACAACACATCGTCTTTATGTGGCAAGTAAAATGCCTTGCCTTCTGTTAAACTCTGAATTTCTCTAAAAATTCGTTGACTTTCAACATAATCCGAACAGACATACAAAATGCTGTCGGAGAAAAGGGATGCAACAAAAGCTTTTTCGTTTGGTTGCACGCCAAAAGCCGCGACAAAATTTTTATCGCGGGTGGTGTTAAGCAAATTTTGGTATGCTTGTGTGTTTTTTAATCTTTCAAAATACTTAAGCATGTTATTTTAAAAATCTTTTTCAGATTTTCTACTATATTTTAATACTTTTTATGTAACTTGTAAACATTTTATCGTTCGGTCTTGTTCGTCGATTAAAGAAAAAATCGATCGAACACAATTCGTCCAAAGCAATCTTTTTCAAACATCTTTACTAAATAAAAAAACTATGCTACAATACAATAAAAAAATAGGAATTTTTAAATGTATCTTGTTGTCGGTTTGGGAAATCCGGATAAAAAATATCTAAACACCTTTCATAATTTGGGATTTATGGTTGCAGACAGAGTCGCAAAACTTCTTGATGCAGAATTTAATAAGGGAGAATGCTGTGCAGTTACGGCGCACACTCATGTGAACGGCGAAAAAGTAATTGTCGCTAAACCTACAACTTACATGAATCTTTCCGGACAAGCCGTAATAGAATTGTGCAACAAATATAAAATCGAACAAGGTCACTTAATAGTTGCTTACGACGACGTTGACTTGCCGATGGGAAGTTTAAGAATAAGAAAAGACGGTTCTGCAGGAACACACAACGGCATGCGTGATATAGTAAACAAACTTGGAACAACCGCTTTCCCTCGAGTAAGAGTAGGTTTTAAAAAAGAAACACCGATGGCTTTAGTCGATTTTGTTTTATCGCAAATGTCAGCCGATGATCACTTACTTCTTGACAAAGCAGTTGATTCTGCCGCAAATGCCATAAAAGAATATGTCCAAGGCGAAAACATAGACATTGTTATGCAACGCCACAACTATTTACCAACAAAATAAAAAACGCATATTACCGTGTTTAAATCAAATTCTTTTAGGGGGACACAATGAGTACTCAAAAATTAAAAGTAGCATCATTATTGCTTTCGATATTAGCTGTTGTTTTAGTGGTTTTTATCACAATTTCGTTAGTGACCGGACTTGACTCCTTGTCAAAAGACAATTCATCGCAAGACAATTCTTCTTCCGAGGGAACAACTACTGAAGGCGACGACAATACAAACCAAGAATTAGGAGAGGCGCTTGGCTTTATTTTTGTCTTTAGTGCAATTTGCGTACCATTCGGCATAGCATACATCGTTTTTAATGCAGTGCAAATTGTACTAAAGTCAACCTCGTTACACAAGCAAAAGAAGGGTATCAATACTACTATTATTGTTTTTGACATACTCGCAACCGTTTGTATCGCCATTGTTACAGCTCTTTTAATGAGTTTTGTTAAAATTATTCCTATTTCTTTTGCCGCTTGCATTGTTTGTGCATTTGTAAATGTTGCTTGCATTGTTATTGATTCCATTATAAAAAAGCAAATTACTGAACAATGTTAATAATGCAAAAAACTTTTTAATTTTTTACGAAGTTTTCCTTGTCTTGACAATTTAAAACAAACAGAACACATAAATCAAAAAAACTCGTTTCAATTAAGAAACGAGTTTTTTCTTCTTGATTTTTAATTACAAAACAACTACGAGAGCCATTTCTGCGCCGTCGCCACGACGTTGGTTCATTTTGTAAACCGCTGTGTAGCCACCTTTTTGTCCCTTTTCTTGAGCAATCTTGTCAAACTTGGGTGCATAATCGTTGAACATTTTTTCGATCAACGGATGACGTACCGTTTTTGTACGAAGTTTGTATTCGGTTGCGCTTTCTTTAGGAAGACGTTTTTCTTGCAAGTCTGCAAGACCGGCCATAAGCTTACGTCTTGCTGCAAGTTTGTTTGCGCCATCGTTTACCACTTTGATTGTGGTAGCCTTACCGTTTACGACCTTCTCTTTTTCAACTTCAACTGTATCTTTGTAAGAGTTAACAGCAAGCGTGATGTACTTTTCGGCAAGTTTTTGAACTTCCTTAGCACGAGCTTCTGTTGTTTCCAACTTACCATTCCAAAGAAGTTGAGAAACTTGATTTTTCAAAAGAGCCAATCTCGCATCAGTTGCTTTTCCTAATTTTCTATTTGCTGGCATTGTGCAATTCTCCTATTCATCCTTATTATTCAAAGATAGACCGTAACTTTCAAGCTTTGCAATCACTTCGTCTAACGACTTTCTACCAAGGTTACGCACTTTCAACATATCGTCTTCGGTACGACGTGTTAAATCTTCTACAGTTTGAATTCCTGCGCGTTTCAAACAGTTGTATGAGCGAACAGACAAATCCATATCGTCGATGTTCATTTCCAAAATCTTTCTGTGATTATCCGATTCACGCGGAATAAGGATATCTTTACTGAAATTTTCGGAGAGATCAACAAACATCTTTATGTGATCTTCTATGATTTTTGCGGCGAGAGAAACAATTTCTCTTCCGGAAAAAGCACCGTTCGTTTCTACTTCCAATGTCAATTTGTCACGAGTGATATCTTGACCGACACGTGCACTTTCTACATTGTAGCTTGCTTTCTTAACAGGTCCAAAAATCGAATCGATAGGTATATAACCAATTGGGTAGCTAAGCTTAAGTTCCTTGTTACGTTCTTTATTTTTTTCAATCGAGTAGTAACCGCAACCACGAGCAACATAAAGTTCGCAATCGAGTACTCCGCCTTCTTCCAAAGTGCAGATATATAAATCAGGGTTGAGAACTTCTACTTCGCTGTCGGTTATTATGTCACTTGCATGAACTTCGCAAGGACCAACTTTGTTGATTGAAATTGTCTTTCTGAAGTCATTCGCTTCATTATCCGACTTCAAAGCCAAGCGCTTGATGTTCAGGATGATGTCTGTAACGTCCTCTTTTACGCCGGAAACAGTAGAAAATTCGTGTTGAACACCATCAATTTTAATTCCTACAACCGCAACTCCCGGAAGTGCCGACAATAGTACTCTGCGTAGTGCATTACCCAAAGTGATACCATAGCCCCTTTCCAACGGTTCGGCGACGATCTTGATGATGCTTGCATTTTTGCCGCTTTCTTCAACTGTCATTACCGGTTTTTCTATTTCCATCATTGGACAACAATCTCCTTTAATATTTTATTGTAACGCTGTTTTGAGTTGACAAATGCAACTCAAAACAAAACGTATGATGCGTTGTTTACGCTTGTCTAACTTGATTACTTGGAGTACAACTCGACGATCATGTGTTCTTGGATGTTTGCGTCGATATCTTCTCTCGTCGGTTTTGCAAGTACTTTTCCTGTTAAGTCAGCAGGTTCAAAATCTAACCATTGAGGAAGATTTGCCGGCTTTTTGGATCCCTTCAAAGCAACAAACAAAGCTTGTTCTTGTTTGTTTTCTTTAATGGAAATTACATCACCGATTTTTACCTCGTAACTCGGAATAGTTACACGCTTTCCGTTTACTGTAATTAAACCATGGTTAACAAATTGTCTTGCTTGGCTACGAGAAATACCAATACCCATACGATAAACGACGTTGTCAAGTCTTTGTTCCAACAAGATAAGCATGTTAGCACCGGTTACACCCTTGCTACGTTCTGCTTCTTCGTAGTACTTGTGGAATTGTTTTTCTTGAAGTCCGTAAATACGCTTTGTCTTTTGTTTTTCTCTCAACTGAAGTCCGTACTCGGTTATCTTCTTTCTGCTATCTGCATGCACTCCGGGGATTTTACCACGTTTTGTAAGTGCGCATTTTTCAGAGTAGCATCTTTCGCCTTTAAGAAATAGTTTGCATTTTTCGCGTCTGCATTGACGGCAGTCTGCGCTTGTATATCTTGCCATTTCGATAATCTCCTTTTACTATACTCTTCTACGCTTTGGAGGACGGCAACCGTTGTGTGCAATAGGTGATACGTCGCGGATAAGCGTAACTTCGATTTCGGCTGTTTGCAAAGCACGAATTGCCGATTCACGTCCTTGTCCGGGACCTTTTACATACACTTCAACAGAACGAATTCCGTATTCCTTAGCGCCTTTAGCAGCGATTTCTGCAGCTTGTTGAGCAGCAAAAGCTGTGCTCTTACGAGAACCGCGGAAACCAAGACTTCCGGAGCTGGACCAAGATAGAGCGTTTCCGTTCATATCTGTAAATGTTACAATTGTGTTATTGAAGGAAGCGTGAATATGAACTTGTCCTTTTTCGACCTTTCTTATATCACGTTTTTTCCTGACAACTCTTTTACCTGCCATTTCTACTTCCTCCCTTACTTAACGGCCTTTTTGCCACGAGAAACTGTACGTTTAGGTCCTTTTCTCGTACGAGCATTTTGTTTTGTGGATTGTCCTCTTACAGGAAGTCCCTTTCTGTGACGAATTCCACGATAGGAGCCGATTTCTATTTGTCTTTTGATATTCATAGAAACTTCACGACGAAGGTCACCTTCTACGTGGAGATTCTTTTCGATACAATCACGGATCTTAGATACATCGTCCTCAGTAAGATCTTTTACACGAGTATCCGGATTGACGCCTGTTTCGGCAAGAATTTTTGTTGCCGTAGTACGTCCGATTCCGTAAATGTAGGTCAAGCCGATTTCAATACGTTTTTCTCTGGGTAAATCTACACCGGAAATACGAGCCATTTGTTTTTCTCCTTGAAAAATTTTTAATTTTTATTTATTATAACACATCTGTACGCTCACCGAACCGAGTGGAATGATGTCGGCTAACGACAGATAATTGAATCCGATTTTAGCGGGGTTAGCCGCCGACGCAATGCGCCATAGGGTTTTAGCCCTGTCTTTGTTTATGTTTGGGATATTTAGAGCAAATAACCATAACTTTTCCGTTACGTTTAATTACCTTGCATTTATCACACATTGGTTTTACTGACGGTTTAACTTTCATTTTTGTCCTCCTTGACAGGGTTTTTCCCTAGATAGTTTTGTTTTATTGTACGCCCTTAGTACGCCACACGATACGTCCCTTTGTAAGGTCATACGGACTCATTTCCAACTTAACCGCATCTCCGGGCAAAATTCTTATAGAGTGAATTCTCAACTTTCCGGAAACGTACGCGGTTATTTCGTGACCATTTGATAGTTTTACTCGAAATTCTGCATTACGCAATGCCTCGACAACTACGCCTTCGACTTCTATTACATCGTCTTTTGACATTCTGATTCTCCCGATTGATTAAATTGTCTTAACGCGCTTTTTACTTCGCTGTCAAAGACTTTTTGATTAGAAATTAGCTTTTTAGCAATAGATTCACAATTGGTGCCACTGTACGAAACATGCTTAATGTTTTTCTTTTTTGGAGAAGCTAACTTGCGCATACCGCCATCGGCAAGATAAACGCAATTTTTGTTTACTTCTACAACTAAAAAGTAGTTACCTTTGTCGCGTCCTTGCGTTGACAGAACAATACTGCCGACGCCTATGTCGTATTCGTTCATATTTATCCTATAAACTCAAAATTTCTATTTTGTCATCTAAAATAGCAATTGTGTTTTCATAATGCGATGCGGGTTTTCTGTCTCGTGTTTTTACGGTCCAGCCGTCCGACATCCAATCAACCTTTTCGGTTCCCATAGTTATCATGGGTTCAATTGCGATTGTCATTCCGGAACTTAATCTCATTCCGTGACCTGCCGTGCCATAGTTTGGTACATCAGGATCTTCGTGCATATCTCTGCCTATTCCATGTCCTACAAGTTCTCTTACAACTCCGTATCCAAAACTTTCGGCATAGGATTGTATTGTGTGTCCAAGGTCTCCCAATCTTGTTACGTTGGGAACGATACATTCGACACCCTTAAAGAAACATTGTTCGGTTACATCTATAAGCTTTTGTGCTTCAGGAGAAATAATTCCGCAAGCCACTGTACGGGCAGCATCTCCGTTCCAACCGTCATAAATGGCACCGACATCATAACTGACAATTTGTCCTTCTTGCAATATCTTGTGCTTTGAAGGAATTCCGTGCACCACTTCACAGTCAATCGACACGCAAATGCTTGCCGGATAACCACTGTAGTTTAAAAAACTTGGTATCGCATTTTGCTTTGTAATGTATTCGTGAGCCAACTTGTTTAGTTCCAAAGTGGAAATTCCGGGTTTTGTGTGATCCCTAAGGAGATTTAACGTGTCCCTAACAATTATGTTGGCTTTACGCATTTTTGCTATTTGTTCATTAGACTTTATGAGAATCATCTTAATGCCGACAAAATTCTGTCGTATACTTCGTCAATGGAGCCATTACCGTCTACCGTTGCGAGTTTGCCCTGATGGGCATAATAATCTACAAGAGGAAGCGTTGTCTTTGCATAAACATTCAATCTGTTACGAACAGTTTCTTCTTTATCGTCCTCACGAACAATCAAATTGCCGTTGCAAGACGGGCATACATGTTCGTTTTCGAGAATAGAAACATGGTAAGTACCATTGCAATTTGGACAAAATCTGCGTCCGGAAAGACGTTTTACAATTGATTCGCTTTCTACATCGAGATTTATTGCACAATCGATATCTTGAAATTTATCCAACGCTTCTGCTTGAACTATTGAACGCGGGAAGCCATCCAAAATATAACCGTTTGCACAGTCGGCTTTGGCAAGCCTGTCCTTGACGATTTCAATGGTGATTTCGTCCGGGACAAGCATTCCCTTTGCCATAATGTCTTTAATCTGCAATCCCAAAGGAGTTTCGTCTTTTAAATTTTGACGGAATATGTCTCCCGTTGAGATTTGCGGAATATGTAACTCTGTTGTAAGTTTTTGCGCCATGGTACCTTTACCGCTACCGGGTGCGCCAAGCAATACAATTTTCATATTATTTCAAAAATCCTTTCGAACCGGAGCCAAGCAAGCCCTTGTAATGACGCATCATGATTTGGTTTTCCAAAGCTTTGTCAAATTCCAAAGCAACAGATACACAAATCAACATTCCCGTTGCCGAGAAGCTACCAACCAACTGTGAGTTGAGTTCCAAACCAAGAATTTGTGGAAGGAAACTAAACAACAGCGATGGTACAAATGCGATAATTGTAAGGAACACTGCGCCCCAAAGAGTAATACGTGATACGATTTTTGCAAGATATTCTGCCGTTTCTCTGCCCGGACGAATACCTGTTACGAAACCACCATTGTTTTGAATGTTTTTGGCAATTTCGATGGGGTTAAATTGAATTTGTGAATAGAAGTACGCAAATACAAATATCAAGATGGCAAGAACAACGTTATATACGATTACGCCTACTGCATTTCCGTTTTGTGCAGTCATGTAGGTTGCCCACCATGTTGCAAAATCCGAAGAACTCCAAAATGTTTGTATAAGCATTTGAGGGAAGCTTAGGATTGCATAAGCGAAAATTAGAGGCATAACGCCGGATGCATTTACCTTGATGGGGATAAATGTAGATTGTCCGCCGTACATCTTGTTGCCCTTAACTTGTTTAGCATATTGAACCTTGATTTTTCTTTCGGCACCATCGACCCATACAATGAATCCAAATACCAAAACTAATGTTACAAGGAACAATACAACTGACCAAATGTTTGCAGATGCGGCATCACCGAACATACCGCCGATTGATGTACCGAGAGCTTGTGCTGCCGTAGCAACGATACCAACAAAAATAAGAATTGAAATACCGTTAGATACGCCGTACTCAGTAATGCGTTCGCCTATCCACATTGTGAGCATGCTTCCGCCCACAAGAACGATGACGATGTAGATGTACATTATCCATTTGTTGGCTTCAAAGAATGCAGGCAAAGTTTGATCGCCGACCATAATACCGGAACCACCAAGCCAATTGTAGTTTAGATAGCCGTATTGATTGTCGAGAGTTAAAACAACACCGATAGCACTAACTACTGCCAAACCGAGTGTTACCCAACGAGTGATAACGTCAATCTTTTTTCTACCTTCTTCGCCTTCTTTGGACATTCTTTCCAGAGCAGGAATTGCCACCGTCAACAACTGTACAATAATTGACGAGTTGATGTACGGGGAAATGCCGAGTGAGAACAACGTACCCTGACTAAGCGCGCTACCTGTAATTGCATTTAGCAAGCCAAAAATATCGGTGTCGCTGCTCAACTCGATTTTCGATAGTCCGGGAACGGTGATGTAACAACCAAGTCTGTAGATAACTACAAACAAGATCGTCATCAAAATTTTAATACGTACTTCCTTAATCTTAAAGGCATTCCTGATGGTTTCAAACATTACTCAATTACCTCTGCTACTCCGCCTGCCGCTTCAATAGCTGCTTTTGCCGAAGCGGAGAACTTATCTGCTTTAACAGTAAGTTTTTTTGTAATAGTTCCGTTGCCGAGGATTTTTACTCCACCATTATTCTTACCTGCAACAAGACGTGCTTCTGCAAGCATTTCCGGAGTAACTGTTGTGCCGTCTTCAAAAATATTGAGAGCTTGTACGTTTACAATGTCGTACTTAACGGCAAATTTGTTGTTGAAACCACGTTTAGGCAAACGTCTTGCAAGGGGAGTTTGACCGCCTTCAAAGCCGGGGCGAACACCGCCACCGCTACGAGCCCATTGTCCCTTGTGACCTTTACCGCTTGTTTTTCCGAGGCCGCTTCCGATACCTCTACCCAATCTTTTTTCGGAGGTTGTAGCTCCTACTGCGGGTTGAATTGTATGTATTCTCATTATAGCCTCCTACTTTACTTCTTCAACAGCAACCAAGTGCTTAACTTTAAAAATCATACCACGAATTGCCGCATTGTCGGGCAAAACATTTGTTGTACGAATTTTAGTAAGTCCCAAAGCTGCGATTGTTGCTTGATGTTCTTTCAAAATTCCGTTTGTGCTCTTTAGCAAAGTAACCTTGATTTTACCGGTTGCGGCATCATAAGGTTGAGTTCCCTTTGCGGGCTTTGCAGCAAGTTGTTTTTCAACAACATACTTTCCGTTGATGTAAAGAGGAGCGGATGTTTTGTTTGTTTTAGCCATTTTAACTGTCCTCCTTAGATTTCTTCAACGCTCTTTCCGCGTAGAGCTGCTACTTGTTCACGACTACGAAGCATTGCAAGTCCGTTAAGTGTTGCTTTTACGCAGTTGATGGGGTTATTAGAACCATACGACTTTGTACGAATATCTTTTACACCTACTGCTTCCAAAACGTTTCTTACAGGACCACCTGCAATAACACCGGTACCGGGTTGAGCGGGCATAAGCAAAACCTTGCCACGTCCAAATGTTCCGATTACTTCGTGAGGTATTGTTGTGTCTACAAGAGCAATTTTTACCATTGCCTTTTTAGCACGAAGGTTAGCTTTTTCGATAGCTTGAGGAACTTCTGCTGCTTTAGCCATTCCAACGCCTACCGAACCTTTACCGTCACCGACAACTACAAGTGCAGAGAAACGCATTGTGCGTCCACCCTTAACAACTTTAGTTACGCGGTTAACTGCTACCAACTTTTTGATAAGACCATCGTCTTCTTTGTTTTCTCTTTCACGAGGATTGCGCTTTCCGCCTTTTCTATCCGGACGGCCACCTTCGCGGAAGTTACGTTTGGGTTGTTGCTCATTTTGAGCGTTTTGTGCTGCTGCCGCTTCGGTAGCAACTACTTCAACTTCTGTTACGTTTTCCATTATCTGCCTCCGATTAGAATTTAAGTCCGGCTTCTCTTGCGCCGTCTGCCAATGCAGCAACTCTGCCGGTGTAGATGTAACCGCCACGGTCAAAGACAACTTCGGAAATTCCAAGTTTTGCTGCTTTAGCTGCGATATCCTTACCTACTTCGCAAGCGGCTTCCTTCTTGTTTTTGCCTTCTACATTAGCCTTCAATGCAAGGCTTGAAGAAGCACAAAGTGTTGCGCCGTTTACATCGTCGATAATTTGAGCGTAGATGTAGTTGGTTGAACGATAAACACAAAGACGAGGTTTAACGCTTGTTCCGTATACCTTTTTTCTTACTCTTGCGTGACGGATTCTTCTGTCCGCATTTTTGTTTAACTTTTTAATCATAATCTACACTCCTTACTTACCTGCCTTCTTACCTTCCTTCATAACTACGACTTGCTCTTTGTAGCGAACGCCGTAAGCATGATAAGGTTCGACAGGACGTTTAGCCTTAATATTTGCCGCTGTTTGACCGACAAGTTCCTTGTCAAAGCCTTTTACGACAATTTCAGTAGCAGAGGGACACTCAAATGTGATTCCCTTGGGTGCAATTACTTCAACGGGATTTGAATAACCGATGTTAAGTACAAGTTTATCTCCTTGAACAGCTGCTTTGTAACCTACACCGTTAATAATAAGGTTACGAGCAAAACCATCGTGAACACCTACAACCATATTGTGTACAAGTGCTCTAAACAAACCGTGCTTAGCTTGCAATTCGGTTTCTGCGTTATCGGGACAAGTAATGTGAACTTTTCCGTCTTCGATTGTGCAACCGAGACCATCTTCGATTTTGCGAGTAAGTTCACCTTTGGGGCCTTTAACATCTACAATACCGTTGTTAAATGCAACGGTAACACCTGCAGGTATTTCGATAGGCTTCTTTCCAATTCTTGACATATCCTACCTCCTTACCAAACAAACGCAAGCACTTCGCCACCAAGATTTTGGTTGCGAGCGTTTTTGTCAGTCATAATGCCCTTACTTGTGGACACAATTGCAATTCCAAGTCCGTTGAGAACCTTGGGTAGTTCTTCACTTTTTGCATAAACTCTAAGACCGGGTTTTGAAATACGTTTAAGTCCGTTGATGACTTTTTCTCCGTGAGGACCGTACTTTAATGTAACCTTGATAGAGTTTTGTAATTCTTTTTCTATTACTTCGTATCCGGCGATGTATCCTTCTTCAACAAGAATATCGGCAATAGCCTTCTTTGTTTTGGAAGCGGGGATTTCTACGTCGGCGTGTTTTGCGGTAATAGCGTTTCTGATACGAGTCAACATATCAGCAATAGGATCTGTAACAACCATTTCTGTTTCCTCCTTCTTACCAACTTGCTTTTTTAACGCCGGGGATTTCACCCTTGTACGCCTTTTCTCTGAAGCAAATTCTGCAAATGCCGTACTTTCTTAATACAGAATGGGGACGACCGCAGATTGAACAACGTGTATATCCGCGAGTGGAATACTTTGGTGTTCTTTGTTGTTTGTTTATCATTGATTTTTTAGCCATAATTACGTACCTCTCGACTATGCTCTGAAGGGCATGCCCAAATATTTAAGCAATGCTTTTCCTTCTTCGTCGGTTTTTGCCGTTGTAACAAATGTAACGTCAAAACCTCTTGTCTTTTCCACTTGATCGTAAACGATTTCAGGGAAAATGAGTTGTTCGCGAATGCCGAGCGTGTAGTTTCCACGTCCGTCGAGATTGGTGTTTACACCACGGAAGTCTCTTACTCTGGGAAGAGCAATACTTACGAGCTTATCCATGAATGAATACATGCGTTCTCCGCGAAGCGTAACTTTAGCACCTACCGCCATACCTTTTCTAACTTTGAAGTTAGCAACACTTAGTTTGCTGTTGGTAACAAGCGGTTTTTGACCGGAGATGATTTTAAGTTCTTCTACAGCCAATTGGAAAGACTTTGAATTGTCTTTCACGTCACCTAAACCGGAGTTAAGAACAATCTTTTCAAGTTTAGGAACTTCGTTGATGTTTTTATAACCGAATTCTTTAATGAGTTGAGGAACAACTGTCTCTTTGTACAATGTCTTCAATCTGCATTCGATCGGTTGGTTGCTTTTTGCAACTTCATTTTTCTTTGCAGCCATTTTGTTCCTCCTTTATTATTCTTCGGCAGCGGTCTTCTTTTTGGAAGATCTTTTTGCGGTCTTTTTGATAGCTTTCTTTTCTTCTTTAGCATCAATTACAGCGCCGCATTTTTTGCAACTTCTAAGATATTTACCATGTTCTCCGAGGACATGCGCCACACGTGTGGTTTTTCCGCATTTAGGGCAAACGAGCATAACATTACTTGCGTCAATTGCACGAGGTCTTTCAACCTTTCCGCCTTGCTCTTGTGCCGAACGTGGTTTCTTGTGTTTTGTAACCAAGTTGAGATTTTCAACGATTACGCGTCCCGTTTTGGGATCGGCTACGATGATCTTGCCTCTCTTGCCGCGGTTTTCTACTCCGCCAACAACTACTTCGACTGTATCACCGGACCTAACATTCATACTTGCCATTTCTACGAGTCCTCCTAATTACAGTACTTCGGGTGCAAGGGATACGATCTTCATGTAATCTTTTTCACGAAGTTCTCTTGCTACTGGCCCAAAAATACGCGTGCCTCTGGGTTGCTTTTGTGAATCGATAATTACTGCTGCATTGTCGTCAAAACGGATGTGTGTTCCGTCTTTACGATTGATTCCGAATGATGATCTTACGATAACTGCCTTTACGACGTCACCCTTTTTAACAATTCCACCCGGATTTGCACTTTTTACACTGGCAACAATTACGTCACCGATATTGCCGAACTTACGGAAGGAGCCGCCAAGCACCCTGATACACATAAGTTCTTTTGCTCCGCTGTTATCTGCGGCCTTAAGTCTTGTTTGTGGTTGTATCACTGTACCGTCCTCCTATTTAGCCTTTTCGACGATTTCAAGCAAACGCCAATTCTTATCTTTGGACAATTTTCTTGTTTCAACGATTCTAACCGTATCACCGATTCCGCATTCGTTGTTTTCATCGTGTACTTTGTATTTTTTTGTTGTTGACACTGTCTTTTTGTAAAGAGGGTGTTTGTATTTATTTACAATAGCAACAACGATTGTTTTGTCCATTTTGTCGGAAACAACAATTCCAACTCTCTCTTTTCTACTGTTTCTTTCCATTGTACCTTACCTCCACTTACGCGTTGAGTTCTCTTTCACGGAGAACAGTCTTTATTCTTGCGATGTCCTTTTTGACATTTGCGAGCGCAAGAGGGTTAGTAAGTTGTCCAGTTGCGTGAGATAGACGCAAATTGAACAGCTCTTTCTTCAAATCGGCAAGCTTAGCTACCAATTCTTCATTATTAAGTTCACGCACATTACTTGCTTTCATCTGCATTCACCTCATCTTCTTTCTTCACAAACTTGCACTTAACAGGCAATTTGTGACTAGCAAGACGCAATGCTTCACGAGCTTGATCTTCGGAGATACCGCCCATTTCAAACATTACTCTGCCCGGTTTAACTACAGCAACCCAATATTCAGGAGAACCTTTACCGGAACCCATTCTGGTTTCTGCAGGCTTTTTAGTAACGGGTTTGTGAGGGAAGATATCTACCCAAACTTTACCGCCACGCTTTACAAAACGAGTCATAGCTACACGAGCAGCCTCAATTTGGTTGGAGGTAATCCATCCACATTCAAGTGCTTGCAAACCGTATTCGCCGTAGGCAACCTTGTTGCCCTTGTGAGCTTCGCCTTTCATTCTTCCACGGAATTGACGACGTCTCTTAACTCTTTTAGGCATTAACATTATTCAGTTACCTCCTTTTTGACAGTCTTTTTCTTTCTAGGAAGCACTTCTCCTCTGTACACCCAAACCTTTACACCGATTACACCAAAAGTTGTGTGAGCTTTTGCAAAACCGTAATCGATATCGGCTCTTAATGTATGAAGAGGAATACTACCTTCATGGTATTGTTCGCTACGAGAAATTTCAGCTCCGTCAAGACGTCCGGAAACCATTGTTTTGATTCCCTTTGCGCCGGAACGAGTAGCTCTGCCCATGCATTGACGCATAGCTCTACGGAAAGATACACGCTTTTCTAGTTGAGCTGCAATTCCTTCTGCAACAAGTTGAGCATCCATATCAGGACGTTTAACTTCTACAATGTTGATAACAACGTTCTTGTCACCTGCGATCTTTTGAACGTCGCTCTTAATTTCTTCGGCACCTGCTCCTGCCTTACCGATAAGTACGCCAGGACGTCCTGTGTGAAGATCAACGATAACTTTTCCTTCAGAGCGTTCAATAACAATTTTGCTGATTGAAGCTTGATAGTACTTGTTTTTAAGGAATGTTCTGATTTTATCGTCTTCCTTGATATATTTTGCGAAATCCTTTTTGTCTGCAATCCATTTTGCATTCCAATCTTGAATAACGCCGACTCTTAGTCCGTGCGGATTAACTTTTTGTCCCATAAAATGTTCTCCTCCCTTTACGCTCTCTCGTCCAAAATCACTGTGATGTGACTTGTTCTCTTCAAGATGCGATAGCCTCTACCACGAGAAACGGGTTGCATTCTCTTAAGCGTCGGGCCTTGATCTGCAAAGCATTCTGCTACGTAAAGAGTATCTTTGTTCATTCCTAAATTTACTTCTGCGTTTGCTGCTGCACTGTTTAAGCACTTCAAAACCGGTTCGCAAGCCGATTTAGCAGTTGTTTTCAAAATAGCGACTGCATCCTTGTAGCTCTTGCCGCGGATCAAATCCAAAACAACATGAACTTTGGACGGAGAAATACGGATGTACTTTGCTATTGCCTTAGGACGTCTGTCTTTATTTTCAGCACGAACAAGGGCTTTTGCTTTACTTCTTGTTGCCATCTTTTTTCCTCCTATTTAGCGCCTGCTGTTTTACTGCCGGCGTGTCCCTTAAATGTTCTTGTGGGTGCAAATTCGCCCAACTTTAATCCTACCATATCTTCTGTGATATAGACAGGAACGTGTTTTCTTCCGTCATGTACTGCGATTGTGTGTCCCACAAAATCGGGGAAAATCGTAGAACTTCTTGACCACGTTTTTACAACTTTCTTTTCACCTGCGGCGTTCATAGCCTGTATTCTTTTAAGAAGAACGGGTTGAACGTAAGGTCCTTTTTTAATTGATCTACTCATTTTTCATTCCTCCGATTAGTTAACACGCTTCACGATAAGTTTGCTTGAAGCCTTTTTCTTCTTTCTTGTCTTGTAACCCAAAGCAGGTTTACCCCAAGGAGTAACAGGACCGGGACGACCAACGGGCGACTTACCTTCACCACCACCATGAGGGTGATCGCAAGGGTTCATTACGCTACCACGAACGGTAGGTTTAATGCCCATGTGGCGTGTTTTGCCGGCTTTACCGATAGAAACGATTTCGTGATCCAAGTTACCAACTTGACCGATGGTTGCGTGGCACTTAAGAAGAATCAATCTCATTTCTCCACTAGGCATACGAAGTGTTGCATACTTGCCTTCTTTTGCCATAAGTTGAGCAAAAATACCTGCAGCGCGGGCAATTTGTCCGCCCTTTCCGGGATTCATTTCGATGTTGTGCACAATTGTACCAACGGGAATGTTTTCCAAAGGAAGATTGTTACCAACTTTGATATCTGCATCTGCGCTTGCAACAACTGTGTCGCCAACATTAAGCCCTACGGGAGCAAGAATGTATCTTTTTTCTCCGTCAGCATAATGAAGAAGAGCAATGTTTGCAGAACGATTTGGATCGTACTCGATTGTTGCAACTTTTGCAGGTACGGACTTGTCGCGTTTGAAATCGATAATTCTGTACTTAATGCGATTGCCACCGCCGATGTGACGAACGGTGATTCTTCCGGTTGAGTTACGACCGCCTGTTTTCTTAGAAACAGCAAGCAAGCTCTTTTCCGGAGTTGTTGTTGTGATTTCTTCGTACGTCGAAACAGACATAAAACGACGTGCGGGCGAAGTAGGTTTATATTTTTTAATAGCCATTGTAGTCTACCTCCGTTATCAGGACAAGCTTTCGAAGAATTCGATTGCTTTGCTGTCCGCCGTCAAACGCACAGTTGCCTTCTTCCAGTCGGACGTGTGTCCTTCTGTTCTGCCTTGTCTCTTAGCTTTACCTTTTACGGTAGCTGTCGTTACATTGTCAACTTTTACGCCGAAGATTTGTTCAACTGCATTTTTAACTTGAACCTTGTTTGCATTTTTTGCAACTTGGAAGGTGTAAGTTTTAGCAGGAATGCCGGCGTAGCTTTTTTCCGTCAATACCGGACGAATTATAATATCGTAGGAATTCATAGAGAATAAGCCTCCTCAATTTGCTTAATTGCATCCTTGGTTGCAAGCACTGCAACATTGGAAACAAGTTGATAAACGTTAGAAAGAGAAGCGTCAACGATTGTAAGGTTTTCAATGTTGGAACCGGCTCTTACAATGTCGGCTGCATCACCGGAAACGATAAGCAACGTTTTTTGACCCATCTTAAAGTTTTTAAGCACTTCTGCTACAAGCTTTGTTTTGGGAGCTTCTAACGTAAGTTCGTCAATTACTGTCAACTCGTTGTTTGCCACTTTATAGCTGATTGCACTGCGATAAGCTTGTGCCTTCATCTTTTTGTTTACTTTCTTTGAGAAATCTCTCGGTTTGGGTGCAAACACAACGCCACCTTTGATCCATTGCGGAGCGCGAATAGATCCTTGACGAGCGCGTCCTGTACCCTTTTGTCTCCAAGGTTTAATTCCGCCGCCACGAACTTCTGTACGTGTAAGAGCAGATTTTGTTCCTTGTCTTTGGTTAGCTTGATAAGCAACCACTACTTGATGAATAAGAGCTTCGTTGTATTCACAACCGAACACCGCATCGTCAAGTTTCAATGTTCCGACTTCATTTGCCGATTTGTTATAAACTTTAACTTGCATTGTCATTTACTCCTTTCACCAATTACTTAGCTGTTTTAACTGCATTGCGAACATAAACAATGCTGTTCTTTGCTCCGGGTACTGCACCTTTTACAAGGAGAACACCCTTTTCTTTGTCTACTTTTACAACAGACAAGTTGAGAATTGTTACTTGTTCTACACCGTAATGTCCGGGAAGGTTTTTACCGGGCATAACACGTGAAGGACTACTGATGGGTCCCATGGAACCTACTTCTCTGTGAACAGGACCTACACCGTGGGTTTCCTTAAGTCTGTGTTGATTCCAGCGTTTGATAACACCGCTAAATCCATGACCTTTTGTAATTCCGGTTACGTCTACAACGTCGCCTTCTGCAAAGACATCACAAGAAACAACCGAGCCAACTTCCAAATTTGCATTTTCAAGTTGAAACTCATGCAAGTGCTTTACTGTTGCACCGCTGTTTTTCAAATGTCCGAGTTCCGGTTTGTTAAGTTTCTTTTCGGAAACGGTTTCAAAACCGAATTGATATGCCGAATAACCATCACGTTCTACAGTTTTCTTTTGTGTTACTGTGCAGGGGCCTGCTTGAATTACCGTTACCGGCACCATAGTTCCGTCTGCAAGGAAAACTTGGGTCATTCCGAGTTTCTTTCCAATGATTGCTTTATTCATAGATAAAGTTCACCTCCGTAATATTTACAATATGTTACAGCTTGATTTTTACATCAATGCCTGCGGGCAAATCCAACTTAGTAAGTGAATCGATTGTTTTTGCATTTGGGCTGTAGATGTCAATCAAACGCTTGTATGTGCGTAGTTCAAATTGTTCGCGCGCGTCCTTATATTTATGTGTAGCACGCAAAACCGTTACAATTTCCTTTTCGGTAGGAAGGGGGATAGGTCCGGACACTTTGCTTCCCATCTTTACAGCCGCATCAACTATTTTTTGGCATGCAAGGTCAACAAGATTGTGATCGTAGGACTTTAATTTGATTCTGATTTTTTGATTTGCCATGTGAGTTACTCCTTTACATTGTTTTATTTGTCCGAACTGCTTTTACGACGACAACACTTCCGTGTGTTTCGTGCTGCGGCTTTTAATAAAGCAAATTTTCATTTGCTCACATTTTTGCACCAGTTTGATTTTTCGTCACTTAACGCAACAAAATATTAAAATTTTTCGTTCGGTCGCAACGCTCGTGGCGTCGCTGGTCGGCAGTAAGTTTTCTGTTTTCTCAGTAACCTTACGCGTCAGCCCCTATTTCGCAGCCTATCAATGATAACATACTAATCAATGGTTGTCAAACAAAATAACACAGAAAAATCAAAAAAAATTTGGAAAAATTTTGAGTAAAAATAAACGAAACAAACTGCGCAAAAAACACGCAAAATAAAGTATCTATATAATAATGGTATCTACTAAAATTGTCAAATATTTAATTATAATAATTTTTTATCTTCTTTTATTAGGTGTTTTCTCTTTCCATTGTTGTTTTTTATTATCGCCTTAATTATTTACCGTTCATCAATTATTTATCATTCATCTTTTTTTTATTACACTAATCATCTTTATATCTTGCGTTTTTTCAGATTGTCTTTTTATTTAATTGTTTTTACTAAAAAAGTATTTTTTACAATCTTTGCGTTTTTGGTTGATTTTTTTTAACGAGTGTTGTATCATAAATTAGCATCTGGGTGTAGCGCAGTTTGGTAGCGCACTAGACTGGGGGTCTAGGTGTCGCAGGTTCAAGTCCTGTCACTCAGACCAGGCAAAAGAGGTACTCGATTTTTTTCGAGTACTTTTTTTATTTTTTTAAGGATCGCATTTACGATAGTTTATATTTGATTTTTTGCGACTTTGACACGATTTACTACAAACAGTAACAAAAAAAATATTCGTAAACAATTAGAAAAGGGGCGCATCAAGACGATGTTCCCCTTTGCCGTTTTTATGTGTTTTTCGCAATGAAATAAATTTTATTTTCCGTTAGCAATCCACGTTGCGTTGTCCGCGTCAAATGAGCCTACAGACCAATCATTTCCGGATTCAACAACGCTAAAACCTGCAACACCTGTTACTTTTGCTGCCGAGCCGTCCTCGTCATACGCAGTAACACTTACAATTTTGTTGTTAATAAATGTTACTTTTGTGTCAGCTTGTGCTGCCGCCATACGAATAAATCTTCCGTTAAGCCCGTTTACGGTGTTGTTCGCAAACATAAATTTGCCGTTATTTTGTTTGTTTGAAAGTTGAATAAGGTTGTTTGTACAATCATTAAACGTACAGCCGGAAACCGTAAATCCGTTTAAGATTGCACTGTTGTTGTTAAAGTGAACGGGTTGATAGTAGGAATTCATTTCACAATTTATTAATTTTATGTTGTTTAATCCCTTTACACCATTTTCAACATTACAGAATGTCAAGTCGGTTGAACCAGTGCCTGCCGAGAAGAAGTGCTGATATTCGTTGGCTATGGCGCCGGTGCCCTTACAATTTTTTACAACAAATCCGTTTACATAGAGAGCCGAACCTTTGAATTGTTGTATGCCTGTATTATCGCCAATAAGCACTGCTGTGCCTCCCGCGTTTTCAAATTCAATGCCCTCAACGACAATGTTCTTTAATGAAATATAACTGATAAAGCCACTTTCAGCACGTCCCATAGCCTCCTGGTTGGATGCAGGTGCTGAACTAAAGAAGAAAAGTCCGGCTTCAACCACAAATCCGTCACAAGTGACGCTTGCGCCATCCGCAGCCTTAATTGTAACATTGTTAAACTCACGATAGTATGCGGGATATGATGTAGAATCTTTTTCCAAATCTTCGCGTCTCGTACTTACGTTCAATGATTGACGCAAATAAAGTTTATCGTAATCACCTGCATCTAAAATAATTCTTTTACCGTCAATTGAGCCATATTTACCATCAAGATATTCTTGAGCATTGCTTGCGTTAACATGTATTTCATCGGTTTTTGCATTACCTTGAATTGCCTCTACTTTGTAGTACAATTTACATGTCTTATTTGAAAATACATTTTCAGCTTCCATGGGAAGTTCAACAGAGACTGCAACTTCTTCAATATTTGCACCCGCATCAATTTGTTTGTAATCTGTTGTGGCTTCGCCATAAAAAACTTCATCATTCACAGTTACTTTTAAACCGTCAAACAATCCATCGTCTTCGGAGCATCCGATTACGGTGCGATAAAGAATACTTACATTGCTTTCGTTTGTGATAGAAATTTTAAACGAAATTTTGTCCATCGGTACCATTTTGTCAATGGTAATTGTTTGTGTATCTGCGTCTAACGTTGCCGTTCCGCTGTAAAGCGAGCCTTCTACTGTTTTGTAGCCGGATGCTTCAGCCGAATCTGCTTCTTGGTGAGACAAAGCTAAATCTCCGTCCACTATTGCTGTTACTGCAACCTTACCACTGGTGACAGCAATGTTTACTTCGCTTTTGCTTGTAAACAATGCAAACGTTGCACCGCTGATAA
>CAVEYD010000002.1:8357-56448 GCA_963619835.1 bacterium | reverse complement strand
TGTCGCGAATAATAAATATAAACAATATTTTTATCAAGATAAACAATTTTTTTTGCAATAATTATTGATTGTAAAAAAAAAGTATGTTACAATATATGTGTTACTTGTGGCAATGCTAAAAAACTGTTGCAACAAGTTGTCGGTAGCCATGTTAGACGTGTGGTTTGCCGGTATATTTCAATCGTCTAAGTATGCAGAAAATTTTTACAAGGAGGTTTTCGGTTTAATGATTTGTGATTTACAGAAAGCCAGCCTTCTAAAACGATTTTCTGCTTTTTTATTAGATTTTATTCTAATTGCCATTTTAGCGGTAGGCTTTGGATGGGTAGTTGCTAAAATTGCCAACTTTGACACTCACTACAACAAGCTAAAAAGCTACGTGGAAGAGTACGAAAAAAATGGCATTTCAATTTATATCACAGAAGAAGAACTTTCAACAAAGTCGGAAGAAGTGCAGGAATTTCACAAATCAAACATTCAAGGTGTAAAAGCCACTTTTTCTCTTGTAATGAGCATTATATTTCTTGTGGTTTCGTTAGGTGCCTTCTTTTCGTTTCTTTGTTTAGAGTTTGTTGTTCCTTTGTTTTTCAAAAACGGACAAACGGTCGGAAAAAAGATTTTTTCGGTTGGAGTTGTTCAAGTAAATTGTGTTAAAGTAAAACCGGTTTCGTTGTTTGTGCGTGCCATGCTTGGCAAGTACGCAATTGAAACAATGGTTCCGATATTTGTTGTTGGTTGTTTCGCTTTTGTCGAAGCCAGCATAATATTGGTTTTAGTTTTTGTTGGTTTGATTATATTGCAAATTGTCCTGTTTTTTTCTACAAAAACATTTTCGTTTATTCACGATGTTATTTCAAGTACCGTTGTTGTTGACATGGCTACACAAATGATTTTTGATAGTGTTGAAGACATGTACAACTACAAAACAAGTATTCATGAAGAAGAAGTTAAACACAAAATGTATTAAAAGGAGAAGGAAGTCAAAATGTCCAAATCGTTACTCAATCAAATAGCTTTCTTTGTGGGGCTGATAGGTATTTTCTGTGCAGGAATGAGCTACATTCTGCTTGCAGACTTGGTTTTGAGAGTCAGGTCTCCATGGCTTTTTGTGGCAATTGTCCTTGCTTTAGGTGCGGCAGTGTGCCTTGTTTTATCGGATAGATACAAAGAAAAGCCCAAAACCATGTACATACTCAAATCGGTAGGTGTGGCGCTAACGGCATTGTTTGTCGGATTTATGTTGTTGTTTATGTTTTCGGCGCTTAGCTCTCAAATAAGCGAATCTTCCGATGAGTACGAATTGCAATTGTTTGCTTTGGCAAAACTTGAAAAAAAATCTCAAAAAGTTTTCACTGTTGCAACGTCAATGGTTAGTGTCGGTTTGGCGGCAGTTGCTCTTGTTGGCCAAGCGCTTAACATTGCACTTACGGCATCTCTCAGAAAAGCCGATCAATAAAAACATTTGCAAAACTTTTGGTTTTGCTAAAGAATAGAAAATTAACAAAAGGAAGGAACAAGATAATATGAAAGTTGTTTTGCAGGACCTTACCAAAATCTTTCAAAGCAGAGATAAAAAAGGCGCGGAAGTAATTGCGGTAAACAAGTTTAACTACGAAATTCCCGATGGCAAACTTATTGGTTTGCTTGGCCCATCCGGTTGCGGAAAAAGTACAACGTTGTACATGATTTGCGGTTTACAAAAACCATCTGCCGGACACATTTTCTTTGGTGACGACGACGTTACGGAACTTTCTCCGGAAAATCGTGGGGTAGGACTTGTTTTCCAAAACTATGCTTTGTATCCCCACATGACTGTTAAACAAAACATCATGTTTCCGCTTGAAAACTTAAAGGGGGCAGACAAGCTTACCAAAACAGAGATGATCGAGCGTGCTTACCACGTTGCAAAGTTAGTACAAATTGACGAGCTTATGGATCGTAAACCGCACGAACTTTCCGGCGGTCAACAACAACGTGTTGCAATTGCACGTGCATTGGTAAAAATGCCGAGAGTTTTGCTTTTGGACGAACCTCTTAGTAACTTGGATGCTCGTTTGAGACTTCAAACTCGTGAAGAAATCAAACGTATTCAACGTGAAACAGGTATAACAACGGTGTTCGTAACGCACGACCAAGAAGAAGCGATGTCAATCTCTGACCAAATTGTAGTAATGAAGCTTGGCGTGGTGCAACAAGTTGGTGCTCCGCAAGAAGTTTACGACAATCCTATCAACTTGTTTGTTGCAAAGTTTTTGGGAACGCCTCCCATCAACGTATTTGAAGGTTATGTAATGGATGGCAAACTTTACATTGGCGACGAAGCTGTTCTCGACGCAAACGGAATTGCAGACGGTCAGGTTCATGTAGGCATTCGTCCGGAAGGATTTGTCTATGATCCTAAAAAAGGGCCATTCACATGTCAACTTTCCAATTTGGAAGTTATGGGGCGTGACGTCAGCATTGTTGCCAAGCACGAAAAGTCCGAAAATCCGATCATCCGTGCAATCGTAGATGCCGACAACAAAGTAGACACATCTTTACCAACTATTCGTTTCTCGCTTAAACCGCACAAAGTGTTTATTTTCGACAAAGAAACCGAAGAAAGATTGTACGTTTTACCCAAAGGAATGGAAAAAGTTTCAGCCGATGATGAGGTGGAATAATGGTAGATAGTAAACAACAATGGAAGGCTTGGCTGTACCTGTCTCCGGCAATTGTTTTGCTGTTGATATTTACTGTTTGGCCAATGTTCAACACCATAAGAATGGCATTTACTAACGGGTACAACGGGTTAGAAGTTGCCGGCGGAGAAACAAATTATCAGTTTGGTATTGAAAACTTTATCAAAGTTGTAGATGTCGGCGGACCGTTTCTTAACTGTCTCAAAAACACACTGTTGTTGTGTGTGCTAACCGTTCCCATTTCAACATTCTTAGCACTACTTATTGCTGTTTGTCTAAACGCAATCAAGCCCTTGCAAAGATTGTTGCAAACAATATTCTTTTTGCCCTATGTAACAAACACTATCGCAATCGGTATGGTTTTCTCGGTAATGTTCAACGTTGTCGGTGTAAACACTCCGGCCGAATCGATAGGTATCATCAACAATATCATTGTTTTCTTTGGCGGAACGCGAATTGACTGGATCAACCTTACGTCAGAGCTTTGGGCAAACTACTTTGTTTTGGTAGTTTACATTGTTTGGAACGCCCTTCCTTTCAAAATTCTTATCTTGCTTGGAGGACTTCAAAGCGTAAACAAGCAGTACTATGATGCCGCAAAAGTTGACGGAACAAGTCGTGCACGTACATTTTGGCGTATAACAGTCCCCCTTCTTTCTCCAATGATTGCTTATGTTGTAATCACAGGATTTATTGGCGGATTTAAAGAATATAGCAGTATTGTAGGTATCTTTGGCGAAACGATGGGGCCACCCACCAAGGCGGGACGTCTCAACACAATGATTGGTCTTATCTACGATTCTCTTGACACTGCCGACTACGGCAGAGCAAGCGCAGCAGCATTAATTTTGTTTGCAATCATACTTGTTGTAACGTTAATCAACTTGTACGTAAGTAAAAAGAAAGTTCACTATTAATAGGAGGCACAATATGTCGCAAGAAAACAAAGAAAACATGCAGACAGTTGTGTCTGCTCAGACAGTTGACGCTCAAGATGCCGTAATGAAAGAGCGCAACATGAAAAATGTAACAAATCGCCAACGCGTAGTTCGTATTTTGGTACAAGTGTTGCTGTACTTGTTCCTTGGCGTTATGGCACTTATTGTGCTTTTCCCGTTTTATTGGATGATAATATCTTCCTTCAAAACACGCGAGGAGTACTATCTTGCAAGACCTACGTTTTGGCCTACAGACGGCTTAGATATTGCCAATTATCTTGAAGCGTTTACAACGGGAAGTCTTGGAGTATTGTTCTTTAATACGGTTTATGTAGGCATTGTTTCAACGGTTTTGTCGTTAATTATCACGGTACTTTCGGCATTTGCTTTTGCTCGACTTGAGTTTAAAGGTAAAAACGTCTTGTTTGCTGCGTTGCTTGCAACCATGATGATTCCCGGAGAATTATTTACCATCACCAACTATCAAACAGTTGTCGACTGGAACTGGAGAGAAACTTACACCGTACTTATTGTTCCGTTTTTGGTGAGTGTTTTCTACATTTACTTGTTGCGTCAAAACTTTTTACAAATTCCCGACGAGTTGTACTATGCAGCCAAAGTTGACGGTACAAGTGACTTAAAGTATTTGTGGAAAGTAATGATACCTTTGGCATTGCCAACACTTATATCAATAACCATTCTAAAGATGATGGGCGCATGGAACAGTTACGTTTGGCCGATGTTGGTTGCCAACCAAGGCGCACACAGACTTATCACATACGGACTTCGTACCGCATTTACACCGGCAGACGGCGATCAATACGACTACCCTGTGCAGATGGCGGCAGTTGTTATGGTTTCGATACCATTGTTTTTGGTGTTTGTGTTCCTTCGTAAGTACATTATGAAGGGCGTAAGCCGTAGCGGTATTAAAGGTTAATTGTCAAAATCCGATTCTTTCGGTATTGAATTTAAAATTTTATTTGGAGGAAAACCAAAAGTATGAAAAAGACATTTGCAGTAGTGCTAATGATTGTACTTTCTATCTCGGTTGTTTCGGCATTGTTTGCTTGCAACTTCGAAGAAGACGGCACAACAATCACGTTCTACACAACAATGGGACAAACTCTTACCCCGATATTAGATAAATATATTGAAAAATTCAATCAAATTTATCCGGATATCAAGGTTGAGTACGAAGCCGGTTCAGGTTACGACGACGTAAAAGACAAGGTTTCTAAGGAAATTCAAGTAGGTAAAGGACCAAACGTTGCTTACTGTTACCCCGACCACGTTGCTCTTTACAATCGTTCCAAAAAAGTAGTTGTTCTTGACGATTACATTAACAGCACCGACGTAGTTCCTGCAGGAAAGTTTGGCAATACAGAAGATATGCCTATAGGCTTTACCGCTGAACAAATTGCAGACTTCATCCCCGCTTACTACAACGAAGGTAAATCGTTTGGTGACGACAAGATGTACATGCTTCCGTTCTCAAAGTCAACCGAAGTTTTGTACTACAATGTTGAAGCTTTCAAAGCAGCCGGTCTTGTAGATGACAAAGGCGATGCTCAAGCTCCTACACACTGGTGGTGCTCGGATAGTTGCCCCGAAAACTGCACAACAAGCATGGAATATGTTTGCACAAAGTTGAAAGAATGGGATGAATACTGCATTCCTCTCGGATACGACAGCGAAGCTAACTGGTTTATCACCATGACCGAACAACTTCAAACCCCTTACACAAGTGCGACAAAACCTTACTATTTGTTTAACAATCAAGATAACCAAGATTTCTGCTATCGTTTTAGCAAATGGTACGCAAACGGATGGGTTACAACAAGCGGCATTTATGGTTCCTACACAAGCGGATTGTTTATAAATGAACCCGAATCAAAAAACGGTGCAACCGACTCTAAAGGTAACCCGATTGTAAAAAGTTACATGTCAATTGGTTCATCTGCAGGCGCAACTCACCAAGCACCAGCAAAAGTTGACGGAAAAGCACCTTTCAATGTAGGTATTTCTTCAATTCCTCAAGCAGATGCTTCTAACCCCAAAGTTATTTCTCAAGGTCCTAGCGTTTGCATCATTGGTAACGCTACCGATGACGAAAAACTCGCTTCTTGGTTGTTTATCAAGTACTTCACAACAAATGTAGAATTCCAAGTTCAATTCTCAATGACATCAGGTTACGTTCCCGTAATTGAATCTGTTTCGGAAAACTCTGTATTCAAAGCTCACCTTGCTTCTGCAGACGGAACAAAAGACGGCATTGCAGCATTGTCTTCTCAAGTTTGTTGGGATCAAAAAGAGGCTTACTTTGTAAGTCCTGCATTTATCGGATCATCCAAAGCACGTAGCGAAGCAGAAGCTCTTCTTCAAACATGTCTTGGCGCAAGTAAAGATAGTGCCGGCAAAGTTGTGGCAGACGATGTTATTAAGTCGGCCATCGACGCAGCATTCAAAACTGCAATCAGCAACTGCGAATATTTCTACAACAACTAAGTTTAGTAAACAAATCTAAAACAAAAAATAAACAAAACGTCGTTGCGGCAGATAATGTCGCAACGACACCAAAGTAAAAAAATGAAAACAAAAGTTATTACAACGTTATTATTGGTAGTATTGGTGCTTAGTTGCACGCTTTCACTATTTGCTTGCCAAGGAAACAAAGCGGAACAAATCGACTACGTTTCTCAACTTAAGTTTGATATCAATTCTACCGAAACATTAAAGCAAAAAGTTACGGTACACACTTACATCGACGGTGACACAACGCACTTTAATGTGCCTACTTCCATTTCTTCAACGGGAGTGCTTAAGGCTCGTTACCTTGCAGTCAACACGCCCGAGTCTACCGGTAAAATTGAACCTTACGGCAAAAAAGCGTCCAACTTTACAAAAAACAAACTAAAGTCGGCCAACGAAATCTACATTGAGTCCAACGACAACAAATGGAACTTAGATAAAACCGGTGCTCGTTACCTTGTATGGGTTTGGTACAACACTAGCGAAGATTCCACGTTTAGACTTTTGAATCTTGAATTGTTGCAAAACGGTCTTGCCGTTGAGTCTAACATTCTCAGTGGACGTTACGGCGAAACTTGTTATTCCGCTTTGGAACAGGCAAAAAATTTCAAACTCAGTGTTTGGTCAGGCGAAGCCGATCCCGATTACTTCTACGGCAAGGCAATTCAATGTACGCTTAAAGATATTCGTTTAAGTATTGCCGATTACGAAGGTTCGGTTGTTGCTTTTGAAGCAACTGTTGCTCGTCAAGACGGTGACACAATCTACGTTGAAGACTATGACGAAGAAACAGGCCGTTGGTACGGAATGCAAGTCTATTCCGGAAACAGCGGTATAGGCTCTATGGGAACAAAAATTGTTTCTACAATGGGCAACCGCATTTTGGTTGTCGGCGCTGTTCAGTATTGGGAATCAGGTGCAACTTACCAAATTAGCGGAATTAAGTATGACCCGTTCCCCGATCCCGGTACAGAAAAGGAATATATTTCTCTTATCTCAAGCGGAAATGAAATTTCTTACACAACTGTAACTGCCGACCAATTTGCAAGCAAAGTAGATGTGGAAATCAACGACGAAACCAAACAGTACGATTTTGCCGAACTTGCATTGTACACAACTGTCGAAATTAAAGGTTTAACGGTAGACAGTGTTTACACAACCGAATCGGGCTCTTCGATGGGCGCAATGACACTTACTTGCAGTAAGGATGGCAAAAAAATCTCCGTTCGCACAAACGTTTTGTATAAAGACGGCATTATTGTAGAAGCAGATTACTTTGAAGGTAAAACCATCGACGTTAAAGGTGTTGTAGGCTACTACAAGTCCGAAAATTCCGAAACCGGCAAGTACCAAATCATGCTTTTAACATTAGGCGATGCCACAATAGTGGAATAGGAAAAAGTTTATCTCGTCCTTAATTAAATTGTTTTGAAAGAGTTTTTAATGCTCTTCAAAAATATTGTAACCAAGTTTGCAAAATTTATTTGGCAAAAGCCAACACAATTAAAATTCGTCCCAAGGGACAAAAAAGGAGAAAAGAAAATGAAAAAAAGATTGCTCATTTGCCTTGTTCTTGCAGTTGTACTTTGCTTGTCAGTAGCTCTTGTAGCTTGCGACGGCGAAAAAATCGAAGCAGGAACACTTGCAGAAATGCTCGAAAACGTAAGAGTTTTTGAACAAGAACGTGCAACTTCCACCACAGGCAACTATCAACTTGCTGCTAAAACCGTTATCGGTGAAGTTGAGTGTAACGTACAATGGTCAGTAGAAATCACAACAGAAGGCGTTACTTCCGGTGTATCCGTAGGCGAAATCGTTGATGACTACGTAACCATCCAAATCAACGACGAAACCCCTGTTGATGTTCAGTACAACCTTGTTGCAACACTTGTAAACAGCAAAGGCCAAGCTTACAAAGACAGCAACGGTAATCCTTACCAAGTATCGTTTGCACACTCCATTCCTGCTTACGTTGTAAACACTTACGCACAGTACAAAGAAGCTTGCAAAAATAAGTCTTCCGATACAATCCGCGTAGTTGGTTACATTGTCGACATTATTTCTATTTCCTCGGAATCTAGCTCAAAGGGCAGTGTTTATCTTCAAGACGCTGACGGCAACGGCTACTATGCTTATGCTCCCACAGAAACAACTTCCTTCAAATCTGACGAAGAACTTTACGCAGCATTCCCCATTGGATCTCGCGTAGAAGTTAGCGGAAGTTGCACAGTCTACAACGGACAATACGAATTTAACAAGGGCTGCAGCATCAAAATTAAGGGACAAGCTAAAACTGCTGACCAACTTATCACAAAAGATGCTACAAACGATTGGGGAAAAGCAGCTAACAACTCAGACACAGCTTTGATTGACTACCAAAACACACTTGTTAAGATTGAAGGTGCAAAATTCACCAGAATTGATGGTAAATACTACTACTTCACTGTAAACGGAGTAGAATTCAACCTTTATTACAACATTTACTTCCTTAGCGAAGAAGATACAAAAGCATTGTTTGAAAAGTTTGTTGTAGGTAAGCAAGCAACCGTAACAGGACTTGTATGTGTTTACAGTAACAAATATCAATTGTATGCAGTAAGCACAGATGCTATCTCCAATGTTGTCGATGCTACATTTACTTCAGCTGAAAAGTTTGCTGCTGAAAAGAAAGCTCTCAGCCTTACAACCGAATACACCGCAAATGCATCCGTAGATCTTCCTTCTGCAGGAACATCATTCACAGACGTAGCTATCACATGGACATTCAAGGGAGATGCTCCAAGTTGTGCAAAAATTGCTGACGGTAAACTCAACATTACTGTTGGAAGCGAAACACAAGAATTTACTCTTGTTGCAACTCTCGCAATTGGCGAAGACTCTACAAACGAAGAATTTACAATCAAAGTAATTGTTTCCAACTCGTTTGTTTCTCAAGCTCTCAAAGCCGGCGAAGCTCTTAACGACAAAGCATCAACCGCAGATTCTTACTATATTATTGGTACGGTATCTGAAATAAACAGAGCTTACGATGCATCTTATAAAAATGTTTCATTCTATGTTTCAGACGGAACACAAAAGATATTAGTATACAACTACAACCTTGACGATGCTTCCACAATTGCCGTAGGACAAGCTATCGCATTTAAAGCTCCTATAAAGAAGTATAGCGGAACAATTGAAGCTGTTTCTAAATTCGAAAAAGTTGCAGTAGTTGACCTTAAGACAGCAGCCGAAAAGGGTATTGCCGGAACCGGTGAAGAAGGAACTCTTGTTTACGGACAAATCAGCAAAATTAACACCGCTTACAGTGCAGACTACAACAACATTAGTGTAACCATTACAGACGGAACAAATAGTCTATATGTTTATCGTCTTGCTGGCGGCGCAGATCTTTCTGTTGGAACATACATTCTTGTTACAGGAACTCCTTCTGCTTACAACGGATCCGCTCAAATTGCTGCAGGCGCTACCTATGTTGCAAGTGCTAAGTACGAACTTACAGATGCCGAAAAGCTTGAAAAAATCACATTGGCTGAATCTGTTGGCGCAGACTTCACTCTTGACAGCTCTGCTACATGGGCAGTTAAGTCCGGTGAAGGCATTGCAATTGACGGAACAAAAGCAACCGTTACACGTGGTGCAGAAGATTCCACAGTCGTTCTCACAGCTACAATCGGAACCTCAACAAAAGACTTTACAGTTGTTGTAAAAGCTGCATCCACAACACCTGCTTACACAGATGCCGACAACAAAATCACAATGTCTGTTAAAACATGGGCAGAAGTTACCGGAACTGCAAATGGTGTGGACGTTAAATCGGTTGATTTGGGCGAAGCAACAGTTGCAAACGACACCATGAAGTATTACACCAGTGGAAATCAACTTAGAACTTACAAAGGCTCCACAACAACAATTACCGCTAAAGAAGGATACACAATTGTTTCTGTTAAAATCACTTATGCTAACAAAAACGATGGTACATTGTTAAACGGAACAACTGAAGTTGCAAGCGGTACTGAAGTAACTGTAAATGCTTCTTCAATTTCCTTTACAATGAGTAAAGTTAGTGGCTCCACTGCGTCAGGAAACGAACAAGTTCAAATTACTGCAATCGAAATTGTTTATGCACCGGTAGAAGCTTCGACGGCAGCATAATACAATTAGGCAAAAAGACAATCTAAAACAAAAAGGCAAGGAGATTTTCCTTGCCTTTTTTTGTTGGTTGAGCTGACTAAGGGCAACAAAAAAGCGGGCAAAAAAATGCTCGCATTATTTGTTGACGACAAAAAGACGAAGTCTGCGCAATGGTCTACCTGCCGAGAGTCGTCCGACCGCACGAAGTGAGGCGGTAAGTGTAGCGAAAGGAAAGAGCGGAACGCTACGGGGAGTTGTTATGAGACAGAATGATCCAAAGCAGACAAGTCAAAAGGAAGGCAACAAAAAAGCGGGCAAAAAAATGCTCGCATTATTTGTTGACGACAAAAAGACGAAGTCTGCGCAATGGTCTACCTGCCGAGAGTCGTCCGACCGCACGAAGTGAGGCGGTAAGTGTAGCGAAAGGAAAGAGCGGAACGCTACGGGGAGTTGTTATGAGACAGAATGATCCAAAGCAGACAAGTCAAAAGGAAGGCAACAAAAAAGCGGGCAAAAAAATGCTCGCATTATTTGTTGACGACAAAAAGACGAAGTCTGCGCAATGGTCTACCTGCCGAGAGTCGAACTCGGATCAATGCCGTCGGAGGGCATTATTCTATCCATTAGACTACAGGTAGAAGGTTTTTGACAACAAGTTTATTCTATCACAAATATTTGATTTAAGCAATACAATTGTCTACAATTGCAAAGTGGTGGGTTGTTAAAACTTTTTTGTTAAATCTTGCAAAAATCTGTTGATAATTTTCAATTTGTGTGATATATTAAATAAGAATTGTGTACAATGTGCTGGTGTGGTGGAATACTACGCTATGCTACGTGGCGTTCGCAAATTCGCTTTGCTTCTTTTGCTCGGCTGAGGGCAGACGCGGACGCGTCTAAGTAAACCGAGTGTTCAAAATAACTTCTATATTTTGTTTTTTTATTGTGCTGGTGTGGTGGAATGGCAGACGCGTCGGACTCAAAATCCGATGTTGGCGACAACATGTGGGTTCAAGTCCCACCACCAGCACCATTTTTTTTGTTGAAAGGACGGACATTTACTTTGTTCGTCTTTTATTTTATAGTTTTATTTTTTTATGTTTACTTAATTTTTTTGCTTTTTAACGGGTGGGGGTAATGCGTTAAAAAACACGCAAATTTATCAATATTTTTTAAAAACCATATTGACATTGATATTTTGGAATGGTATAATATACAAAATATTATATATAAGTGATTTTTTGCTTCCTTGGGGACGAAAAACAGCAAATATTTAAAAGGAGGAGTCATGAGCAAACGGATTGCGCTTGTAATGGTAATTGCATGTTTTATTGCCGTAATTGGCGGAGTTATTGCTTTAGCTTCTCTTAAAGACGATGACAACAATTTGTTGCAAAACACAACAATTACTTTAAGCGGAGACGACAAAAGAACTTTTACGGCTCAACTTGACGGACTTTATCCCGGCGGACAAAAGTCTTACGAAATCAACATCAATGGTGAAAGCGCCAAAGACTTGCAAATCTCACTAACGTTTAGAAATTTTAAAGACAGTGAACTTAAAAATTACATCAATGTTGAAATCAAGTCCAACGATCAAACAATTACAAAAACACTGAAGGAATTGCTTGATAAAGAGCAAACAATTTCTCTCGGAACAAATGTAAGCAACATACAAATTACTTATTCAATGCCCGAAAACGTCGGCAACGAATCGCAACAAAAATCGATATCGTTCTACTTAGACGTAACGGCAAAAAGGAGTGCTGAGTAGTTGCCATGAAAGAAGAAAGCAAAAAGACTGTAAAAAAGGTTTTAAGCATTGTCGGAAGTATTCTTTTGTGGATAGTGGTTGCATTTGCAGTATTTGTTTTAATTGTTTCGATTGTTTCTAAAAAAGATTCCGACGGAACGGCAACAATATTCGGCTTACAAATGCGTTTCGTTCAATCTGCATCTATGGAAAAGAGCGAAAAAACTGATGTAAGTGCGTACAAAATAAAAAGCATTCCCACAATGTCGTGTGTGTTTGTTGAAGTTATGCCGGAAGACGAAACCCAAAAACAAGATTGGTTAAAGTCAATTTCCGTTGGAGACGTTTTAACATTTAAGTATGTTTACGGCACAAAACAAGAAACAATCACTCACCGCGTTACCAAAATTGAAGTTAATTCCTACGGTGGATACGACATTGATCTTAAGGGCGACAACGAAGTTGACGGCGAACAAGTAAGTCAACAAACACAAACAATTCACACCAACGAAACTAACAGTCACAACTACGTTGTTGGCAAGGTTGTTGGGCAAAGCTATCTAATTGGTTTGTTAGTGTACATTTTACGCCAGCCAATCGGCATCATTTTTGTAATTATTGTTCCGGCTGTTATAATAATTGTTTTTGAAGTAATGCGCATCGTAAGAGTTGTCGGCAAAGACAAGAAAGAAAAAATTTTAAAGCAGCAACAAGAAAAAGAAGACGAAATTTTAGAGCTGAAACGTCAACTTGCAGCATTGCAACAACAAGACGACACAACTCAAGAAAATAATTTACAACAAAAAAAAGAAGGAGAATAAAAGCATGACCGACATTTTGATCATATTGTTTTTAGGTGTAGTACTTGTAATCGGTATTTTCTGCGTAACCGTTGTAACAAGAGACATTGTTGCCGAAGGACGCGAACGTCGTAGTCGTCAACAACAAGCACAACAACCTCAACAACCGCAACCGATAATTATTCAACAACAACCGTATATTCCTACGGCACCGGTTGCCCCCGCAGAGCCACCTGTTAAAGAAGTTAAAGATGAAGCTGTAAAAGAAGTTCCCGTTGTGGCAGAAGAACAACCTGCAGTTGAACAAATTTCTGTAGACGAAGCAGTCGAAGAAGGAAATGTTGCTTTTTCTGCAGCAAGCGAAACTTTGGAAGAAAAATACTTGTCGTTGGATGTCGAACGCAAGGGCTACTATGACGAAATTGTTCGTTGTGCTATGGCTGTGGAAGGCAGCAAACGTTACAAAAATGCTGCTTACGAAGAATACAAAGTTGGCACAAATCGCATCGTTCGTCTAAAAATCAAGCGTGGAACTGTTGTTTGCGAGTTTATTATTGCAAACTTGAAATTCAAGAGCTACGTTTCCGACAACAAAGTTGCAGTAAAGCAAGCACCTGCTGTAATCAAAGTTACAGACGAAGCTTCATTGTCCGCAGCAAAAGACAGTATTCAAATTGCAATCAATGCAATTGAAGAAGAAAAAGCATACAAGAAAGAGCAAGCTAAACTTCGTCGTCAACAACGTCGTCAAGAGGCAGAAGCAAACAAATAGTTTGCAATCAGCTTAAAGGGAGATAAAACCATGGGAAAGAGAACCAGAACGATAGTATTTGCCAGCATGATGATTATGATTTGTTTGGCTACAATTGTCGGCGGAACATATGCATTGTGGTCCACGACAGAAACAGTAACCACTCACATTTCTTCCGGCAAGATGGATGTCGGTTTCAAACGTATAGGTCTTGTTAAAAATGCAGTAAGCACAACTACCGGTTATTTGGAAGCAAAAACTTACACTGCTGCCGAAGCAGAAGCAGATCTCACAACGGACAATGTTAATGTCTTTGATATTGCCGACGGAGAAAAACTTGTTCCGGGAGCAAGTTACGAAGTTGAATTGGAAATCAAAAACAACGGTGATGTTGCGTTCGATTTTGATGTAGTAATTAAACTTGCAAACAGCAACAAGCTTGCCGAACAGTTGATTGTTAGCATTGACGGAACCGAAAAAGGTGCATTGTCCACGTTTGTAAACGATGGTCAAGCAATAATCGATTCTATGTCTGTTGCAAAAGGTGCAACCAAAACATTCAAAGTAAAAATTGAGTTTAAAGATAACTCTACAAACAACGAAGCAATGAGTTTGGATGCAAGTTTCGATTTAATTGTAAATGCAACGCAAAAAACAGCTGCTTAAAAAAACAAACAACACGATTGCCAAAACACTCCTGCTTTCGGGAGTGTTTTTACTAAGTCAAATAAAGCATTAATTGCTTGCGCTTTATCTTTTTAAAATAGTATAATAAAAAAGTTAAAAACAAAAAAGAGCTTATTTTAGGAGAAACCAATATGTATACCGAAAGAGTTGATTTGTACAAATATTTTAACATAGATCGTCCGGAAGGGGCAGAAGGCTACCTCAACGTGTATGTCCAAGAAGAAATGGAACGTAAACCTAATCGTAAACGTCCTGCAATGCTTGTAATTGGCGGCGGCGGATACTTTTATGTAAGTGGAAGAGAAAAAGAATGTGTCGCTTTAAAGTTTGTGGGAGAAGGTTTTACTGCATTTGTACTCGACTACTCGGTCGCCCCCGTAAGATATCCCGCACAGCTAATTGAAGGACTTATGGCCATAGTTTACATAAGGGAAAACGCCCAAAAGCTTCGTACTGATCCAAATCATGTGGCGGCCGTAGGATTTTCTGCCGGTGGGCATCTTTGTTCAATGCTTGCAACGTTGTTTGATAGTGATGATGCAAGAAAGGCGCTTGGAGAAAGGGCAAAACTTTCTCGTCCCGATGCTGTAATACTTAGTTATTCTGTTATAACCTATGGCGACAAGGACCATTGCGAAAGCTTTATACTGCTTTGTGGCGATGATGAAGAATTGAAAAAACGTTTGTCAACAGAAAAGTGCGTAACAAAAGATTCTTCGCCGGCATTTATATGGACAACCGTTGATGACAACGTTGTTCCGTCAGAAAATAGTTTGTACTATGCTCTTGCTTGTAAACAGAACAACGTTCCGTTTGAACTGCATTTGTTTGCACACGGCGAGCACGGACTGTCTATTGCAACAGAAGAACCGTTTACGGTTAACAAAGCTGTTCAAGTTTGGGTAAGCTTGGCTTTAACTTGGCTAAGAGAGCGCGGCTTTGTCATAGTTGACGTTGATTAAAAGATATTTTTAATAAAACTTAACAATAAAAGCAAAGTTTATTTAAAAAACGATATCTCAAAAGATATTGCCAAAAAAGCGCACAAAGTTTGTTTGTGCGCTTTTTAATATGTCGAATTTTAATTGCTAATCACAAAAAGAACTCAAACTCATTGAAATTTAAAAGTACAGTTTTTGACTGTTCATCGAAATAAACAAACTAAATATAAAAGCAATGTGCCACCGCTATTAAACAGTTGAAAAAAAAACATTTTTTTGTTATTATATAATATAAAGCAAGTTGTGGACAAAAATCTACAACAAGTAGGGAGAATATATGAAAACAAAAATTGGCGGACAGGCGGTAATTGAAGGCGTGATGATGCGTGGTCAAAGCAGCATGGCTTTGGCTGTAAGAGACGAACTTGGCAATATTCGCGTTGAAACAACTCGATTGTCTGCAACTAAGCCTTGGTATAGAAAAGTGCCGTTTTTGCGTGGCGTGATCAATCTTATCACATCCATGATTGACGGCACAAAAATCACATACAAATCGGCAGAAGTAATGGTCGAGGAAGAAATCGACACGTCGGAAAACAACGGCACAGGGGCCCTTATGGGGCTTTCAATGCTATTTGGTTTTGCTTTGGCAATGGTATTGTTTGTTTTTCTGCCTACGTTGGCAACAAATGGCTTTTTTACTCTAACCGGTCTTGACGGCGCAGGGAAGTTTGCTTGGCTAAAATCTCTTATAGAAGGCGTTGTTAAAATGGTGGTGCTGGTCGCCTACATGGTAAGTGTTTCGCAAATGAAAGAGATAAAGCGAGTATTTATGTATCATGGCGCAGAGCATAAAACCATTTCTTGTTACGAAAACGAATTGCCACTTACTGTTGAAAATGTACAAAAGTGCAGCCGTTATCACGATCGTTGCGGAACGAGTTTCATAGTGTTTGTTGTTGTTTTGTCGATTGTTTTAATGATGGTATTGGATGTCGTCTGTGTTGCATGCGGTTTTACGGCATTTGTCGAAAAAAAGAATTGGTGGCTCAGAGCGCTACTTAAAATAGCATTGTTGCCTATTACTGCAGGCATAAGTTACGAAACGTTAATGTTGCTTGCAAAAAGTAATTTTGTGTTGTTCCGCCCACTTAAATGGCTTGGAAAACATTTTCAACGTCTTACTACTCGCGAACCCGATGATGACATGTGTCAGGTTGCGATAACGGCTTTTACAAAGGTTTTGGAAATGGATGCAGATCAAACCATTGCCGAACAGCGTTTTCCGGATCCGCTCACCGTATCGGAGTTTATCGATTGCGTTGAAAAAAGTAGTTTGCCGTCTCTTATCGGAATACACGACATAAAGTGGCTTACTGCAGCCGTGCTAAACATAAAAGTTTCCGATTTAGACAAAAATTTAAAAATTCCTTTCGGATGGAAACTACGCGTAGAGAAAATGTGTCAACGTATTGAAGGCGGAGAACCGTGGCAGTACGTTATCGGACGTGTAGAATTTTATTCTCGTAATTATTGTGTAACAAACGACACCCTTATTCCAAGGCTGGAAACGGAGCTTGTTTGTGAGCAACTGTTAAAACAAATAAACAAAAAAGATGCAAAAGTGCTTGATATGTGTACGGGAACCGGTATTTTGGGAATTACCGTTGCACTTGAAAAACAAGCTGACGTAACTTTGGCGGACATCAGCAAGGACGCGCTTAAGGTTGCTAAGTTTAATGCAAAAAGTAACAACGCAAAAGTTAAGCTTTTGTTGACTGATATGTTTGCAAAAGTCGACGGAATGTTCGATTACATAGTGTGCAATCCTCCATACATAGCAACCGATGTTATTCAAACATTGGATGATAGTGTAAAAAAATATGAGCCTATTATTGCATTGGACGGCGGAAACGATGGGTTAGATTTCTATCGCATTTTCGCAAAAGAAGCTCCCAAACATTTAAAGAAAGACGGAGTTGCCGTACTTGAAATAGGTTACGACCAAGGACAAACCGCCAAGGAAATTTTATCAGAGTCGTTTGTCGTGGAAGTAAAAAAGGACTATTCGCAAAATGACAGAATAGTGATTGCTAAATTAAAAACAAACGATTGAATTAGACAAGAAAAAGAAAACGAAACGATAAAAAGGAGTTTTCATGACAGAAAAATTAGACAAAATAGTTGATAGATACAACTTTCTAACCGAGGAAATAGCCAAGCCGGAAGTAATTGCGGACAACAATTCGTGGAAAAAGCTCGTAAAGGAGCACAGCACTCTCACGCCCATTGTCGAATGCTATGCAGAATATCGCAAGACTGCGGATGAAATGGAACAAAACAAGCAACTTGCCGAAATCGAAACTGATAAAGAAATGGTCGCATTATTGCATGAAGACATTTCTGCACAAAAAAAGAAATTGGAACAACTTACCGAGGACTTGAAGGTGTTGCTTTTACCTAAGGATCCCAATGACGAAAAAAACGTTATTATAGAAATTCGCGCAGGTGCCGGCGGCGAAGAAGCTGCTTTATTTGCTAACGAAATCCGTCGCATGTACTACATGTTTGCAGAAAAGAACAGATGGAAAATTGAAGAAATTGACATTGAAGAAAACGAACTTGGCGGATTAAAAGAAGGCTCCTTTATGGTTGTCGGAGACGGAGCTTACAGTAAGTTTAAGTTTGAAAGTGGCGTTCATCGCGTACAACGCGTTCCCGATACAGAAAGTCAAGGACGTATACACACAAGTACTATTACGGTAGCGGTTTTGCCAGAGGCACCGGATGTTGACATAGAGATATTGGACAAGGATTTGAAAATTGACACCTATCGCAGTAGCGGTGCGGGCGGTCAACACGTCAACAAAACTGAATCGGCGATCCGTATTACACACTTGCCAACCGGCATAGTTGTAAATTGCCAGGACGAGCGCAGTCAAATTAAAAATCGTGAAAAAGCAATGAATATTTTAAAAAGCAAGTTGTACGATTTTTACCAAACACAGGCAAATGCCGAGTATGCGGCAGCTCGTAAAAGTCAAGTTGGTACAGGTGACAGAAGCGAGCGAATTCGTACTTACAACTTTCCGCAAGGTCGTGTAACCGATCACCGTATTGGACTAACAATGTATTCTATTGAAAACTTTATGAACGGAGATATCGGTGAAATGGTAGAAGCTTTGCGCCTCGCCGATCAAACCGCAAAGTTGCAGGCAGAATAAACAGAAGAAGTTTTAATAAAAGAAAAATAAACGGAAAAAATAAATAATTATTTTATTTTTAGCAATACGTATTGTAATTTTGAGAAAAATATATTACAATGTAAACAAGCAAAAAATATTTGCATTGGAGGACACTAAATTGATTCAAATTGTATATGGCAGCAAAGGTTCCGGAAAAACAAAAAGATTGGTCGAACTTGCCAACACAGCAGCACAATCCGCAAACGGAGTAATAGTTTATCTTGATAGAACAAATCACCGCATCCACGATTTAGACAGAAATATTCGTCTTGTTGATGCTTCTCACTATGGTCTTACCACACAATCGGAGGTTTTGGCTTTCGTAAAAGGAATGATTGCATCAAACTACGACATTGAGCTTTTCTTTGTTGACGGATTGACTCGCTTGTTAGACTGCAATATCTCGGCATTAAAAGAGTTTTACGAAGGAATTGACGGCCTTTCAAAAGAATTCGGAGTAAAGTTTGTTGTAACCGCAAGCGGAGCAAGAGAAGAACTTCCCGACTTCATTGCAAAGTATGTGAACGACTAATTAAAATTATCTAAAAAAGACCTGTGGCAACCGAAACGTTTTTGTAAGTGTTTACACTTTGACGTATCGTGCTGCACAGGTCTTTTTTTTATTCAATTATGTTTTTATTTAACAACTTTGGTCTGCCAGACTAATTAAGAAAGGAATTGATTCACTTTTGGCGTAGACGTTCAATGGTATCTTTTAGAGCTTTGTAAGCCTGTTCAATGTCGTCTATTTTATCAACAGTAGCTTCCATCGGACAAATTCCGGTCTTTGTACGATTTTCTATGTTGGTTACAAGCGTACCGTATTCAATGTAAATATTGTGTTTTTCCAAAAAAATTTTGCCTGCAATCGACATCGTAGCGCCGTAAACAGCCTTTATTCCGGCTTTTACAAAAAGCATTGCTACAGCTTTGCCAACAATTAAATCGGCAACTGAGTAGCCATCTAAATCCTTTTCGTCGGCAATAAAATTCATCATTGGAGCAATTCCGCTCTTTGTGCTTGTAACAGTCACCCCGTTTTTACAAAGCGCAATGGTGTTTCCCAAAAGAGATTGCTTTGCAATTTGTAAATCTGTGAGATTATTCATGATCTTTGTTGATAAGCAAGTTTAATCCCATTACTAACAATGGCACAATTACGGCTTGCGTTGCAAGTCCAACAAGACCCATTGTGATTTGTTGCCAAACAATAGAAGGTGTTAACGACGATGTTGTTTGGAAAATTACAGAAAGTAGTAAAAATGCCCCTCTTCCACAAAGTTCCGCAGTTACCACTGCAACAAACGACATCCAACTTTTTTTAGCGATAACATTGCTAAACAAGCCTGCGACAAGTGCAAATACGGCAAGTTCAACAATCATAAAAGGCAAGCGAGTAGCTACCGGCATCGGATTTCCCCAAAGAGAAGTTAAAGCGAAACTTACAAGCGGAGAAGCCATTCCCAAGCAAAGTCCCCAAGTCCAACCGAGCAGGCATCCTCCAAGAAGGACGGGTAAATACATAGGTAACCATGTAACACCTGCTTGTTTTCCAAAAAAGAAGTGGGCTATTTGCGGAAGTATTACTGCAAGTGAAACTATTCCCAATGCCACAAGAGATTTTATTGTAATTTTTTTAGATGTGCAAACGTTGTTTTTTTGTAAAGCTGATTCTATCATAACTAAACTCCTATAAAATAATTGGCAATAGTTGCCATTTTTTCTTGTTGATTAACCTTAAACGGACAGCGTGAATTGCAATGACCACATTGTAAACAACATGAAGCATTGATTGCAAGCTTTCCGTAGTGATCTTTTGCTATATTGTCTCCCGACAGAGCCAAATCGTAGTACTTATTTATCAACCCTATATCTATTCCCGCAGGACAAGGCAAACAGTGATTACAATAAACACAATTTCCAATTGCTTTTTGCGGTGTAAACTGTGCAATCATCGAGTAATCGTTTTGCTCTCTTGTCGAATCGGCAAAAGAAAGCAGTTCGTTTAAGTCGCTTAGACTTCTTGCACCCGGTACGGCAACAAGTACTGCCGGACGGTCGAGCACGTATTGCAAGCATTGATTTTTTGTCATGGCTTGTTTGAATGGCGATGTTTTGTCCGAAAGTAACATTCCACCATGAAATGGTTTCATTACGGAAATTCCTATGCCTTGAGTTTGGCATCTTGCAAAAAGGTTTGCTCGTTCGATAGTTGTCCCTATTCCGTACTCGTCTCCGCATTCTAAGTCGTATGCCGGGTTTATCGAAAACATCATCATGTCAACAAAGCCCATGTCTAAAATTTTGTTTGCAACCGATGGTGTATGTGACGAAAATCCTATGTGTTTTACAATATTTTGTTTTTTTAGGTTTAAAACAAAATCGACAATTCCGTTATTGATTAGGTCTTGCAAATCGTTGTCTTCGTCAATGCAGTGCAAAAAGCCAAAGTCGACGTAATCGGTTTGAAGTTGTTGCATTTCCCAATCAAAAGTCTTTTTTATTTCATTTAGGTCGCGTGACCAACCATACTCGCCGTCGGCATTGTACACCGCGCCGAAGTGTAATTGAAAATAGATATTTTTTCGTATATCTTTAACGGCTTGTCCAAAAGGTTTGTAAACTCGTGATCCGCCTGCACATAAATCAAAAAAGTTTATTCCGTGTTGAGTTGCTTTTTCAATCACACATTTAATTTCTTTTTCCGAAGCTTGATGCAAACTGCCTGTGCCTATGCCGAGCGTTCCGATAAGCTCATTACCGTGTGGCAGTTTTCTATATTCAATCATGTTCAAATTCCTTTGCCACTTCTTGCAACAAAGTTCTTATCGGAAGATGTTGCGGACAAGCTTGTTCGCATTTTCCACATTTTATGCAGTCGGAAGCTTTTCCGTTATTGAACGTGTAAACGTTGTGGTAGTAAAAACTTGAATTAAAATCGTTTCTTATTTTTTTGGAATTTAAACAAGAAAACAAGTTGGGTATTTGAATCTTCTTTGGGCATCCGTCAATGCAGTACCTGCAAGCGGTACAAGCAATAAAATTCATTGACTTAAATTCGTTACAAACTTTGCCAATGGCATTTAATTCCGCCTCGTCAAGTGGCTTAAAGTCCTTCATTGTGTTGAGATTGTCTGTCATCTGCTCAAAATTGCTCATCCCTGAAAGAACCATAGCAACATTGTCCAAGCCGGCAGCAAAACGCAGGGCATAACTTGCTTGACTTCCGCCATGCAAGTCATTCAATAGCTGCGCACATTGTGGTGGCAAATTTGCCAGCATTCCGCCTTTGATAGGCTCCATTACAAGCACCGGCTTGTTGTATTTAACACACACCTCATAGCATTTGCGTGCTTGAACTGCCGGATTTTCGAAGTCAAGATAGTTTAACTGTAACAAAACCACTTCTATTTGTGGATACTCGGTAAGAATTTTATCTAGAACTTCCGGAGTATCGTGGAAAGAAATTCCCACGTGCCGGATTTTTCCTTGTTTTTTTAACTCAAAAGCTGTCTCGTACGCATGGCATTTTTTGTATTTTTCAAAAAATCTTAAATTTTGTCCGTGCATTAAGTAGTAATCAAAGTAGTCAAGCCCGCAAGCTTCAAGTTGTCGGTTGAAAAGAGGGACAATCTCCTCCTCTTTTGTAAAAAGATATGTAGAAAGTTTGTTGGCGAAAACAAATTGATCGCGCGGATAGCGCTTTACAAGACATTCTCTTAGAGCTGTTTCGCTTTGGCCGTTTAAGTAGACCATGGCGGTATCAAAGTAGTTAAAGCCGCTTTCTAAAAATAAATCTACCATCTTGCAAAACTCTTTAGTGTCTACTTTGCCGTCGCTCATGGGAAGGCGCATGCAGCCAAAACCAAGTTTGCCTTTAGCTAAATCTAAATTCATAGTTATCCCTCTAACTAATTTTATTGTAAAATTTCTCCGATTTTTTCCGTTTCCGTTTTTTCTTCGGTGCTACCTTGTGCATCGAGAATAAGTGCTCCTATAGTGTCGACAATCTCATTTATTTCTTTGCGAGAAATATTTAATTCGGCCATTTTTGTTGCCCCGACTTCGTGGGAAACCGAGCCGTAAAATCCCATCTTTTGAGTAGCATCATGGTAGACTTGTAATGTAAACGAAACTTTGCGAAGAAGCGCACCGAGCACACAAAACCCTACAATTAACAAAACCGCACCCACGCCGACAATGCAGTATTTAGCTATATCGGGAAGTGCCTCTATAAACCAAGGCGCTATCATGGCAATGGCAGAAAGTATAAAAAACACTATACATGCCGAAGTTTTTGCATACTTGCGAGCAACTTTAACACCTTTAACGGAAGAAAGAAAAATTTCTTCTCTGTTAATTTTTGTGTCGTCTTTGCTGTCAAAGATAATGCGCTTGTTTGTTATAGTTAGAGTTTTGTTTGCAGGAGCATTGTCTTTTTTTGTTGCAGAACATTTCCACTCTTTAATGATTTTTTCATTTTTTGCCAATGTCATTAGCTTTCTCCAAAATTTTTAAAGTAGATTTTTGTCGTAAAGAAATATATCATAAAGAGATATGTTTGTTTAATATTGACACGTTCGTCAGCTGCAACTTAGAGTGCCATGTTTCTAAAATGGATAAGCATATAATAAAATAAAGTGAAGCAAAAGTCAATATTTTTTTTGTAAATAAACAGAGAATGTGCGTCGTTTTGACAATTAGAATTAAATGTCATTTCGTAGACAACTTGCGCCAAAAGTAACAGTCATGCATAAGCGGAAAGCAAGGCTTTAAAAGTAAAATTATAAAAATCGAACATTTACACAAACGAAAAGCTTTTGCCGAAATTTACCCTATTTTAAGGGCGTAAAACGCAAACTGAAAATAAAGATGCACAAAAGATTGTGAAAAAGGTGTACAAATATATTATTATATGATATAATTATTAAAAAATAAGGGTTTGGCTTTTTGTTGGTGTTCCAACGTAGGAGTCAAACAAAATCGCTATAAAGGAGAGACTTTGTATGGCTGAAAATATCAGCAACTATTCCGAAGAGCAAATACAAGTACTGGAGGGACTTGATCCCGTAAGAAAGCGCCCCGGTATGTATATCGGATCAACCGATGTAAAAGGATTGCATCACCTTGCCGTAGAAATCGTTGATAACTCTATTGACGAAGCATTGGCAGGCTATTGTAAAAATGTCTATGTTACTGTAAACAACGATGGTTCCTTAACCGTTGAAGACGACGGACGTGGAATACCTTGCGGTATTCATAAAAAGGAAGGAATTTCCGCAGTCGAGTTGTGTCTTACAAAATTGCATGCCGGAGGCAAATTTGGTGGTGGAGGCTACAAAATAAGCGGTGGTTTGCATGGCGTAGGTATGTCTTGTGTAAATGCACTTTCAGAGTGGCTTGTTGTTGAAGTCTTTCAAGACGGCAAGCATCACTATCAAAAATATCATCGCGGAAAGCCCGACGAAAGACTCAAGGTCATAGGTGATGCCGATCACACCGGAACTAAGGTTACGTTTATGCCCGATTCTGAAATTTTCGAGACAACCGAGTGGGAGTACGATCGTTTGCGCAATCGCTTAAGAGAAGTTGCTTATCTTAACAAAGGCATAAATATTGTTTTGAAAGACGAGCGTGAAGGCCGTAAACATTCGGAAACGTTTTGCTATCTTGGCGGACTTGCCGAGTTTGTTGACAACTACAACCGCGAACGTAACACTATTTTTTCTCGTCCGCTTTACATAGACAAATCGGTAAAAGAAGGCGAAATTGAAATTGCCTTGCAGTTTAACGACAGCTATGTGGAAGTTGTCCATGCTTATGCAAACAACATCAACACCGAAGAAGGCGGAGCTCATTTGGACGGATTTAAGGCTGCATTGACAAAGGTCATCAACGACTACGGCCACAAAGCAAACCTTCTTAAAGAGCAGGAAAAGCTTTCCGGTGAAGACGTGCGCGAAGGTTTGGTTGCTATTATTTCCGTAAAGCTTGAAAATCCTCAATTTGAAGGACAAACAAAAACAAAACTTGGCAACAGTGAAATGCGTACGGCAGTGGCACGTGTAGTCGGGGAAGAGTTAGCAACGTTTTTGGAAGAAAATCCAAGGGAAGCCAAAGATCTTGTTCTCAAGTCGGTTACGGCACAGCGTGCAAGAGAAGCTGCTCGTAAGGCAAGAGAACTTACGCGTAAAGGCGTGCTCGAAAGCGCATCGTTGCCCGGAAAACTTGCAGATTGTTCGGATAAAGATCCCAAACACTGTGAAATCTACTTAGTAGAGGGCGATTCCGCAGGAGGAACGGCAAAAACCGGAAGAGACAGACGTTTTCAAGCCATTTTGCCTCTTAGAGGAAAGATTTTGAACGTGGAAAAAGCTCGTCTTGCTCGCGCTCTCGAAAATGAAGAAATTAAAAGTATGATCACCGCTTTCGGTTGCGGAATGAGTGACGACTTTGATGAAAGCAAATTGCGTTACGATCGTATCATTTGTATGACCGATGCCGATGTGGACGGAAGTCACATAAGAATATTGCTCATAACGTTCTTTTTCCGTTTCATGCGTCCTTTAATCGAAAAGGGACATGTCTACATAGCTCAACCGCCTCTTTACAAAATTACAAAGAACAAACAAGAGTACTATGCCTTTTCGGATGATGAACGCGACAAAAAAATTGCCGAACTTGGCTCAAAAGGAACAGAAGTTTCGCGTTACAAAGGTCTAGGCGAAATGAACGCCGAACAACTTTGGATGACAACAATGAATCCGGAAACGCGTTTAATGTTACAAGTTACGATGGAAGATGCTTATGCAGCTGACGAAATAGTGTCGTTGCTTATGGGAGATCAACCGGAACTAAGACGTGAGTTTATCGTGGAAAATGCAAATCTTGTAGAAGATTTGGATATTTAGGGAGATTGCATTATGGCAAAAAAGCAAGAAGAGCACAGCATAGACTATGTTGAGGCACTAAGTAAAACAAGCGTTACACCGATAAAAATGGTGGAAGAAATGAAGCGTTCGTTTATTGCTTATGCAATGGCGGTAAACGTTACGCGCGCCATTCCTGATGTCAGAGACGGACTAAAACCGGTACATAGACGTATTTTGTATGCTATGAGCGAGTTGAACTTGTCTAACGACAAGCCTTATCGTAAGTGTGCGCGTATTGTCGGTGACGTACTCGGTAAGTACCATCCGCATGGTGACACAGCCGTATATGAGGCGTTGGTTCGCCTTGCGCAGGACTTTTCTATCCGTTGCCCACTGGTGGACGGACAAGGAAACTTTGGTAGTGTAGACGGCGATCCTGCGGCGGCACAACGTTATACCGAAGCAAGATTGTCAAAGATTGCTGCCGAAATGTTGAGAGATATCGACAAAAATACCGTCGATTTTTATCCTAACTTCGACAACACTCTTATGCAACCGGTTGTTTTGCCTAGTCGTTTTCCAAATTTGCTTGTAAACGGAGCAGACGGTATTGCGGTAGGTATGGCAACAAACATTCCGCCTCACAACCTTGGAGAAGTTATAAATGGCGCAATTGCGGTAATGGAAAATCCGGAAATCACCATTGAAGAATTGATGAAGTACATTCCAGCACCTGATTTTCCGACAGGCGGAATTATTATGGGGCGCGTTGGAATTCGCAATGCGTACAAAACCGGTAAAGGTAGCATTTTGGTTCGTGCAAAAACCGAAATCGAGGAGGCTGATGGCCGTAATCGCATTATCGTTACAGAGTTACCTTATCAAGTAAACAAGGCAAAACTTGTCGAGTCAATAGCGGCACTTGTAAAAGATAAACGTATTGAAGGTATTGCCGATATCCGTGAAGAAAGTGACAGACACGGAATGCGCATTGTAATCATTTTGAAGCACGATGCCAATCCTCAAGTTGTGCTTAACATGTTGTTTAAGCACACACAAATGCAAGTTTCCGACGGAATTATTTTGCTTGCACTTGCCGACGGACAGCCTAAGATCTTAAACTTAAAAGAAATTTTGACGTACTACATTGCACATCAAAAAGATGTTATTGTTCGTCGTACAAAATATGACTTGGAAAAGGCAGAAGATCGCAAGCATATTATCGAAGGCTTGATAATTGCTCTCAACAACATTGATAAAGTAATTCACATCATTAAACAAAGCGAAGATAAGCAAGAAGCATCTTTGGCACTTATGAAAGAATTTAATCTTTCAGATCGTCAGACAAATGCAATTTTGGAAATGAAATTGTCTCGTCTTACCCATTTGGAAGTTGAGACTTTAAACAACGAATTGGCCGAGTTAAAGTTGCTTATTGCCGATTTAAGAGATATTCTTGAAAATCCGCATCGTGTAGAAGAAATAGTTAAAGCCGAAATGAGCGAAATTGCCGAAAAGTATGGCGAACCTCGTAAAACGGAAATTTGTACAGATTATTCGGAAATTGATATTGGCGACTTAATCGAAAAGGAAGATGTTATTGTTTCGATGACTCACCTTGGGTACGTAAAGCGTTTGCCTGTTTCCGAGTATCGTACGCAACACCGTGGCGGAGTCGGAGTTACCGCACACAAAACTCGCGAAGAAGATTTTGTTGAAAAAATGTTTGTAACCAACACACACGACGATTTGTTGTTCTTTACAAACAAGGGCAAAGTGTACTGCATAAAGGGTTACGAAATTCCCGAGGCGGAACGTACTGCTCGAGGCAGAGCTATTGTAAACATTTTGCAACTTGAATCAGGCGAAAAGGTTACGGCGGTTATTCCTCGCAAGCAAGATAGCCAAGGCAATTTGATTATGGCTACACGCAACGGCTTAATTAAAAAGACTAACTTGCAGGAATTTGAATCTATCAGAAAGACCGGTAAGATTGCAATTTCTCTAAACGAAGGGGACGAACTTATCGGTGTTGACATGACAAGCGGAAACGACGAAGTTCTCATGGCAAGTCACGAGGGTAAATGTATCCGCTTTGCCGAAAGAGATGTTCGTACAATGGGACGCGAAGCTCAAGGTGTTCGCTCTATTAAAGTAAACGACGGCGATTATGTTGTTGATATGGCAATTGCACGCGAAGGCAAAGAGGTTCTTACCGTTTCCGAAAACGGTTACGGAAAACGCAGCGACTTGGACGATTATCGTTTGCAAACACGTGCAGGCAAGGGCATAAAAGCAGGCACGTTTAACGCAAAGACCGGCAAGCTTGTAAACTTAAAACTTATAGATCCGGAAAACGACGTTATGCTAATTGCCGATAACGGAATTGTAATAAGAGTAAAAGCAAACGACATTTCCAAAATCGGCAGAGACACAATGGGTGTAAGAATAATGAAGTTTAAGGGAGACGCAAAGGTTGTTTGTGTATCCGAAAGCCCTGTTTCCGAAGATTCGGATGAAGGCGAAGAAAAGCCTGCCGAAGAAACAATGTAACAAAAACAGCAACAAATTTTGCAAGCCATCCACTTGCAAAATTTTGTTGTTATAGGAGAATTTTGTAGAAGCCTTCTAATTGAAAAAAACAAATTTACAAAAAATATGATTGATTACAAAAAGTATATTGCAAAGAAAATAGAAGTTGATATTCCTCAAGACGAACTCTGTTCGTACATTACCGAAATTGCCGATGACAATTTGGGAGACTATGCGTTTCCTTGCTTCAAATTGGCAAAAGTAATGCACATGTCGCCTATGGTTATTGCTCAAAATTTAGCAGAAAAGATTCAGCCAGACGGAGTGATTAGTAAAGTTTGTGCCGTTAACGGATATTTAAATTTCTTTATTGATCGCCTAAATATGGTTAAGGAAGCGCTTGACGACGTTCTTTGTCAGGGTGAAAATTACGGAAACAGCACTATAGGCACCGGAAAAACGATTTGTATAGACTACAGTTCGGTAAATATTTGCAAATCATTTCACATAGGGCATTTGTCCACAACGGCAATAGGAAGCAGTTTGTACAAGTTGTTTTCGGCGCTTGGTTACAAAGTTGTAGGAATAAACCATCTTGGAGACTATGGCACACAATTTGGCAAAATGATAGTTGCCTTTAAGTTGTGGAGTAGCAAACAAGCTGTCGAAAAGGACGGCATTGCAGAGTTACAACGAGTGTACGTCAAATTTCATCAAGAAGAAGAAAAAGATCCGTCGCTTACCGATCAAGCACGCGAATGGTTTGTTAAAATTGAAAACGGTGATTCGGAAGCGCAAGAATTATTTGAGTTTTTCAAAAAAATCACATTGGACGATGTAAAACAAATATACAAACGCTTAAACGTAACCTTTGACAGTTGGAACGGCGAAAGCTTTTTTAACGACAAAATGGAAGAGCCGCTTAAAATGTTGGAAAGTAAGGGACTTATTCAGGAAAGTCAAGGTGCAAAGGTGGTGGACTTATCTGCCTACAACATGCCCCCGTGTTTGCTTGTAAAATCTGACGGAAGCAGCCTTTATGCGACAAGAGATATTGCAGCAGCTATATGGCGCAAAAAAGAGTACAATTTTGACAAATGTCTTTATGTAGTTGCCTATCAACAAAATTTGCACTTTAAACAGTTTTTTAAAGTGCTTGAACTTGCAGATTTGGATTGGGCAAAAGATCTTGTTCACGTGGCTTACGGAATGGTTAGCCTAGAAGATGGTGCAATGTCTACACGTAAAGGCAATGTAATTTTGCTTAAAGACGTCATCGACAAAGCCGTTCAAAAAGCCGGAGAAATTATTTCCGCCAAAAATCCCAACTTGCCAAACAAAGAAAAAGTTGCCGAACAAGTCGGTATCGGTGCGGTGTTGTTCTCTGCATTGGAAAACAGTAAAATTAAGGACATAGTCTTTACTTTTGACAGAGTGCTGAACTTTGACGGCGAAACGGCACCTTACTTGCAATATACACACGCAAGATGCAACTCAATATTGGCTAAGGCAAAAGACGTTTGTCAAGAAGCAGATTACGAAGCATTAAACAACATTGAAACGATTCGTTTGTGTAAACTGCTTGCTGCTTTCCCGCAAACCGTTAAGGAAGCTGCATTCAAATACGAGCCGAGCATTCTTTCGAGTTATCTAATTGATTTGGCACAAAGTTTCAATCGTTTTTACATTGAGCATCGTGTAATTTCCGAAAATCTTGCTGAAACCGCAGCTCGTGTAAAGGTGGTAAAAGCCGTTGAAGTAACGCTTAAAAAGGGACTTTCGCTTTTAGGAATACAAGCTCCGGAACAGATGTAACCTTTAAGAAAAATTCTGTTTTAGTTTCTTAAAAAATTTACAAAACTTAAAATGTATTAAGGTTATTAACATTTTTATGCTGTAATAGTAACATAATTGCTAAAAATTATTTTTCAAAAGTAAAAAGTTGCATCTTTACATTGTCAACGCAAATTTAAACTTGACAATTCTTAAAAAGCTGTTATAGAATTAAACAAAAGCTTTGATGAAACAAAATTTATTTTTTTTGGGGTAAACTTGAAATTTTGTTTTTGAAAAAATAGTTTTGAATGGAGAAAAACGATGAATGCATTGGACTATGTAATACTCGGCATTGCGGCAGTATGCTTTGTCATTGGTATAATTAAAGGTTTGTTAAACCAAATTTTTGCCATTGGCGGAGTGTTGGTTGTAACAAAATGTTCATCGATGGTTACTCCTTATCTGCAACAATTTATTGGAAAGTTAATAACCGATGAGTCAGCCTCAACATTAGTATCTCTTATTTTGTCGTATGTGCTTTTGGTCATAGTTTGGGCAATTATCACCAAACTCATAACAAAAGCTGTCGAGAAAAGCGGGCTCGGTTGGTTGAATCGTTTGCTTGGTGGCATTGTAGGTATTGCTACAACATACCTTATTTGTGCCGTCGTCGTGTCTCTTTTGAAATTGGAAGTATTTGCTTCGTACACAGAAAAGATTTCGGCACTAACCGAAAACAGCTGGATTGTAAAAAATATATATGCACAAAATCCTATCGGAGATTGGATAATGGAGTCGTTGTCCAACATGTTTGCCGCAGCTGTACCGGAAGCATAATTTATATTAACATTAAATCAATTAAAAAAGAGCTTTGTTTCCAAAGCTCTTTTTTTTTGTGTAATTTTTGTGTAATTTTTTAATTTTTTGTGTTCTAAAAAGAACTTATAAAATAGCATCTCGCTTAAGTCTATATCGCTTTTGTCGTAAATTATCAAATAGACAACAATGTCGGATTTGCAATCAATGTAGTTTTGTATTGCAACTTTTGCTATCGAAAAAGCTTTTTTGTCCGGAAATCCGTTAACTCCGCCGGCAATTAAAGGAAAAGCAATTGAATGCAAATTATTTTCGTCAGCTAGTCGCAAACTTTCTGTATAGCAAGACGACAGCAAAATATCTTCACCACGTAAACCATCATTCCAAATTGGCGAACAAACGTGAATAATCTTTTTGCAATGCTTAATGTTGAATGCGTCAGTTATTACAGCATGCCCAACGCTCAATTTTCCAATTTTGGCACGCTCTTTGTACAATTCATCACCGGCAGCAACTTGAATAGCCCAATCGACGCCGCCACTTGGATTGAGAGTAATGTTTGTAGGGTTGACAATCGCATCACACTTTATTTTTGTAATATCTCCCGACGTAATACGTAGTGGCATAATTTTTTTCCTTTTGTTTTTGCAGTAGTATACCACACATTTTTGTTTTGTAAAATTTTGCAAAGTGGCGACAAACAGCTACAAAAGCACAACGTTTAACGCGTTTTGAAAAAACGAGAGGTTATGCTTTCTGCATTTTATCTTTTTGAAATATTTTTTTGATGCGATTTTCTACGTTGAATCCGTTTGGTGTAATATTGTTACATTTTTGGGACGACTAACTTGTCGGCTAACAATTGACTTGAATGCATTTATCGTTATATAATAATGGTAGTTTAAAATGTAGATGTTTTACAGAATTTTAGGCTACAAAGATTTCAAAGAAGGGTAATTTTATGAAAGTTATTGTTGTTGACAATTATGACGAAATGAGTAAAGTCGGCGCCGATATCGTTGCCGAAGTGGTAAAAAACAATGCTAATGCCGTTTTGGGCTTAGCTACCGGCAGCACACCGATAGGCATGTACAAAATTCTTGCCGATTACAACAAACAAGGCAAAATTTCTTTCAAAAACGTTTCGTCGGTCAATCTCGATGAATATGTAGGTTTGGGCGCGGAAAGCGACCAAAGTTACGTTTATTTTATGAACAAAAATCTTTTTGAAAACATTGATATTGACAAAAACAACACGTTTTTGCCTAACGGAAAGGCACAAAATTTGCAAGAGGAATGCACTCGCTACTCAAATTTAGTTTTCAATAAGTGCCAAGATGTACAAGTTTTAGGCATCGGCAGTAACGGACACATTGGTTTTAACGAACCCGGCACGCCGTTCGATTGCACAACGCACATTGTCAATCTTGCTCAAAGCACAATTAAAGATAATTCCCGTTTGTTTGCAGATATTAGCCAAGTGCCTCATCAGGCAATCACCATGGGCATAAAGGAAATTATGCAATCTAAACAAATTTTAATTTTGGCAAGCGGAGCCAACAAGGCAAAAGCCGTTTATGCAATGGTCAAGGGCGAAGTTTCATCGAGTTGCCCGGCAAGTGTGTTGCAACGTCACAACAATTGTGTCGTCGTTGTCGATAAAGATGCTGCAAACTTGCTTAGTAAGTAGTACAAAATGCTACCTTAATTTTGAAAATAAAAAAATAAAGAAAAAGAACAAAATCAAAAGGCACAAGTTTTTATTCTCGGTAAAAAATAAAAAAGTTTTAAGATACAAAATTTTAATAGATATTTACAAAACTCATCTAATATTGTATTATATAACGTGGCAGTGGTAGTCGCAACAAATTTATTTCGCATTTTTTATTACATTTGGAGGTAAACAAAATGAGATTTATTGTAAAAGCGATCTTTGACACTCTTTATATATTGATTTGTGTTATTCTTCTAATCAGTATACATGCGCAAGGCATGTAATGTTGCCAACAATTTTTAGAATTTTTATTTATTTTTGCCGTGCAAATTTTTAAGGAAGTTTTTGTGAAAGGAATAATTAAACCAATTATTATATCCGTTTTCCTTTTACTATTAATAGTCGCTTTCGCTTTAATGTATAAAAACGGAGTTTTTTTAAAGTAATTTTTTGTGGTAAATAATTTTACCAAAGAGAGAGGAAAAAGATGGGCAAGAGAAACACAAGGTTATCTGTTGCATTAGCGGTGTTAATGCTGTTTACAGCAATCTTATCGCTATTTACGGGTGCTGTCGCAACATCAAACGCCATTGCCGTAGCAGAAGAATGGACATCGTCTTACACAGGCACCTACTACGACAGTTTGGACACTTCGCTTCGTGGAGAAGCTTTTAGGGATGCGCTTGACAAGCTTATCACAGATACTCACAAAAAGTACACATCTTACGACGGCTTAAAATCAATTTATGCCACAACCGACAAAAATCCCAATGGCAGTGGAATAAAATTGTTTTACACAGGCACCGTTGTTAGCAGTTATTCAAGCTACGGAGCCAACCGCGAACACGTTTGGCCTAAAGACGGTGGAGCGGCATTTTCGGCATCGAGCGAATGCGGAAGCGATGCTCATCACCTTCGTCCGTGCGATCAACAGCTCAACAGCACTCGCGGAAGTTTAAGCTTTGGCGAAGTTGCTCAAACCGAAAGCAACATAGTTAAACAGGGTGGAGCTACTAAATACGAAAATTTGTGCTACAAAGCAGGCAGTTTTTTCTATCCCGGAGTGGGCTATCGCGGAGCAACCGCACGTATACTTATGTATGTCCAAACTCGTTGGGGTGAGCATAGCAAAACTCACTTGCAGTTTGTGGATGGTAGCGGAAAAACAAACACAATAGGCGACTTCAAAACGCTTTACAAATGGCACCTTGAAGAACCTCCCACAGAAGAAGAAAAGCTTCGTAACGAAGCCGTATATGCTATTCAAGGCAATCGCAATCCGTTTATCGACCATCCGGAATATGCTTACTACATTTACAGTCAAGCCGGTGACTACTTTAACAACAATGCAAGCACAATGGCAAGTGAAGTACAAGCGCTTACAGTAGCAAACGACACTTACGGCAATTTGGGAGGAACGGAAACGCCAACAAGTTTAGCTCTTTCTCTTTCTTCTAACACTCTCGAAAGTGGAACAACTGCAAAAATCTCGTTGGTGGCAACCCCGTCTAATGCAAACAGAAATGTAACTTGGACTTCATCCAACAATTCTGTTGCAACCGTTGCAAACGGAACAATTACGGCAGTTAGTCAAGGAACGGCTGTAATTACGGCAACAAGCACGGTAGACAACACAATTTCTGCAAAAATAAGTATCACAGTAACTAAAGCAAAAGAAGTTTCGTTTATAAGCGTAGACGGAACGCCAATTCAAACAAGTTACACTGTCGGCAGTAAGTTTAGTCCCAACGGACTAACAGTCACCGTTACTTATGACGATGGCACTGTCGCCACGGTTGACAACTCTGCCTGCACTTGGCTTGATTCCACAACGGGCATGGAAGGTTTGTCGCAAGGTACGACTTCCGTAATTTGTCGTTACAAGGGAGTTGACAGCTCGGCAATAAACGGTATTTCCGTAGAATATGCCCAGGAAGGAGCAAATTCGATTACAATAACAAGTAGCTCGTTTAGCGGAAGCGGTGCTTATGCCTGGACAAATTGGACAAGTAGTGGAGTAAGCGGACAGGCTTATATCTATCCGGGCAACAAAGAACGCCTACAGTTCAACAATAGCAAAGATTACTGCTATCTGTACAACACAACTGCAATTCCGGGCGGTATACAATCTATTTCAATAGAGGGCGCCGAAGGCAAGAATTGGGAAATAATAACAAATAACACACCTTATGATGCAACGTCGTTACCCTATCCCACAAGCGGAACAAGTCAAGGCGAAAAGACTCTGAGTGAAGACACTACCACATGGGCAATAGAAGGCAATCCTACATTTTTTGCAATTTGCTATAAAGACGTAAAAGTTGCATACCTTGATTCCATCACAATTACCTATGGCGGAACGGACACAAAAACCGACGTTGACAGCATTCGCCTCGATGCAATTTCTGCAAGCTTGTCTGTAGGCGAAACAAAAACAATCACTGCTACGGCAAGTGGAGAAGTGACTTGGATTTCTTCCGATAGTAATGTTGCCACCGTTTCAAACGGCACAATAACGGCTGTGGGCAATGGCACGGCAACAATCACTGCCACATGCGGAACGGCATCGGCCTCGGTTGCAGTAGTTGTTTCGGCAAACGTTTGCAATCACACTTTTGGAGAGTGGACAACAACTGCAGAAGGCAAAGCGCACACTTGTTCCAAATGCGGATATGTTGAAACGGCTGCCGATCCAACAAGCTTTACTAAGATGGTTGCGGCAATTGATAGTGCAAGTGACAATCACGATCGTTATCAAAAAATTGTAAAAGCGTTAAATTGCTATGATGCAATGTCAGCTGACGAAAGACAAAACTACAGTGCCGAATATGCAAAGTTAAAACAACAAATGTCTAACTACAATCAAAAGGCAACAACGGCAAACAATGCACACCTAAAAGCTTGCTCAACTGCATTTGCCACATTTACGACATTGTCCGGTTTTGCGGCGCTTGCTTACATATTTAAAAAATTACTTGTAAAATAGGGGGATGGCACAATGAAAAAGAAAATATTTGCATTATGTTTGTTAATTGTTGTGTCCTCCGTACTGTTTTGCGGTTGCAATTTTATGTCGGACGAAACGGCACAACTGCTAAGCTCGCTTCAAAAAATCAAATACACACAAACAACTACGACAATCGAAACAAAGCTTGACGGACAAAAGCTTACAAGTGTTTTTGTGGCGGAAAAGACGGACGACAAAACAACTAAAGTTAACTACATTGTAGAGCAACTTTCTTTGTTTGACGAAAACAGCACAGTGGCTGTAAGCGAAGTAACAACTTACACCGGCGAGTTTTACGTAAGCGGAGGAAGTATTTCCAACCACACAGGTGAAAATAAAATAGCTGATATCGAAGGTTCGTATTCGCAAACACTTGGAAGCGGAATGACCTTCAACAAAGATTATTTTGGAAAAACCGTTATCACCAATTTGGAAAACAGCACTCAAATAGTGGCAGAAGTTAAAAATGCCGCATTGTTTTTGGGACAATCTTCTTTTGACGGGCACAACATGACCGCCACAATAGTTGTTGTTGACGAAGCATTAAGCAGTATTGTTTTAGACTACGTGGATGATAGCGATGCCGTTGTTAAAATAACCTACAAGTTTACTAAGTAAAAGTAATAGAAAAGTCTAAGATTTTTCTAATTAAAACGAATTCTAACTTGTTTTAAAAATCAAAAAATCGAAAGATGCCTTGCAAATAGCAAAGCATCTTTTTTGTTGTTGCTCAAATTTTTTGTTGTAAGTTCTCAGCATAATATCATAGAAAAAATTTATAATAACTGAAATTTTAACTTTTATTTTTCATTTGCGATTTTATGTTGTTTTTTTGTTTGATAAAATTTTTATCATAGTGGTATAATAAATTTGGTTAAAAAAATAATTTTTTTCTAACTCATGGAGGGCGGGGACTTTTGTTGAAATGTAAGGTGTTTTCGCATTTTTAATTAGCAAAAGTCCAATTCCCCCTAACTATTTATTAAACGGGGGTAACTAAATATGGCAAAGTGGCTCTTTTTTGATATAGGCTACACACTTATTGATGAAACGGCAATGTGGGAACGTCGCTATCGCGAAACTGCAGAAATGGCAAACAAAATCGGCAAAAATGTCACGCCGGACGACGTAAAAGCAATTGTTATGGACTGCGCGAAGAAAAGTATTCCCATTGCGCCCACAACGGCAAAAATTTTAGGATTGAGTGATATGGCTAAGTACCAAGGCGAAACGGAAGTGTTGTTTGACGATGCCGAAAGCACATTAGTTGCACTAAAAAACAAAGGGTACAAGTTGGGAGTTATTGCGAATCAGCCGGAAAATTTAGACGGCAGATTAAAAAAATTGGGTATTTTTCAGTATTTTGATGTGGTTGTATCTTCTCACGATTGCGGAGTTGTAAAGCCCAATGAAAAGATTTTTCTTTTAGCATTATCTCGTGCAAATTGTAACGCAAGCGAAGCCGTAATGGTTGGCGATCGTGTTGACAACGACATTGTTCCCGCAAAAAAACTCGGCATGCAAACGGTTAGAGTTTTGCAAGGCATTTGCGCCACACAGCAAACGGACGCCAATTCCGAGCCCACTTATTCTATAAACAAAGTTTCAGAATTGCTTTCCATTTTTTAGTTTTCAATTTATACAAAAAATTTTTATTCTTTTATTATTGTCTTTTTAACAGAAAAAGTATATCATTAAATAAAGCATACGAATCAGGGAGTGTTTAATAAAAACACCCCTTGATTGTAACAAAGACTTATCAAAAGGAGATCCAACCATGGAACAAACAGCTATCAATGCGGTAAGAATGTTAGCGGTAGATGCTATCAACAAAGCCAAAAGCGGCCACCCGGGAATTTGTTTGGGAGCAGCACCGATTCTTGTAGATTTGTACGCAAATCATATTAAGGTAGACAAAAATCATCTTGACTGGATAAATCGTGATAGATTTATTTTGTCCGGGGGACATGGCGTGCCAATGCTTTACGCTATGCTTCACCTTGCTAATTTTGGCGTAAGTATGGATGACTTGAAATCGCTTAGACAACTTGGCAGCAAAACAACAGGTCACCCCGAAATAGGAGTTGTAAACGGCATTGATGCTTCAACCGGCCCACTTGGACAAGGTATTGCAATGGGAGTTGGTTTTGCCATGGCGGAACGCTTTTTGTCGGCAAAATTTAACAAGGAAGGCTATCCTCTTGTTGATCACTACACTTACGTTATGTGCGGCGACGGAGACTTGCAAGAAGGTGTTGCTCAAGAAGCAATTTCTCTTGCCGGGCATCACAAACTTAACAAGCTTATTTTGTTGTACGACAGCAACGACGTGCAACTTGATGGACCGACAAATGCAAGCTATACCGAAGATATCAAAAAGAAGTATGAAGCATTAGGCTTTAACTATTACTTGGTAAAGGACGGCAATGATGCCAAGGCAATTGACAAGGCAATTAAACTTGCCAAGAAAAATGGTCAAAAGCCCTCACTTATCGAAGTTAAAACGGTAATAGGATTCGGCAGTCCTCTTGCAGGTTTGTGCGACAGCCACGGAGCTCCTCTCGGAGAAGAAAAGACGGTTGCCCTTCGCAAAAATTTGGGTTGGAATTATCCTCCGTTTGAAGTTCCGCAAGAAGCATACAATTATTTTGAACAAACAACAAACAAAAACGGCAAACGTGCTTATTCCAAGTGGAAAAAACTTTACAAAGCATACAAAGCTCAATATCCTACCGAAGCGGCAGAGTTTGACAAGGCAGTAAAGGGAGAATTAAACACAAACTTAACACTTTCTTATCCTGTAGGACACAGCGATGCTACACGTAACACAATCGGACAAGTAATCAAGGAGTTTTCTGCCCTTAATCCAACCTTTATCGGGGGATCGGCTGACTTAACAAAATCTACTAAGGCCAAGGGTGCAGACGGAGATTTCACTCCGGAAAATCCACTTGGTCGCAATATTTGCTTTGGTGTAAGAGAGCACGCCATGGGTGCTATCATCAACGGATTGAATATTCATGGGGGAGTTCGTGCATTTTCCGGAGCATTTTTCGTGTTTAGCGACTACATGAAGGCATCTATACGTTTGGCTGCACTCATGGAAACACCGTCTATTTTCATCTTTACTCACGATAGTATCGCTGTCGGTGAAGACGGACCTACGCACCAACCCATCGAACAAATTGCCGGTTTAAGAGTAATGCCCAATCTAAATGTTTATCGTCCGGCAGATGCTTACGAAGTTGTTGAATGCTTCAAACAAGCAATAGCTTCAACAAAAACGCCGAGTGTAATTATTCTAACTCGTCAAAACTTGCGTGTGGAAGATCATTCCGAAAGTCAAGTTGCCAAGGGCGGATACATTCTAAAGCACGAAAACGGCAAAAATGATTTGACTCTTGTTGCAAGCGGGTCGGAAGTCAATCTTGCAATGGATGTTGCAGCTAAACTTGAACAGCAAGGAAAGGGCGTAAGAGTAGTTTCCATGCCCAACATTGCCGATTTTGAACGTCAATCAGCTTCGTATAAATCAAAAGTTTTGTCTAATCGCAACAAAACGATTGCTATTGAAATGAGCAGTGACGCAATCTGGTACAAGTATGCAGCACATGTTTACGGAATCAATCGTTTCGGTGCAAGTGCTCCGGCATCCGTACTTCTAAAGGCTTACGGATTTGATGTCGATTCTTTGTGCAATTACATTATTAACAACGTAAAATAGTTTAATCTAACACTAAAACGAAAAACGGTATGCACTTTTGCATGCCGTTTATTTTGTTTGTTGATTTTTTATCTGTTTTATTTTAATTGTCGCATGCAATTTTTTGCGTGCCGTTATATATTTTTTTGTTGAAATGGCCGATTTATGTAATTTTTAATGAGTGTTTCAAATCAGTACAACTTTCTTGACTTTTTTTTGCTATTGTTCTACAATCAAATATGCTGTAAAAGATTGTTGTAATTTGATTTTATAAGTAGAAAATAGACAACAATTTATCAAACAAATTAAAAATGTGCTTTAGTTGGCACTTAGAGGTGTTTTATGGACAAAATTGCCGTTGAACAAAAATGGAACAAACAGTGGAACGAAAATCCACCCTACAAGTTTGACGAAAAAAATGTAGACAATAAGTACTATGTTTTGGAAATGTTTTCTTATCCAAGCGGATCCAAATTACATATCGGACACTGGTACAATTATGGTTTAACAGATAGTTTTGCTCGTTACAAAATAATGAAAGGGGCAAACGTATTTCAACCCATGGGTTTTGATGCTTTTGGTTTGCCTGCCGAAAATTACGCTATCAAAACAGGAGTGCACCCGCAAGACAGTACTCTTCACAACATCGAAGTAATGGAGCAACAACTTAAAAATATCGGTGCCATGTTCGATTGGGATCACGAAATAAAAACTTGTCTTCCGGATTACTACAAGTGGACACAATGGCTGTTTTGCCAACTTTACAAAAAAGGTCTTGCTTATCGCAAGAAAGCACCTGTAAACTGGTGTCCTTCTTGTAACACTGTTCTTGCCAACGAACAAGTAGTTGACGGACATTGCGAACGTTGTGACAGTCAGGTCATAAAAAAAGATTTGACACAGTGGTTTTTCAAAATTACCGATTATGCCGAAGAGTTATTAAACGATTTGGATACACTTGATTGGCCGGAAAAAACAAAGGCTATGCAACGCAACTGGATCGGCAAATCTGTAGGCGGACAAATAGTGTTTAATCTTGCAGACGGTTCGGACAAAATAGAAGTCTTTACGACTCGTGCTGACACATTGTTTGGTTGCACCTATGTTGTGCTTGCGCCGGAGCATCGCCTTGTTGACATAATTACTACGTCCGAACATAAGGCAGAAGTAGAAGCTTACAAAGCCGAAGTCGCTAAAACCAACGAAATTGAACGTTTGTCAACTTCTAAGGAAAAGACGGGAGTGTTTACGGGAGCTTATGCAATAAATCCAATCAACGGAGAAAAAGTCCAAGTGTGGATAGGCGACTATGTTCTTGCTACTTACGGAACGGGTGCCGTAATGGGTGTTCCTTCTCACGACGAAAGAGACTACAAGTTTGCTCAAAAACATGGTCTTGAAATTAAACGTGTAATTAAATCTGCCGATCCGTCAGTTGATGATAGTTTGCCTTTCTGCGAACACGGAATCATGGTCAACAGTGGCGAATTTGACGGATTGACCACCGAACAAGGTAAAATTAAAATTGTTGAAAAGCTTGCCGAAACAGGCAAGGGCGAAATTAAAACAAATTATCGTTTGCGTGACTGGCTTGTTAGCCGTCAACGTTATTGGGGTGCACCTATTCCCATTATCTATTGTCCGCATTGTGGAGAAGTCTTGGACGAAAATTTGCCGGTAAAATTGCCTTACGATGTCGAATTTCGTCCGGATGGAACGAGCCCGCTTGCAAAGCATCAAGGCTTTATTCACGATGTAACTTGTCCTAAGTGCGGAGCCAAAGCAACTCGCGATCCGGACACCCTCGACACTTTTGTTTGTAGCAGCTGGTACTACCTTCGTTATCCGGATGCACACAACGACAAAGAACCGTTTGACACAACATGGATCGACAAAATGCTTCCGGTAGACAAATATGTCGGCGGTGCGGAACATGCCTGCATGCACTTGTTATATGCTCGTTTTATCACAAAAGCTTTAAGAGATATGGGCTATTTGCATTTTGATGAGCCCTTCAAGTCACTTGTCCATCAGGGAGTAATTTTAGGACCGGACGGCAACCGCATGAGTAAGTCTCATGGCAACGTCGTTTCTCCTGACGAATATGTTTCAACTTACGGTGCCGATGTATTTAGATGCTATCTTGCATTTGGTTTTAAGTACATCGAAGGCGGTCCGTGGTCGGATGACGGAATAAAGGCAATCAACAAATGGCTTGACCGTGTTGAACGTTATGTATTAAATGCTTATGGCAGTTATGTCACAACCGATGATTTCGGTTCGGCAGAAAAGGAATTGAATCGTGCTCGTCACAACACAATAAAGTCGGTTGACAGCGACTACAACGATTTCTCTTTCAACACGGCAGTTGCTCGTATGATGGAGCTTGTCAATGCTCTTTCCAAGTACGATTTGCAGAGCGAAAAAAATGCAAAACTTTATCGTGATACAGCAGACGATTTGTTAAAAATGTTAAGTCCTCTTGCTCCGCATTTTGCAGAAGAACTTTGGCAACAAACGGGGCACAATGGTAGCATTGTAACGCAATCTTTCCCTGCGTTTGACGAAAAAGCGCTGGTCGCATCAGAGGCTGAAATTCTTATTCAGTTCAATTCTCGCCCCAAAACTCGTCTTACGCTTGATGCAACGTTGTCTCCCGACGAACTACAAAAAGTTGTTTTGGCAGACAAAAACGTTCAGCAACTTCTAAACGGACAAACGCCAAAGAAAGTTATTGCAATTCCGGGACGCTTGGTAAATATAATTTTGTAATGTTGTAGTACAAAATTAAAAAACAAAATCAATAAACTTAAAACGGCTACAGAAACAAAGTTTTTGTTGCCGTTAAAAGTTTTAGGAGGTTTTATGACGATCTCAAAACAAAAATTTTATCAAGAGGCAACTCCGCTTGGAATAGGCAACACACCGCTTATTCCCTACGAAGAAGATTTTGATGCCGATATTTATGTTAAGGACGAGTCACAGAACGCAAGCGGAAGTGTAAAGGATCGTTCTGCTCTTGCCATGATTTTACAAGCCGAAGCTGACGGACAGCTTCACAAGGGCGACACCATTGTTGAAGCGACAAGCGGAAACATGGGTATTTCTCTTGCTTACATAGGAGTAAAGCGCGGTTACAAAGTACTTCTTACTATGCCGGACACGATGAGTATCGAACGGCGACAGCTTTTGCAAGGATTAGGTGCTCAACTTGTATTGACCGAAGGAAAACTCGGCATGCGCGGAGCAATTGAACAAGCCGAAATTTTTGGCAGAGAGCCAAGGCATATTCTTATCAGACAATTTCAAAACAAAGCCAATGTGCTTGCACACTATTTGTCAACTGCAGACGAGATTGCTGCGGATTTGCCAAATGTTGACTACTTTGTTGCCGGGGTAGGTACAGGTGGAACACTTATCGGTACCGCAAAAAGGTTAAAGGAATTAAATCCTGCCGTAAAAATTATAGCGGTTGAGCCGGCAAGTAGCCCCGCGATTACCAAGGGGACAAACGGTGAACATAAAATACAGGGCATAGGCGCAGGATTTGTTACGGATTTGTACGACAAGTCGATTGTTGATAGTGTTCAAACCGTAACAGATGACGAAGCACTCGACATGTTTTACACTCTCAACCTAAAGCAAGGATATTGTTGTGGAATTTCTTCTGCTGCCAACATTGTTGCCGCAGTACGTCTTGCAAATGCTTTGGAAAATAAGGGCAAAAACATAGTCACGCTCTTTTCTGACGGCGACGACAGATACTTTTCGCTTTTGGAACAGCAACGCCACAAAAAATAAAAAATTTATATAAAGTTGCTACAACGTTCTTGACAATTTTTTTGCATTATTATAAAATTAAAACACAATTTTATTGGAGGAATTTATTATGAAAAAATGTGCTAAAATTATTGCTCTTTCACTTGTTGCAGTTTTGGCTCTTGCAGTGCTTGTAGCTTGTGCTCCCAACAGTGATCCCGACAAAGCTGTAAAGGCTCTTGAAAAGAATGGTTACACCGCAGCAAAAGACGAAACAATCATTCCGGCAGCTTTAAGACTTCTTGGCGTTAAAGACATCGATTGTGTTATTAGCGGAACAAAAACAGAAGACGACAAAACCGAAACAGTAACAGTCATTTATTTCGGCAGCGCAGATGCAGCTAAAGATGCTTGGGACGAAGTTCAAAAGTATGCTGAAGACAAAAAAGACGATGATGAAAAAGACTCTGATTGGGTTTGCAAACAAAGTGGCGCTATGATTTACTACGGAACAAAAGCCGGCGTAAAGGCAGCAAGATAGTTTCAAAAATCATTGCAACAAATTCATTAAATAAAAAAAAGAAGTTCTCAAATGCGAGAGCTTCTTTTTTTATATTTTATTCTTTATTTTTCAAAAAAGTTAGCATTTCGTCAACAGTAGGCAATAAATCGTATCTTTCTTCACTAATTGAGTTTTTCGCAAATTTTTTGTTAACCAAGTCAATGTACATGGTGTGTTTTCCATCATCTCCCATGTAGTGAGAATTCCAAATGCTGTCACTTACAATTTTTTCGACGTTTAGTTGTTGCAGTGCAAGATTGTCAAAACTAACTACGCCAAATTTTTTTGAGAGTAGAAGTAGAGCTCGTCTAAAGTTGCTTATGTTTAGTAACACTTCTTTGCTAAAAAAATTTTCTCCCCTGCCAAATTTCTTATAACCAAGCAGCAGAATCTTTAATTTTTCGTCGCAGTTTGTTAGTAATTTGTCCAAGTCGGCAACACCGCAAACAACATGTAACACAATGTTACTGTTGGTTTTTGCAAATTCAAAAGTTTTTTTACTATACTCATTTAGCGATATTCCAACACCGTAAACAAGTTTTTGAGACACGAGCGATTGCACAAAATCCATGTTTGTAAGTAAATGTTTTTCGTTTATTGTTATGTTAGCAACAATGCCCATTACTTTCAGTTTTTGCAAAAAATCAACTAGTTGCGGATGCGACAGTGGATTGCCTCCACCGATAGCAAGTTCTGTTCCTGCATGTAATTTACCTAAGAACGGAGCGTCAAGGTTGGCGTGTTTGCCATTTGATAGTGAGTTTTCGTGACACATCGGGCAATTTTGATCACAGTAGTCTGTTATTTTTAAGTCAATGCTGTCCGGAAAATTCGAAATGAATTCTTCTTCGTCTGTGGCCATTTCTTTTGTGCCATCGGAGTACAGGCAAACGGTGTAATTGCCGTTTTTATATTTGCGTAGTAGTTCCATGTTAATTAATCAAATAGCAGACGTTGTCAATTCCGCCAAGATTGTTTTCCTTAAGTAGATAGTACACGTTTTTATCAAACAGTTTTTCGGCAAATAGCCTCATTCCGTCTTCTGTTTCATATACCCCGCGGAAATGTCTTCCAAGTAAAAAGTAGCCTATTTCAAACAAATCAATGTTGCATGTGCAATAATCTAACACATCATTGCAAAAGTATCTGCAACAAACAGGGTGATTGTAGCTGTCCATTTCGGCATTATTCATAAGTGCCAAAGCTTCTTCGTGGTTAAAAATTTGATACTTACCACATTCTTCAAGCAACACTCTTTTAAAAAGGTTATGTCCCTGCGTTGCTTCTTGCAGTGCCTCTTTGTATTCCTTTGCGGTCTCTTCGTCTGTGTCGTCGTTAATTGCCCAAGCTATTTCGCACGCTTGAAAGTCGTAGCACTCAAAAGCCCAAGTAAAAAGCATTTTTTCTAACGGAGAACGTATTTCACGCTCGGAGTTGTACATTTCCGAAATGTTACGCCATTTTTCATCGGGTTGTTTTCTTTTTATTGTTACTGCGTGAGTGCTTGAACTGTTTGTTTCAAACACGCTCTCTCTAATTATTCTTTTCATAATTTCTCCTATTTTAAGTCGGCTTTTCTAAACGAATTCCATCCTAAATACACAAACAGTGCCGAAAGTGGCACAAGATACATCAGTATTTGTAACACAAGGGTTGCACTCGGCTCGGTCAAATTCTCAAACATTGTTACGTTTAAAAAAGGCAACCAATCAATTGCGTTTTCTTTTATTATATCGGCCTCAGCTAGCGAAAGGAGTATACTTGCAATGTTAACAGGAGCAATTTGCGCAACAAGTACCGGAAGGATAATTGTAGTCGCCGTCTTACGTGTGCAAAACAAAAATAACACTACTGAGCTTTGCGAAAAGATTGTAAGAAATAGCGATACTACAAAAGTCTCAAAGCATTCACGTAAAACAACGTTTAACGACACTGCAAACCCCAAAGTGGAAAACAATGCCACTTGCACTATGTATTCTGTCAAGCAAAAAACAACGCCGATAAACAATGCCACAACCCCATAGGAAAAGTAAATAGTGGTGCGGCTTTTGTTGGAAAGGATAGCGTTCCTTATAGGTCCGTCGCTAAACTCTCTCGACAAAAAAACTGCCGTGCAAATTAGTGCAAGCAAGTCTGTTGTCGAACCGAGCGAGGAGATGGTTTTAATATACAGCAATCCGGTTCCGCTCCAAAGGCTTGTCTCACCTGTCAAAATCCACGAAGAGCCCAAAACAATCAAAAATGAAAGCAACTTTAGTAGTACGACTACACCCAGTAGCACAAAAAATGTTTTAAATTTTTTTAGGCGGAAAAATTCCATTCTCAAAATTTTAATCATTTTTCGCCTCCGTTGTCTGCAATGAGTTGCAAAAAGTAATCTTCCAAGTTGTCCCCTACGGTTGCAAACGACTTTACCTCAATGTCGTTGTTGGCCAATGCCACAACAAGTTGAGTTGCAGGCACCTCTCCGGAAAATTCAACAAACTCGGATGAAATTATTTTGCAAACGCCAAGAGAGTCCAAAATGCTTTTAGCTGCATCCACGTTGTTGACACTAAGTTTAATTTTTTTGCTTTTCGCTTGTAGAAGTTCGCTTGCCGAAATATCTTTTATCAAGCACCCTTTGTCCATAAACAAAAATTGTGTTGCAAATTTGCCAAGTTCGGAAAGAATATGGCTGGAAATTAGCAGTGTAGTGCCAAGTTGCTTGTTTATATCGACAAAAATTTGTCGCATATCGCGTATTCCTTGAGGATCTAATCCGTTTGTCGGTTCATCAAGCAACAAAAGTTTAGGTTTGCCAATAAGTGTTATTGCAATTGCAAGACGCTGTCTCATTCCCAAAGAGTAATTTTTCGCTTTTTGTTTGTTGTTTGGATCAAGCCCTACAAGATTTAAAGTTTGAGCCATGTATTCTTTGTCGATAGGCAATCCAAGAAGCAAACTTTGCGCTTCGAGATTGTCCATTGCCGTCATGTTTTTGTAAATTGGCGGACTTTCTACAATTGCCGCAACATCGTAATCGTTGCGAGGTTGTCCGTCAAGCAACAAAAATTGCCCGCTTGTTGGCTTAGTCAGTCCGGAAAGAAGTCTAATCAAAGTTGTTTTTCCGGCCCCGTTTTTACCTATAAGCCCTACAATTTCCCCTTGATTTATTGTAAACGACACGTTTTGTACGGCGTTTACTTTTTTGTACGATTTACACAAATTCGATGCGATAACTGCTGTGCTCACAACAACCTCCGTTGCAAATAAAATCACTTTTTCAAGCATAACAAATTTATCTCCAAAAGTCAATAGGTGGCAAAACTAAGCTACAAGTCGCAATGTTTAACGATAGATCTATTTTTTAAAATTTTACAAATTCATTAAAACGAGTGGTTGTTTTTGTTGCAAAATAGCAAATAATGTGGTAAAACATTTATCTCAATATTTAAGGTAAAAATATGCTTCTAACAAAACCATCAAAACACGAAATAGATATGACCGTCGGGAATCTTTTCCCGCAAATAATTTCATTTGCAATTCCTCTTGTTCTTACGTCGATTTTGCAACTTTTGTTTAACTCTGCAGACATGATCGTTGTCGGCAAATTTGTAAGCAACGATGCTGTCGGTGCTGTCGGTGCAACGGGTGCACTAAACTCTTTGATAATCAATCTTGCAATAGGACTTTCCGGCGGTGCGGGAGTTGTTCTTTCTTCGGCTTACGGAGCAAAAAAACAAGAGTACGCACACAAAGTTTTGCATACGGCAATGGTGCTTAGTGTAATCAGTGGAGTTCTTATTGCGGTTGTGGGATGTTCCCTTGCTCGCACGTTGCTCACACTTATGCACACCAATGCCGAGCATATCGATTATGCCACAACTTATTTGCAAATTATTTTCCTCGGTGCGCCGTTTAACACGGTTTACAATTTTGGCGCATCCATGCTTCGTGCAGTAGGTGATACAAAACGTCCGTTAATGTTTTTAACGTTATCGGGAGTGATCAACATTATTGTAAACATTGTTTCGGTAGTTGTGTTTAAAATGGAGGTTGCCGGTGTTGCGTTGGCAACCATCATCAGTCAAGCGATATCTGCTGTTTTGGTCGTAATCACATTGTGTAAAAGCAAAGGATTTATAAAACTTTCTTTCAAAGATTTAAAAATCGACAGTCAAGCACTTAAAGAAATTTTGCGTTATGGTGTTCCAAGCGGAATACAAGGAGCGCTTTTCAGTATAACAAACGTTTTATTGCAATCGGCAATCAATGCATTCGGTAGTACTGTTGCAAACGGAAGCGCAGTTTCTGCACAAATTGAAGGCTATGTATATGCAACAATAAATGCAATTACACTTACCGGACTTACCGCCGTCGGACAAAACTATGGCGCAAAAAATTACACCCGTATTCGTAAAGCTGTTGCCATAACCATGGCTCTTGTTGTCGGATCATCTCTTTTTGTCGGTTGGATGGCAATTTTGTTACACACTCCGCTTTGCCGAATTTTCACCGACAATTCCGCATCGCAAGATGAGCTAAGTCAAATTATCGGCTATGCGTTCGAACGTATGCTTGTTGTCTGCGGAACTTACTTTTTGGACGGTGTAATGGAAGTTGTAACTTTTAGTTTGCGTGGAATAGGTTATTCGATAACCTCCATGCTGATTGTACTTGTAGGCACTTGTATTTATCGTGTAATTTGGATTTATCTTGTTTTCCCAAATTACAAAGAATTTTGGTTTTTACTGAGTTTGTATCCTATTTCGTGGATAATCACATCCACAACAGGAGCAATTTGGCTTGCAGTCAAGCTTCACAAGGATGGTAAAAAGTACGAAAAAACCGAAGAAGCCCCGCCCGATGAAAACATGCCTGCATCTCAACAAGCTTAATATTTATT
>CAVEYD010000002.1:0-8347 GCA_963619835.1 bacterium | reverse complement strand
GTATTTACAACCACTTTTTTATTTGATAAAATAGGGCAAAAGTGAAAATTTGCGCTTGTTGTTTATTGTAAAAGCAAATTTTACATACAATTTTTTCAGTAATAAACAAAAAGTGCAAAAATTTTTTGGAAAACATGTTAAATTGCCAAAATAAATAAGGCACAACTTAGCATGACAACATCAGGAGGTGGTACGTATCAATATCGTAAGTACCTATATACTAAGCTCAACGGCAATGCTCGTTATTTTGGCGATACTTATCTCTCGCACACTCACTGCTATTAAACAAAAGAATAGTCGCATGAGATGTTTGACGCTTTTGTTTGCAACTGTGGCGTACATTATTGCAGATATGGTTTGGATTATTGCAGACAACTCTGTGCCCAGACCAATTGGATTTTTTAGAATTTGGATTCCTATATTCTATATAATTTACATTGCGTTGCCATTTGCTTGGCACATTTTTGTACGCAACTATGTTGGTAGTACATATTCCCCGATTGTTCGCAAAATAGAGTTTGTTCCGCTTGTATTTTTAGCAGTCGTTGTAATTATTTCTCCTTTTACCGGTTTGTTGTGGAAAATCAACGGTGGTAATGCCGACGTTTGGTACGAACGCGGAGTTTTGTACACTTTTTATTCGATTTTAAACTTCTTCTATTATGTTGAACCTATTGGCGATGCAATAGCAATTATTTTACGTAAAAAACAAAGTCAGGAGCCTTACTTTAAACAGTCGGTGTTTATTTCGTTAATTCCGCTTGTTGGTTTTGTAATAAACTACTTCTTCCTTTCAAAAGTAGGAACTGTTTTCCCGTTTAATCCGTTCTGCTCGACAATAGTTGCTCTTCTTGCGTTTTTCTTTATGGCATCTCGCGAGGCGGAATCTATAGGCGAACAGCATCAACGTGCAATTCAATCTGCACTCGGTCAGGCACAATTTGCAACGTTGCAAGCCAAGGAAGCAAATCAAGTAAAGACAAAATTCTTGTCCAACATGTCGCACGATATTCGCACCCCCATGAATGCTATTATCAACTTGACAAGTCTTGCCCAAAAGGAAACGGACATGCTAAAAATACAAGATTATCTAAGCAAAATGGAAATTTCCGAAAAGTTTTTGCTTGGACTAATCAACGACATTTTGGATATGAGTCGTATCGAAAGCGGTGAAGTTGTTTTGCACAAGGAAAACTTAACTCGCTCACAGTTTTTAAAGACAGTCGAAACGGTTATAAATCCGCTAATGGAATCTAAACACTTAAATTTCCATCCGGAACTTAACCCGGGGCAATACACAATTTCTGTCGACAAACTACGTTTCAATCAAGTCTTCTTTAATTTGTTGTCCAATGCGGCTAAATTTACTCCGGAAGGCGGAGATGTTTGGTTTGAAGTAAACAACAAGGAAGTTGAAAACGGACGTCTAAAAATTCAATTTATTGTGCGAGATAACGGCATAGGAATGAGCGAGGAATTCCAAAAACATTTGTTTGAGCCTTTTGCACGCGAGCATTCCGAAGTAATAGGTGCCACTCAAGGCACCGGATTGGGGTTGTCCATTGTAAAAAATCTTGTCGAAGCCATGGATGGTACAATTTCCGTAAAGAGCGAACTTGGAAAGGGTACGGAATTTGAAGTTAATTTTTACGTTGACGTTGTTGCTAACGAAGAGTTGTCGGAAGAAGAAAAGACAAATGCTCAAGGCGATATCTCCGGTATGCAAATCTTGCTTGTTGAGGACAACGAACTCAACACTTACGTTGCCCAAACTATTTTGGAAGGCAAAGGATGCGTTGTAACCACCGCACAAGACGGTAGGAAGGCTGTAGATGCCTTTATTTCGTCAAAAGAACACACGTTTGATGCAATTCTCATGGACATAAGAATGCCTGTTATGGACGGAATAGAAGCCACAAAGCTTATTCGTGAATCCGGTAGATCCGATTCTCAAACGATCCCCATCATTGCAATGACTGCCGATGCCTTCGATGAAGAGCGCAAACGCACGCTTGACGCCGGCATGGATTACCACTTGGCAAAACCCGTCAATGCCGAACAACTTTGCAACGTATTAGGACAATGTGTTGCAAAAAAGTAAATTTTATAAGAAATTGAAACGTTGTAAAAACATTAAAACATTGTAGAATTTTTTGTAATAAAAAATGCTGAGGTAAAAAATGAAAAGAAGCAGAATTTTGATAGCAGACGACGTGGCTATGAATCGCGAAATGCTCAGTCAAATGCTTGGCGACGGATACGACTTTGTGTATGCTCAAAACGGTGTGGAAGTTGTAGATATTCTTCGTGGCGACGAAAACATTGATCTTATTCTTTTGGACTTAAACATGCCCCAAATGGATGGCTTTGAAGTGCTAAAGGTAATGAACGAGCGCCACTGGATAGAGGAATTCCCTGTAATTATCATTTCGGCGGAAGACGGTTCGGAATTTATTGCACAAGCTTACAGGTTGGGAGTTGTCGATTATATCAGTCGTCCGTTTCGTACAATAGTGGTACAGCGCCGCGTTGAAAACACGCTTATGATGTATGCCCATCAAAAAAAGCTTATTCAGCTTGTCGAAAACCAGGTGTACGACCGTGAAAAAGTAAACAATTCAATGATAAATATTTTCAGCAATATCATCGAATTGCGCAATCACGAATCAGGCAGTCACACATTAAACGTTCAAATTATCACAAAATTGCTTTTACAACGTCTTGTCCAAATCACTGACAAGTACAACTTAACCAAAACGGATATTGCTCTTATCAGTTCTCTTTCGGCACTTCACGATATCGGCAAAATCAAAGTTCCCGATGCTATTCTCAACAAACCCGGAAAACTTACTGCGGACGAATGGGAAGTAATGAAGTCGCACACGGTCGAAGGTGACAACATCTTGCAAAGTGTAGGCTTAGATCAAAACAGTGCTTTTATTCGCACAGCAAGGCATATTTGCCGTTGGCATCACGAAAAATACGACGGAAACGGTTATCCGGACGGATTAGTCGGAGACAACATTCCTATTGAAGCGCAAGTAGTGTCGGTTGCCGATGCTTACGATGCTTTAACAAGTGTTCGTTGCTACAAAAATGCTTACCCCCATTCTGTAGCTAAAAAGATGATCATTCAAGGCGATTGCGGAAAATTCAATCCGCTTTTGATGCAATGTCTAAACGATATTTCAAACGAACTTCAAAATCTAAAAGATACCGGAGAAACATACGATTTTCAACGCGAAGCCGCCTATATTACCGACGAATTGCTTATCGACAACGATTTGCCTCAAGGCAATGCACTTCGTCGCATGATGGACAACGAACGCAAGAAAAAGGATTTCTTTATGGAGTGTTGTGACGGTATTCAATTTGAGTACGACGTTTTGTTGCACAAAGCATCTTTTGTGTATTCCAAAAAGGGCGAAGGTCCCATGCACAAAGTGGTATTCACCACAAGAGAAAGCCCGGACAACATTTTGCCGATAGCCTATTGGGACATGCTGCGTTTGGCACTTCACCAAACCACACGTGAAGATCCCATAGCGGCAATTCCGGTTAAACTTCGTATTAACGGAAAACTCATTCCCTATCAAGCAAGAGCCATGGCAATTTGGCCGGAAGACGGTTCGGAATACATATTCGTGGTTGGACATTTTACCAAAAAGAGATAAAACAATTAAAAAATTATTCAAAAACTATAAAAACGGCAACAAACATTATTTGTTTGCCGTTTTTATGTTTATTCTTACGCAATTACTTGTTTGAGATTTTTTCAAAAGTTGAAATATATGTTTGTGAAACTTTAGAATTTTCAAAAATTACGTATTGACAATCGCTTTTTGTTATTGTATACTTTTATAGAAATTTTTGCATGACGGAGAAATTTTATGAGTAATTTACAAGAGTTTTACAAGCAAGTTGGCGGAGATGCCAACGAAATTCTTTCTCGTCTTGGCGGAAGTCAAGCTTTTTTGGAAAAGTTTTTAAACAAGTTTTTAAGTGACGATAGTTTTAACCAACTTGTTTCTGCATTAAATGACAACGATGTACAAACGTCTTTCCGTTGTGCACACACGTTAAAAGGCGTTGCGGCAAACCTTGGTTTGCAATTTTTGTTTGAAAAAGCCTCAGCCGTAACCGAGTTGTTGCGTGCAGGCAACTTGGACGAAGGCAAAAAAGCTTTGCCGAGTTTGCAAGCCGAGTACAATCGCACTTGCGAACTTATCAAACAAAACTTAGACTAAGCAAAAGATTTTTGTTTGTTTTACAAACATAAACGCTCAAAAATGTAGTGTAAATTCGCATACGTATGTTTTTTTAACAATCACAGCCCAACTTACTTGCAAAAGTTTAAGTGTGGGCTTTTTTCGTAAAAAATCACTATTTACAACGTATTTCAAATATGATACAATATACGAAATAAAGGGGAAATTTTAATGAATATTTTTGCCGCACAAAGAAACAATTTCATAAAAAAGCTTGTTTGTCGGCTATTGTCTGCAATTCTCTGCATTATTTTTGTGTTTTGCTTTGTGTCTTGTAATTCAAACGGCGAGTCGAGTTTAGACGAACGTCCGGTTATCAAAGTAGGAAGTGAAGATTATCCGCCTTTTACCGACATGGACAACAGCGGAAATCCAACAGGCATCGACATAGATGTTTTGCGAGAAGTTTTTAGTCGTGCAGGATATGGCATTGAACTTATCACCATCAATTGGGAAGACAGAGATGCTATGCTTGATTCCGGCGAGATCGATTGTGTTGCCGGAGCGTTTACCATGCAAGGACGCGAAAACGACTATCTTTGGGTTGGACCGTACCTAAACAGCAATCAGGTTGTAGCAGTTAATAGCGGTAGCGGAATCAATTCTTTACAAGATCTGTACGGAAAATCTATTGCCGTACAGTCGTCAAGCTCTGCCGAAACAATATTGCTAAATCATCAAAATGCAAGTGTTCCGTCAAATATTCAAGTAGTTAGTTACGAAGACAACAACTTACCTTTTGCCGCTTTGGGTTGTGGCTACATAGACGCACTTGTTGCGGACGAACCCGTTGTTGCTCAGTACATGAAGGACTACGACACTAAATTTGTCATTTTAGACGAGCCTCTGCTACATGCAGGTGTAGGTGTTGCATTTTCTAAAAATGGTGACGAAACATTGTGTGCAAAGTTAAACGAATTGCTTAAAGAGATGCGCAAGGACGGAACTCTTGCTAGCATCATAAAACGTTATCTCGACGATGCGGATAGATATCTGGGAGGTGACGACATTGAGGAGTAAAAGCTTAAGCACTGTTTTTAGTAAACCTTTTGTTATAACTGTTATTGCAATAGGCGTTGTGTTTGCGCTTGCGGTAATGTTTGTCGGCATTTCGGTTGCACGAAACAATCACGCTATCGAACTTACAACTGATATCGAGTACATAAAAAAGCAGTACACAAATTATGTCGAATTTAACAATACGGAAGAAGTTAAAAGCCTTATGCGAAAGGCAGAAACTGCAAAGTTGATTAAGGATTGCGAAGAAGAGCCCACACAAGAACATTTAAAAAAGCATGCCGAAGAACTTGCGGCAACCGGAATCACAATTCTTGACACAAACTGCAATGTTACGGCAGAGTACGCCAAAGATGGTGTCGGTTACGAGAGTTTTAAACAAAAACTAAATCAAGACTCAGTTGTTAGAGTGATGCAACACGACAACAATGCTTATGTTAAGCGCATCAAGCTTGACGATGAATCTTATGTAGATGTAGCAATTGAAAAGTGTTCGACAGGTGCACTTTTGGTGTATCGTCACACAACTAAAGAATTTGCTGTAAAGTCAATTCTTTCCATACAAAATCTTTTAGACGGCTACGATTCCGAGCTAAGTACGTTTGTCGTTATGGATGGCAGCGATATAATTGCATCTAACGACAAAAACTTTCAAAGGGATACGATTTCTCAAAAAGACAAAGCGCTTGTAAACAGCATTCGCACTTCCGGTAATGCCGACACTATGATAACTGTAAAAAAAGACGGAGAGTCGCTTCGTTATTTTGGTTTGTACAGTCATGGACGCGAGTTCTATGTTTGTGCCCTTATTTCTGCAGAGCAAATGTACAAAAACGTATTTCCGGTAGTAGCAGTTGCAATCACGCTTTATATTTTTGCAATTGCGGTAGTGCAACTAATTAGAATTCGTGCAACAAACAAATTGATTTACGAACAGGAAGAACAAGAACATGCTTACAAGTTGGAATTGGAAAGTAAAAATGCCGAACTGACAAAGGCTGTAGATGCTGCCGAATCGGCCAATCGTTCCAAGCGAGTATTTCTTTTCAATATGTCTCACGATATTCGCACCCCCATGAATGCCATTATAGGTTTTACCGATCTGGCACAAAAAAACATTGACGACAAAGTCAAAACAAAAAGCTATCTAGACAAAATAGAGCAGTCAAGTCAGCACTTGCTTGCCCTTATCAACGACGTTTTAGATATGAGTCGTATTGAAAACGGCAAAGTAACAATAGAAGACGTTCCCGTATGTGTCTACGATCAAATGCAACTTGTTAAAGATGTTGTCAAGGCAGATATGGATGAGAAAAATCTAACCTATATTGAAAAAACGGAAGTAGAACACCCGTATGTGTATGCCGATGCGCTTCACGTAAATCGCATAATCATGAACATTTTTGCAAATGCGGTCAAGTTTACTCCGGAAGGGGGAACGGTAACATTTGTCCTTCATGAAAGAAAATCTCCACACAAAGGCTATGCATATTTCGACTTTATAATTCAAGATACCGGTATCGGCATGAGCAAAGAATTTGTAAGTCATGTGTTCGAGCAGTTTGCAAGAGAAAAATCTTCAACCGTAAGTCATACGCAAGGCACAGGCTTAGGGATGTCGATAACAAAAAGCTTGGTAGACCTTATGAAAGGTGACATCAAAGTGCAAAGCGAACTCGGCAAAGGTACAACTTTTACCGTAACACTTGAGTTTAAGATTACAACAAAGAAGGTTGTAAGTGGTGCGGTTGAGCTTGTGGAAGGCAAAAATATAAACATGTCGGGCAAGCGATTGCTTCTTGTCGAAGATAATGAACTCAACATGGAAATTGCCGTTGCGATATTTGACAGTATGGGCTTTGTCATTGAAAAAGCAGTTGACGGAAGCAAAGCGTTAGAATGTGTTAAATCGCACCCCGCAGGCTACTATGATTTGATCTTTATGGACATTCAAATGCCTATGATGAATGGTTACGAAGCAACTAAGGCAATTCGTTCTTTAGCCGATTTGGGCAAGGCAAACGTTCCGATAGTTGCCATGACCGCCAATGCTTTTGACGAAGACAAAAAGGCGGCATTTGCGGTCGGTATGGACGGACACATTGCTAAGCCCATAAGTGTAGACGAAATAGTAAAAACGCTCAACACCATATTTGCCGACAAGTAAAGTGGTGTACGACAAATGCCGTTTAAGGCCAAAAGCAAAGTAATTGTAAAACATGGGAGAAGGGGAAACTAAATAAAAGCACACATTAAAAACTATAAAGATGTGTGAAGTTTCCCTTCGCTCAGCATGTTAAAACACAAGCTGTTGCATCACTTTGCAAGGAATTTTGTACAAACGATTTACAAAATGCCAAGTTTATGCTATCATATAAGCAAGTTGGACGATTAACTCAGCTGGGAGAGTGTCTCCTTGACGTGGAGGAAGTCACAGGTTCGAGTCCTGTATCGTCCACCATTACAAAACTAAAACGAACTTCTAGTATGAAGTAAGTTTTAGTTTTTTTTATTGTCAAAACAACATTTTGAAATATACGTTTTGCTATATTGTTTTTATAACTAGAATTTCTTTATAGACTGGCTTTTTCTTGTTTTGGATAACAACTCGCATTTTGGAAATGCTTTCACATAAAGAAAAGTCCCGACTTTCATCGGGACCGTTCTTTATCGGGGAATTGTATTTTATTACTACTTTGTCATCGTAAAGCACTATTTCTTCTACGAGATAATCTATTAGTAATTGAGGTTCAAGTTTCAGTGCTTTCAAGTAGTACTCTTTCATTTGACTGCGAGTCAATGTGTGTGTTGCTTTTGCTTTTTCTTTAAGAATATTGTTTTCGGTTTCTTCCAATTTTGTTTCCAATTCATGAAGACGCTTATTTGTTGTATTTGAAATAATTCCTTGTTCTATTGCCGACATAAGGTTATTTAAAGCCGTTTCCGGTTGTCGTTTTTCTTTCTCAAGTAGTTTTATCGACTGAGATTCCTTTGCAAGTTCATCTTGTATTATGAAAAATCCATCCGCCGAGCGGGTGGATTTTTGCAATCTTCGTGGGTTT
>CAVEYD010000001.1:0-62222 GCA_963619835.1 bacterium | reverse complement strand
ACTTGTTTACAACGGAGAAGCACAAGTACTTGTAGAAGCAGGTAGTGTAACTGCCGGCGCAATTAAGTACAGTCTTGATGGCGAAACCTACGCTGCCGAAGTACCACAAGGAACAAACGCAGGCGACTACACTGTTTACTACAAAGTAGAGCTTGACGAAAACTACAATGCTATCGAAGGTGGCAACGTAGCTGTTTCCATTGCAAAAGCTAAAAACGAATTTACCATCACAAACGAATCGCTTGACGTCAAGTACGGCAAGGCACCTAACCCGGTGGCAAGTGATTCTGTAATTGGCGATGTAACATTCACATACGTTGCCGGAACCATAAACGAAAACGGCGAATTTACGGCAAGCGGAGAACCTTCTGCTTGGTCAACACCAAGTGCAACTTCTGCTTACAAATGTATCGCTACGGCAGCAGGCGATGCCAACCACAAACAAGGCACTGCTGAAAAAGTGTTCAACTACACTGCAGAAACTTTGCCGGAATACACTGCTGTAAACGATGACAACAAAGCAGAAACCATCAATGCTTTGGTAGATTATCTCGCATATATCGACAGTGAGTACACCGATGAAGAAAAATCGGCTTACACCGAACCTAAAAAGGTTTCTTACCTTCGTAAATACTTGGAAGGTGAGTTGTACGAAGTTGCAGTTACTAAGAAAAACACAGATTCGAGTGCATATAATTGGAAAGATTCCCAAGAACCGGGAGATTGGCTATATTATTCCCTAAATGCAGATAAAACGGCGATGGATGCTTCGGATAGCACACAGAGATTCACAAAAAATTGCACAATTTTCGAAATAAACATGACCGGCGATGCGCATATTACTATGCCGGCTATCGATTATAACTTATTCTCGTCAGTGCGTTTCTGTGTATGGTCCGATTTTGCAAATGATTTTACTTATAGTGCATACGACACTGAAATTTCAAAAGAAAAGCATTATTTGTTCTTCTATGTAGAAAATGGTGTTTTGTCCGTATATATCCAAAACGGGACTAAATTAGTAGATATAATGTTGCCTGCCGATGTTTTGTGTGGAAAATCCGGTTTGAAGATAGATGTTGCTATGAACGGATACGGATGCTTCAAAATTACCGAGATGCGTTGCATATTAAAAGCAGGCAGTGCAGATATTAAAGACTACGTTGCAAAATCTTATGCCGACGCTTTGATTGCTGCCGAAGACGTAACAACCGAAAACGAATCACAAGCTTACACTGCATTTGTAAATTACCTTGGCTACATTGCAAACAACAACATTACCGAGTCGTTTGGAATTTTCGAAATGCCGACCGAAAAAGTAAATGCGTTAAAGACCAAATTTGCCGGAGAAAGATTTATATATGATGTAAGTAGTGGCGAAATATCATGCAGCGACAAATCATTTGGAGCTGTAACAGAGAAAGCAGATTCATGGTATCAAAATGACAATAGTTTCCAATTAAAGCAATTTGTTCAAACAACATTGGATGGAGAAGGAAGCAATCACACAATCACTTTGCCAAAAATAAATTACAACTTGTATAATAATGTTCAATTTGGATTCTATATGGGTATAGGTGGTAGTAGCCTTAAATTAACGATAAACGGAACAGAAAAAAGTTTTGTAGCTAGTGACGTAGGCAATGGTTATTGTACCGCAGTAGTATCAAACGGACAACTTGTAATACATGCTATGAATGACCCGTCAAGTATTAAATTGACGGCAACATTGAGCGAGAGTGTTTTGTCTGGGGAAGAAGCTTTGACAATTATTGTTGACGAAGAAGGGTGGAATGCAATACAAATCTCCAATTTCACCGGCATATTGAAGTAAAAACAATTAAATAAAGCTTTGACTTGGGGAGTCGCTTTAATACGGCTCCCCAAATCTATTTAACGGTAAAAGTACTTAAGTTTACATACCCGTTGCATATTTTAAGCAAAAGTAGTAAAATAATTTTAATAGCTCTATATTTATTATCAAGGAAAATTTTTATGGATAAAGTATCAAAATACATTAAAGAAAATTGGACAAAAACATTTCACCCCGCAAGCGAACTAACAGGGGAAGTAAAAATCAATCACCCGTACGTCTCGCCTTGCGCAACCGAACATTATACGGAAATGTTTTATTGGGATACCTATTTTATCAACATCGGTTTAATGCTTGACGGCTTTACGGATCAGGCAAAAAACAACATAGACAACATTGCACAGTTTATAAATGCGCTTGGTTTTATGCCTAACGCAAATTATATTTTAGATAGATCCCAACCGCCGTTTTTCACCCGCATGATTTACGATTACTACAAAACTACGGGCGACAAGTCGATTATCGAAGATTATATTGCAACAATACTAAAGGAATATGACTTTTGGCAAACAAAACGTACAAATGCAATAGGACTTAATTCCTACGGCACGCATGGCAGTAAACAAGAAATTTTAAACAATTACAAATGGCATCACGAAAGAGTTTGTGAGGCAAGCGACAACGAAGAAGATCAAATTCGTATCGGAAAAGATATCATGGCAATTGCAGAGAGCGGACTTGATTTCAACATGCGTTTCAAAACAAAAGACAGCAAAATCGATGCGCACAAATTTTCGCATCTCGATCTTGATTGTTTGCTTTACGATATGGAAAAAAAGACTGCCGAGTTGTTAATATTACTTGACCGCAACAGCGAAGCGGAGAAGTTCAATAGTAACGCTGCAAAGCGAAAAGAGTTGATGAACAAATACTATCTTACAAAAGACGGCATTTATCTTGACTACAACATGGAAACAGGCGAACACTCCGAAATCTTGTCTGCCGCATCGCTTTATCCGTACACGTTTGGTGTGTCAAACGATAAAGAAGGCGCACTTAAGGTATTAAAGCGACTCGAACTCGAATATGGTTTGTCTGCTTGCGAAGAACGTCAAGATACGGTGTTTTATCAATGGGACTATCATTACATGTGGCCTGCAGCAACCTGTCTTGCATACATGGGACTAAAAAATATCGGTCTAAACGAAGATGCCAAGCGCATAGCGACTAAGTATGTAAATGTTGCCAAAAAGATATTTGACGAAACGGGCAGACTTTGGGAAAAGTATGATGCTTTAACCGGCGAAATTGCCGTAACAAGCGAATATGCAACCATGCCTATGATGGGTTGGACAGCGGCAGTTTACCGCTATTTTGTAGAAGAAGAGAGACTGTAATTTTCTCTTTTCTCAGTAGACAATTTAACTTATTTTAACAAACTTAACAGCCATACTATTTGTTGTTTTGAAAAAGTATGGCTGTTGTTTTTTATGTAGTATGTATTTTTTTTATTACGTCGTTCAAAATCTCTCGGCTTGAGAGAAGAATATTGTGTCATCAGATAAATTATTTACAAATTTATCGGTAGTAAAAGAAACAACTGACAAACAGAATATTATCTAAAACATACTGCCGAGCATATATAAAACGCTCGGCTTTTTCTTTGCTGTGCAAACACTTTTATTTAATGATTCAATTTATTTTTTTAAAGTAGGTATTTTCATTTCACTATTTCTTTTATTATTAAACAAAAAGCACTTTATTATAACATTGTGACATAGCAAAATTTGAAAAATAAAAAAGTAGTTTTTGACAAAAACATAGTAGTTTTAGATATTGAAATTGACTTTGCCGTGTGCTAAAATTATTTTATAAGGCACAGATAGAGAAATATGTGTCGAAAAATACAAAAGGAGAAAAAAATGAAAAAGCAAAGAATTATTGGACTATTTGTTGTAATTGTTTGTGTGGCTTTACTTTTCGGATTGGTTGCATGCAACGTTAACCCGACCCCGGATGATCCCACTCCAACTCCTAGCCCTGTGGAAAAGAAATTTGAAGTTACAGGCGGAGACGAATTGACAATTGGACAAGATTCCGTTGTCACAGACGAACAATTGCTTGCCGGAATTTCTGCCAAGTATGGTGATGATGCTGTTAGTGCATATGTTGCCGACAAGTCGGCACTTGATGTTGCCGTCATAGGTTCGTATCAAGTTGTCATTGGATTTAAAGATGCTCAAGGCGAAATTATTAAAAATGACGATGGCGAAAACCAAACACTAAGTAGAAAAATCAATATTGTTGAAAACTATTATGCCGATGTTGTCATTACCGGCAACACCGAATTAAGTTTTGACGAAGGTGCTGAAGTTTCCGACGAAGCATTGCTTGCCGGAGTTAGTGCAGGCGAAGGCTTTACCGTTTACATTAAAGATAGAAGCAGTGTAAACAATGCCAAGATAGGTGAATACCAAGTAGTTCTCGGTGTAAAGAAAGACGGAAAAATTGTAAAGTCTAATGCTACTACCGAAGTTACCGCAGATCGTAAAGTCATCGTAACGGCTCATCCTATTAACATTACATTTTATTGCAATGACGAAGTAACGATAAAAAATGTTTATATTGAATTAAATACAACTCAAACTGATGATGAAATTGAAAGAGCTATGCTTGCAGGAATTGCTGCCAAGGATGACGATTTTGCCGAATACAGCGTACAACTTGTAGGCAAAGGTTCTTTTGACAAGGCTGTTGCGGGCGAGTATGCCGTTACCATCGGTGCATTTAGCGATGGAGAGGCAGTTAAGGATGCAAACGGAGATGCTTACACTCTTGAAAGAAAAATTATCGTAAAGGCATTTGAAAAGCTCACAACTCCGCAAAATGTAGCTGTCGGCACAGATGACAAATGCGGAAACATCGTTTTCAATGCTGTTACCGGTGCAGAAAGCTATACCATAAAAGTAGTTGCACTTGAAGCTGAAGCAACAGCTGAAAAAGTTTGTGAAATTGTTTCAACAAGCAACGAAGTAAGCTTAGGCTTTGTTTCATTAAACACAGGCGACTACACCGTATATGTAATGGCATCTGCCGAAGGTTGCAAAGATTCTGACTATTCGTCTGCTTTGAACATAACATACACCAAAATTCAAGAGTTTTTGGCAGAAGATATTGCAAAATTTGACAATGCTGACCACGGTATTGCTTCACTGGAAAATGGAATTGCAAAGATAACAACCCCGCAAGACGGTTGGGGAAAAGCAGCAAGCAAAAGCTTCGATTTAAATTACAGCCTTAACCCCGTTCTTTCTTTGGACATCTACAACGTAGACAATGCTTACTTTGCAAGTATAAACGTAAACGATGATAGCGAGATTGGAATAACCGGTGACGTTCGCGACAACAAGCCTGTTACAAAGAAAATCCCGTCAGGCTCGTTCTCCGGAAAAGTATCGGCAAAACTCATAGTTGGTCCTACAGGTGGCGGCCCATCAGTATATCTCCATGCTGCAAGAATTTTTGCACTCAACAACTATGTTGCACCGGTAGTCGGACAAAAACTTGCAACTCCTGCAAATCTCGGTGTCGGAGCGGACGGCGCGTCCATTTCTTGGACAGGCGATGCTCTTTGCGAAAACTTCCAAGTAGTAATTGCTAAGCGCGGAGAAGAAACCGCTTTTGTAACAACAACAACGGACAAGTTGAGTTACACGGTAGTTTCTTTGGCAAAAGGCGATTACACAATCAAGGTTAAGGCAATCGGAGACGGAACTACAACATTAGATTCCGATGAGGCAACTTGGGACTTTAGTATTAAAGAATATGCCAACTACAATGCAGAACAAGTCGGTAACTTTACCGGAGCAGGTTGGGAAGCATCTTCAACGGTTAACTATGATGCAGCAACAGGATATGCAACAATTAACTATGACGGAAGCCGTGATTACGGTGCAGTCGGTAATGCTGCAGTAACCATTGACCTTTCAAAAAAACCCGTAGTTGTAATGGAAGACGTAACCATCACAACAGGATGGCTTGCAAGAGCATTCTTTGGTTCATCAAGCATTATTACTATGCAAAGTGACACTCCGTGCGCTACGCCGGTTCACTATGATTATTTAATAAGGAAAACTTGGATAAACGTTGATAACAACCCAATTCCGGGAAACAGCGGTTCGGCTTCTGCTCCTGCCGGAACAGGCGCATATCGTTTCTTGATGGGATTCGTAGGCGGTACATCATCAAGAGTACAACTTAAAGGAATGCGCATTGTTTATATCGAAGAATATTCGGATGCGACTGCAACAAAATTGGATACCCCAAGCAACTTCGCTGTCGGCTCGGACGGAAGCAGCATTTCTTACAGTTCATCGGCATTGCAACATCAATACACAATCTACAAGTATGGTACAGAAGAGGTTGCTATGTCAGGCATTGCAGAAGGTAGCTCAATAACAGTTGCAAAATTGTCTGCGGGCAACTACACACTAAAAGTAAACGGCAAAGGAGACGGAGAGTCAACCCTCGATTCCGATGTTGCTACATATTCGTTTACAATAACCGACATTGAAAATTATTCTGCACAAGATATTGTTGATTCAACAAAGTTTAAGTGTAGAGATGGTAGTGTTACTGCTAAACTTTCGGAAGATGGTAAGGCAGTAATATCCAACAACAGTGAATGGGGCGTTTGGGCACCGATTACGGGAGTTGACATCAATCTTGCAGATAAAGTTGTGATTGTTGTTGACGGATTAACATTGACAAATAAATGTTGGCTATCTCGCTCGTATGCAACAGCAGACGGAACGACGAAAACAGTTGTTATGCAAAACGATACAGACGGAACATGGGAAAACCAAACAATTATTAAGCGTACTTGGGTAAATGTTGACGGAAACAAGATTGATGCCAATACAGGTTCGTCAGATGCTCCAAGCGGAACAGTCAATTATGCATTTGGTATTGGTGTAAACGGAACAGGCATTGTAGAAGTTCAATCTATTCGTCTTGTTAAAGTTACGGCTTACGTTGAGGCATAAAATAAACAAAATGAGTGAAAACTCAAACGATGGGGGACGCAAAACAATTACGTCCCTCATCTAATAGAGATTTTTTATAAAGCAAATTTTGTGACAAAACACTGTGTTAAAAGGTTTAGTTAACCAAAGGTGGAGGACAATGAAAAGGAAAACCATCGGCATAATATTGCTGGCATCTATTTTGGTTGTTAGCTTAGGTTGTCAAGCATTGTTGAGTAACGTTACTCAAATAGCGGAGGCAAGTATAAGTATGTCAATTGCAAGGATGGACGGTTTGCCGTCCGTAGCGACAGATTACGAATATAAAGATTGGAAACAAACTGCAATAAATTACGTCGATTACATTTTGGACAACAGTTCCGTCTACAGCGGATACGACTCCAAAGGAAACTCTTTGGCAGAAAATCCAATTCCCGTAAATCAATTAGATATAGCCAAAAATATTGATGCTTTTTTTGAGGAGTCCGGAAATGTTTTTTGGGGGATAAAATCTTACCTCGGTCTCGAAGGCGGTGGCGCGGAAGGTATCAACTGTATTGCCGCAGTGCTTACAGGCGCCCAAGTCGGACTTGACATGACAAATTATTCGGTAAATGGACAACAGCCTCGTAACTATGTGAGGGATATGGTAGCATTTTACCAAGCTCAAAGCGGCGAAAATGTTGTTTTGAACAGTACAGGTGCCTCAACCGGTGGTTCTTTTTGGTACACATTGTTGCCGGGATGTCTGTTCGTTAACTTGTACGAATATTATCCTCAAGAAACTTACCTAAAAGAAATTATTGTTGAAATGGGTAAAAGCTGGATGCAAGCCGTCGATGGTTTAGGCGGAGCCAACTGCGATTTCTCGGATGTCTTTGGATTTAATGTTTCAACCGGCGAAGCCACATATGGTAATTGGAAAGAGCCAGATGCCGCTGCAGGCATTGCATATATTTTATATGGCGCATATGCCGTGTCCAATGGTGATGAAGAATACGGAAGCTATTCATCTCAATTTTTAACAAAATGTATGTGGGCAATGGATTACTTGGACAACTTAACCTATTCCCCGTTTTATGAAGTTCTTACATTTTTAGCCCCTCCCATTGCCGCAAAACTTAATGCTTTGCATGGAAAAAATTACGATATTGCAAAGTATATCAACTGGACGCTTGACGGCTCAAGCAAAGTTCGTCATGGTTGGGGAATGATAAACGAAAGTTGGGGAAACAAGCATACATACGGACTTATGGGAAGTCTCTCCGATGGTGGCGGATATGCGTTTACAATGAACACTTTTGATGCTGCATGGGGATTTCTCCCTCTTGTAAAGTATGATACACGTTTTGCTAATTCGATAGGAAAATGGATTCTCAACGCGTCCAATGCTGCAAGATATTTTTACGGAGAAAATTATTCCACGGAAGGCGAGTACATTACCGACACAATGTCAGACGGAACGACACGTACTCACTGGAGTGGCTACTATCAATCAAGCAATTACTTTTCTTCCGAAGATCCGGAATCCGGGTTTATTGCGTACGAAGGTTTGCGTAAATATCGCAAGGGATTTCACTGGACAACTGACGGGAAAAAGACAAATTTCACGGACAAGACACGCTCTCCTTATGCCAGTGGTGACAGTTTGACCTACTGGGACGGGAATACCGACTTTGGAATGTACGGCTCTTCTCACGTAGGTATGTTCGGTGCATCAATTTCTGCAACAAACGTCACACAAGTTTTACGTATAGACTTAAACGCATTAGACTACTTTGGCGCAAAAGATTTTCCAACATACATGTATTACAATCCGTACGATACGGACAAAGAAATTAGTTATACAAAAACATCTGCAAGCAATCGCTTGTACGATGCGGTCAATAAAAAATTTATTACAACAAGCGGTAGTGGCACAGACGTTACATTTATCGCAAAGGCAAGTGTTTCAACTGTTATTGTCGAACTGCCCGAAAACGGCGAAATTACCACCGAGAAAGGTGTTTACTACTTGGATGGTAAATACGTTGCAACGTCTCGTAGTAGCTTGACGGGAACAGTTGAACAATATTCAGACGATAACGAATGGGTAAGCGTATCAAATGGCGATAAGATTAAAAACAAGGTAAGAATCAAACTTAATTGCCAAATAGATTCGTCTACAAGTCTTTCTGAAGTATCTATTACAATGCTTGGAAAGCAAGTGTACAGCTCCAAAGAAGTTCCTACTGACTACATAGAAATAGATGTTGCCAATAATGATGCTATTCGTAGTGGCAGCGGAACGATTGTGTTGTCAATGAAGTTGAAAAACGGTGGAGAAGAAAAGTACACATTAGGAGTAAGTGTAACAAAATCAAAAATGGAGCAGGCTGTTATATTTAATTCTGCTGAAGATCAGAGTGAGGCTTTTAGCTCCAACAAAGAAACATGGAACAGCGGTCCGGATGGAACAAGGTTGCCATATGATTGCAATGTCACAACGGAAGGCGACGGAACTAAGTTTACCGCGGCAGGCTCACTTTCGTATGCATCTGCATTTTCTAAATATTTTACTCTTGATTTGTCACGTAACCCGATTCTGGAATTCGGTGTCACACAAACAAGTTCACAGTGGGCATTGAAAGTGTATGTAAAGGGTGGTTCTAATGTCGGCTATTACCTAATACGCGATACAGATAGTACAGGTCGTCAAAGTATTGACATTATGGAAAAAATAAAGGACGAGGATCGTTCCTTTAATAAAGAAGGCATTCAGCAGGTTGCAATATGGATTTTGCCAACGGGCAATGTTGGATGTAGTGTAACAATTGAAGATATCTCTATTTACTATTTTTATGATGCACCTGTTGTAGACGAACCTAAACAGTACGAATGGGGATTCGAGTTTACTCCCGGCTATCTAAACTTGTGGGAAAACTGCACAGACTATTCGTCCGACGGACTTGCGGAAGCAAGTTACACGTCAAAAGCAACTACTCAATTTGCAGTTGCAGGCGGAAAAACAGTTGGTGCGATTGCAAGTCCCAACATCTACAGCGACATTACAAGAAACCCTGTATTTAAAATTACCGTCGGGGAAGTGACAGGCTCGTATTCTGTAGGAGTTTTGTTCGAAGGCGACACTAATGTCTACAAATTTGCTTCCGGAATAACCGGCACTGCAGAGCAAACTTTCATTATTCCTTCTCTAATGAAAAAGTTATTCCCTGGTGACGTAAAATCCGGAATGAACAACATAAAGATTTTAATAATCTTAGATAGTGCCGATTCTAAAGTGACTCTAAAACAAATTGAAACCTATTATCAATTAACCGAATGGGGAGTAACGGTGTCCGGAGAAATGTTTGACGAATGGAGCGGAAACAGAACTTCATCGACAAAAGGCACAATAACTGCACTAGGAAACGCAACAAACGATTATCGAATTGCTAACCCGGACTCATCGTCAAACGTAACCTCCAGCAGAGGAGCTTGCGGAAAATTTGAGTTGAATCTTGACAGAAATCCACAAGTTACAGTTGCCGTTGCAGATTCCTTGGGAAAGTGGTCACTCGGTATCACGTTTTTTGACGAAGGTACTCGTTATGAGTTGACTTCGCTTGCTACCTCCAAAAACACACAAAAGACTGTAAACATTTTGGATGCACTTTATGCAATAAATCCAAATTTTTCTCTCACGGGAGTGCAATCCGTTTATTTGCAGGTTGATGTTACAGGCGGACAAAATTATGTTGATGTCCGTAAAGTTATCACATCATATTCTGAAGTAAAACCGGCATTTGATAAGGGAACTGTGTTGTCCGGTAGAGATATTACAAGTTGGAATATAGACGAAAGTCTCAACACTCAATCTTATATTCAAAACGGAGTAGCTTGCATTAGAGAAAATTTAGCGGGCTCAGCAGCCATTTACACGTCAGCCGTTAAAGTTGCACAAGCTAAAAATCCGACTATTGTAATAAACACTTCTGAAATTAGCGGTGCATTAAAGGTTTATGCGGTAATAAACAATGAAAGTTATTTGCTTACTCCAAAGAAGGGTTACACGCAAAGCGGAGATATATCGATAGACGTTATGTCTAAACTGGCAGAAGCGGGCTACTCGTCCACTCAGGCAAAAGCGGATATGTCTTTTAAATTCGAATGTGAAGGTGTAGACTCTATTGTAAAAATCAATTCAGTTAGATTTATTTACAAACTAAACAAAATCGAAAAAATAGCGATTGACGGCGACAATATCTCGTGGCAAAGTGTAAGTGGTGCTAGTTATTACAAAGTGGAAATTGCAAATTCACAAAATGAAGTTGTAAAAACCATAGAAAAATTAAAATCAACAGAATATAATGTAGCGTCGCTTGCTTTAACAGACGGCATATACAAAATAACTGTTACCCCATTGTCCGAAAATGCACTAAGTGGAGATTCCACTTCGCAGGGATTCAAACAGGGAAATGTACAAAGCATTACATTAGATAAAATTTCTGCAATAGAATACGACGGAATGACTATTCGTTTTGATGCCGTAGCAAGTGCACAAGCCTATTTGTACAAACTTGTAGACGTTGATAACGATCAAGTTGTGATTGACGAAACTACAACCACAAACAATTACATAGACTTGTCGGAAATCGGTTTGCCTAACTTTAACTACAAACTGCAGATTCGTGCATTGGGAGACGAGGTTGCATATATTAGCTCGGAATACTCAGACTTTGCATTCGCAACACCGACAGTCGCACGTTATACCGGTAAAGTACTAACAACGTGCACTCCGGTAAACAACAATGCTTTTGCTACTCTGATGGAAAACGGTTCTGCTCTTTTGCAGTTGCCAACCGGCGGAAACTGGGGCGAAATTGGAACGTCTGCATTCAACCTTGACATGGACAAAAATCCAATTTGGCATTTGCAATTTGGTAATGTAACGCACGGTTACTATCTTCGTATGTATATAGACGGTCAAATTTACTACATTACAGACAACGTAGCAGACAACAAAGATCGTTGGATTGATATAGTTGGCACCTTGCGCGAACGTGAAGAGGCTCCGGAATCTGTATTAACCGGCACTCATTCTGTGAGATTCTGTTTCGGTATTACAGGGATGACTCCCGACGTGGCAAATCCTACGGTTGAAATCAAATTCTCTCGCGTGTTTACCGTATCAGATGGTTATGTTTCGCCTGTTTTAGGAGAGCTTGTCGCACCGAGTCTAACAGTTAAAGACAACTTGGTTGAGTGGAACAGCGTAGAAAATGCAAAAACATACTTAGTTACTGTATCTAACGAGTATGGTGTGTTGTATAGTACAACAACAGAACAGACGAACGTGGATCTATCATTCCTCTTGCAAGCAGATACATATACGGTGACAGTAGTAGCAAGGGGAGATAAATACTATGATAGCGATGTCGGCAGTATTGAATACATAGTTATCGAGGAACCCACGCCCGAACCGAAAAAAAATGGTTGCGGAAGTACGATTTCTGGACTATCATTATATGTGGCAGTGATTATCGGCAGCATATTAGCGGTAACAATAAGAAAAAAGGAAGAAAATTAATGTTTGGTAAGTTTACTCCAATGCAAGCAAAAATTCAATACGAAACTTTTAAGAAAATCGCTTGCGTTAAAAATGCAAAAATAGAAAAGTTTGTAACTAATAAAGTGTTGGATTGTTACAATCCGTCTATCCCCTTCGTGTTGGACGGCAGAGAATACATTCTCTGTCGTACCCAACCGAGAACCGGGCAATATTCTACAGTTTATTTCTTTGAAAAAGTAGATGACGAATGGCATATTGTACCGGATGCACCTGTTTTCGAAATGGAAGATCCGTCGGTCGCTGTTATCGATGGAAAAGTGTTGATTTCCGGCGTAAAAATCTTTCAAACAGAAAACGAAATTGACTGGAAAACAGTATTTTATATTTGTACAAACATAAATGACGTTCAATATCTTACGTGTGGTCCAAAACATATGAAAGATATACGACTTGTTCAGCTTTCGAATAAAAAAATATGTGTTTTTTCACGCCCGCTAGGAAAGGAAATTAATGACGGGCATTTGACGAGAATAGGTTTTACAACCATAAATTCTCTTGCGGAACTCAATGCGGAAGTCATTGAAAAAGCTCCTCCGTTAAATGACTTTTTCCTTTGCGATGAGTGGGGCGGAAGCAATTCGGCATATGAGTTAAAAAATGGGCTTATTGGTGTGATTGGCCACAAGAGTTATCACAGTTTTGATCCGGACGGAGATCATCTCCATTATTATGGCACGGCATTTGCAGTTAATCCCTTGAATAGAGAAACAACCGATATGAAAATCATCATTAGCCGAGATTGTTTTCCTTATGCCGATCCTCGCGAAGATCGTTTGTATGATGTAACATTTACGGCAGGAGTTGTTCGACATCAAGACGGAACAGCAACTATTTATACGGGGCTAGGCGATAGTGTCGTAGGTAGTGCAACAATAGAAGATCCTTTTTTAGAGTATGAAACAATCAAATTTAACTAACACAAATCGTATAGTGCTAAAAAAGAAGCCCGAATTGATAAAAAATAAGGGAAGATATGCACTTTTGTTGCCTGCAATAATTTTTATATTAGTCTTTGCATATTTGCCGATGGTAGGATTGCTTATCGCTTTTGAAGACTATGACCCTGTGCAAGGAATATTTGGTAGCAAATGGGTATGGTTTGAAAATTTTAAGTTTTTCTTTAGCGGCTCCAAGTGGATAGAAGTGACAGTGAACACTCTTTATCTCAATGCTTTATTTATTATTACGGGGACTGTTGCATCTTTGTTTATAGCAATAGTACTAAGCGAGTTAAGCAATAAAATATATGTAAAATTGTCGCAGACGTTTATGACACTGCCTAACTTTGTCAGTTGGGCATCAATAGCATTGTTTTCAGTGGCATTTCTTTCAACCGACGGAATAATTAACAGCATTATTTCAAACATTGGCGGAGAAAAAATTAGTTTTAGTACCGATCCGTCAGTTTGGCGCTTAACGTTTGTTATTATTCGAGTTTGGAAGAGCGCCGGTTGGGGATCGATTGTTTATATGGCGTCAATAGCCGGAATTTCCCCGGATATTTATGAGGCGGCCAAAATAGATGGCGCAAACAGAATACAATGTATTTTTAAAGTGACTTTGCCGTTATTAAAAGAAATAATCATTTTGCAACTACTTTTAAGTATCGGAAACATTTTCCGAGGTGACTTTGGAATGATTTATCCCTTTATCGGTGATAATTCGTTGCTCTATCCGACAACTGACGTAATCGATACGTATGTTTATCGAGCACTTCGTTCCCAAAGCGATTTTAGTAAAACTATGGCAGTCGGTTTATATCAATCTATTCTTGGATTTGTAATGGTGCTTGTTGCCAATGGCCTTACAAAACGTTATGCGCCTGAATCATCATTATTCTAATATGAAATTTAAAAACAAAAATAAAATTAAAAAGAACAAAAGCGATATAATTCTAAACGTCGTATTTTATGCTATTCTTGCTATTTTTTCGCTTTTGTGTCTCTATCCGTTCTATCAAGTGCTGATTAGTTCTTTTGCCGATGAAAACACGCTTGTAAGGGAAGGTTATCGTCTTATTCCGTCAAAGTTTTCTTTAGATGCGTATAGAACGATCTTTGCCAACAATGTTATTCCTCAAGCTTATTTGGTAACAATCTTTATTACTGTAGTCGGAACGGCACTTTCTCTTGTAGTAACAAGTCTTGCAGCCTACGCTCTTTCCGGAAAAAAGCTGAAGTATCGCAATGCAATAAATCTATTTTTCTATTTTACTTGTTTGTTTAGTGGCGGACTTGTTGCGTACTACTTGTTATTAACAAACTACCTACATTTAGACAACACCATTTGGGTTTACATAATTCCTGCGAGTTTCAATGTGTGGAATATGTTTTTGTTGAGGAATTTCTTTAATGAAATCCCATCGTCATTGATAGAGTCTGCTCAAATTGACGGAGCGAGTGAGGGTGTTATTGCATTTAAAATTGTATTGCCGTTATCGTTGCCGGCGATGGCGACCATAGGCCTTTTCACTGCTTTGTCTTTTTGGAATGAGTGGATGTCAAGTTCTCTCTATATTGACAATGAAAATTTGTATACACTTCAATATATCATTGTTCGTATGGTAAATAGTATTTCCGCCGCACAAAATGTTGGACAGGCAGGTCTTCCACCCGGAATAATGTCTGTTCCGGCAAATACAATACGTTTGGCAACGGCAATGGTTACCGTCGGACCGATAATTTTACTTTATCCTTTCTTACAGAAGTATTTTGTAAAAGGATTGCGTGTTGGTGGAGTAAAAGAATAGTTGGCCAATTTAAAATCAATTTTGTGATTATGTGGTTTGTTCAAAAAAACTTTTAAGGAGGACTGTATGAAAAAAAATTTTGTTGCGATTGTCGTAGTACTGTTAATTGCTTTGATTGCACCGATGCTTATATCTTGTGCACAAACAACTGAAGACGAATCGTCAGATATCAAATTTTATCTTTGGAACGCCGATGGTCTTATGCCGTCCGGTTTTAAAGAAGTGTTAGATGAGTATAACACTAAGTATGCAAAGCAAAACGGAGGCCTCACTTTAGACTTTAAATTTGAGGCGACTTCCGATACTTATAAGCAAAATTTAAATTTATATTTTTCGTCGAAGAAAACGACCTATGATGTAGTATATGATGCTCAATGGATTTTGCTTGAACGTTTCGCAAATACAGGTTATTACTACAACTTGGAAAAATATTTTAACAACGACGACTACCCGGGACTAAAGAAGGCTTTTAGTGCGGAGTATATTGAAAACAACAAGTACAGCGACGGTGTTTATGGAATTCCCATTACAGAGTCATTTGGAGATATTGCTGTCACATTCATTCGTAAAGATTGGCGCACACTTTGTGCTGCAGATGCCTCTTGGAGTAGACCAACCGACTTGTCGACCAATTCGGTTACCGCTGCCGACCTTGCTGACGGCATTGATAGTTTTGATGAATTTGAATACTACATTTATTGGGTAAAGGCGCATGCCGGACAGGGAACGATTCCTTCCAACGTAACGCCAATTATTTGCAACAACGACGGGCAATACAGCGCATACAATATTATTGAAACTAAATCCGCTCGTACTGTTTTACCAAAAGACTACTATGACAACGGAGTAAGATTTGATATTACATTAAACTCAAATTCTCTTTCCGGAGTTGTGTATGTAGATGAACGTACCGGTGAAGCCGTTGCCGCAAATGTAACAAACCTCGATCCTTCAACACCAAACGGACTTTCCTCTTTCCCTTCACAATTTCAAACAGAAGATGCTACTTGGCAAGAGGGATATGATATAGTTCGCAGATGGAATTTGGCAGGAATGATGGGTGATGTCAGCAACGAAACAGAAGCCTATGCAAAGTTTAAGCTCGGGCTTGGCGGCGCAGTAGTCCAAAGCATCAACAATTTCAATGAATATGAAACTGCACTTAAAACTGCCGAGCCTACCGCGGAGTTGGAAATATTTGTGCATGATACGGATGTGAGAAATAAGGAAGAAGGCGTTCAATCTACAAACTATCGCGCATGGAACTATCTATGCATTCCTAAAAATGTTTCCGAAAAGAAAGTGGACAAAATAATGAAATTCTTTGATTGGCTATTCTCGTCTCGTGAAAACCATGACCTATTCCAATACGGAATCAAAGGTGTTCATTGGGATGAGGCTAAGGATGCCAACGGAAATGTAATTGAAAACACGATTTCAACTACAAACATGCAATCTTACACATTTACCTCATACTTATTAACCTGGAACCCAACTTACATACGTTTGCCGTATGCGAGCGATCCAAAGGTTTTGGAATACAGCACATATATGTACAACGAAAAACGCTATTCTCCGTTGCTGTATTCGGACTTTGTATTTGCAACTGTTGGACGAGATGCATCTGTTGCAACAGCACTTAACAATCCGGATATCGCTTCTATGAACAGCGACTTGACAAACTATAAGCTAGGACTTAAAGAAAACCCGGTTGCATCTTGGAATGGATACCTAACAAGTTTACGTAGCAACACATCGTTACAAAATGCACTTACAATAATACAAAAAGATTTAATTAAACAATTCAATGAATATCTTGAAAAAATCGACAAATAAAATATTAGCTGTGTGCTTTGCTTTACTACTCATATTAAGTCCTCTTTTAGGTAGTAAAGCATATGCCGAGCAAGATTACACCATAAAGGCATATGCGGGGATAGGTTCTTTTTCGCTATATATAAGCGGAGACGACAAACTATATTCTGTGGGCGAAAACGGTTCCGGCCAACTTGGTATCGGGACAACTGTATCTCACTTCAATCCTCAGTATGTTTTAGATGATGTTGATCAAATAGCTGTAGGTGGAGATTCGTTTGCTTTTGCTTTAAAAAAAGACGGAACGCTTTATGCTTGGGGTAAAAACCGATATGGTGAACTTGGCCTAGGCGGAGATTACAACGAAGACTCGGCAACCAACCACTACAGCACCCCTACTAAAGTCCAAATAAATTTCAATATAAAACAAATAGTTTGTGGCAATGCCTTTGCGGTTATTCTAACAGATAGCGGAAAGGTGTATTCTGTCGGAAGCAACTACTATGGACAATTAGGCTTACAGTCAGATTATAAAAAAACGAGTGTTGTAACTACTTTTACGGAAGTAAAAGCGGTGAGCGGATTAAACATAAAACAAATTGCAGCGGCAGATTATGCCACATACGTTCTAACAAACGAAGGTGACGTCTACGCGTTTGGTGACAACTATTATGGTGAACTTGGAAGTGGAAGTGACACTAAACACCCCAATGACAGTGTTCCTCAAAAATGTCTAGTGAGTAATGTCGTGCAGGTGTCTGCATGTGGAAGTAATGCCATGGCATTAACATTAGACGGGAAAGTATATGTCTGGGGACGCAATCAATATTCTCAAATAGGAAATTCCGTATGTACCGAAAATTATTACTCTACGCCGATTTTGATTTCAAAGTATTATTCCGGTGATGCAGAAGTTTCCTGTGAACCACAAAAAATCTTTTGCGCGGGGAGTAGCAATTTCGTATTGTCGAAAGACGGAAACTTATTTGCATTCGGAACAAACGGTAGCTACAACTGCGGAATAGATAATGGTGGAAAAGCTATTGCAAGTCCGACTAAAATTACTTTTTATAAGGCGCTTGATATTCAACAATTAAAATCTGAGGGAGCAGACGACGTTGTTTTGTCGTCAGTTCCGGTAGATAAAACAATCGAGCAAGCCATTGTCATTAGTAATTTTATCGGTGGATGCGATTCGCGCGTTTTCGTTGAGGACGACAACGGGCTCACTTGGAGCTTTGGAAACAACGGTTCAACGCAACTTTGTGTAGGCAATACGTCGACAGCAACGGTTCCGGTGCGATCTACACTTTTTAGAGTAGATAGTTATGACGGTGAGTATCAGGAAACGGATTATTTTACTTTTCCAATAATTTTCTTGTGTATTCTTTCCCTGTTGTTAGTTACTTTTATTTTTCGTTCGGAAATTAAAATGCGTAAGCAAAAAAAGAAGGAAAAAGAAATGATTAATAAGGAAAACGAAAAGGCAGAAAAATAATTCATTTTTTGCAAGGAAGCATAAAATATAGAAACAGATATTGTCAAAACATTAAAGAACTTATACAGTAGAGTATGAAATATTGTAACTAAACGAGGCGTTTGGTCATGTTTAAATTTTTGTTTAATTATTCAAACAAAGAAGCCAAGTTGCCATCAAACAGAATAGATCAATTTGGCTACATTATGCGATTTTATTGGAGACAAGTGGCGTTGGTAAGTTTACTAACGCTGCTTTTTGCGATACCCTTTGTTGCTTGGATGATTGTATCAAACATGGCAAATAATGTACTATATAATTCGTATCTTTCGGCAGACGATGAAACGAAGTTGCAACTTGCCGAACAAATTCGTTCGCAAATTTTTGTTAGCGGATTGATTTCTGTGCCACTTGTCGGCTTGTCTTTCGTCGGGTTATCGGGTGCCGCTCAAGTTATGAAAAAATACATTTGGAGAGAAATTGTAGATTTATCAACAGATTTTTGGGGTGGAATAAAAAAGCATTGGCTTGGCTCTTTGATAATAGGATGTATTTATGCTTTATTTTTAACCTCTGTAATTTCGAGCAACCTTTTCTCTGAAAGTATAGCTTGGACTATTGTTGGTGCAGTTATAGTTGTATTTGCCACAATTTGGGCATTTTATTGTTTTTTTCTAAATGTTTTTTATGTCCAAAAATTGCATGGTCTATTATTTAATGCTTTGATTTTGACAATCTTAAGATTTCCTCAAAATCTAATTATTTTTTTGTTTTCATGTTTGACATTGACATTGTTTTTCTTGCCTACAATTTTAGCCACGGCCCTTTTCGTGCTCATAAACGGAATGATAGGCTTTGGGTACTCGTTGCTGTTGGCAACATTAAATGCTCAATCGTCTTTTGATAAATATATAAATAAGCAAAGTTATCCGGAGTATTACAAAAAAGGCTTGGCAAAAGCCGAACGATTTGGGAGCGATACAAATGTCTAAAAAAACCGAAAATTTAGTTTTTCAAGAAAAGTTAATAGACAAATCGGTAGATGTTGTAAGCAAATTTTACAATATGGGGCGACAGAATAGCGCTGCCGGTTACTATTATAGACCGCACATCCACGAAGAATACGAATTTGTTTACATGGTTGAGGGCGAATTGAAAACACGTATTGACGGTGAAGAGTTTGCTGTATCAAAAGGAGACGTTTACTTTGTGCAGCCCGGTCAACAGCACGAGGAAGTGTCCGAAAGTGGTTTTGTGTCATTTTATTACGTAAAGTGCAATTTCTATTGTAGTGATGGAAGAATAGCATATATTACAAAAGATATTTCTAAACAGATAATTACAAAAGGCAAGGCAGAATTTAAAAAAATTTTTGAAAAGATGTTTCGTGAAATAAAAAATAGACAGCTGGGGTATTGGCAAATGATGGAGGCGCTTGTTGTGGAGTTACTATGTTGTGCGCTACGATCTTTTGTACAAAAAGATTCCAATATACCGCTCGATATGTCCCAAAGAAAAGAAAATTACGGAAATAAAATTTTAGATAAAGCAGTAGAGTATATGAGAGAGAACGAAAGCAAATTGCTTTCGGTTGAAGAAATTGCAAGCGCCATAAGTGTGTCGGAAAGTTATTTGTTTACGCTGTTTAAAAAACAACTTAGTGTTAGTCCTATTAAATTTATGATGACATTAAAAATGACTCAAGCAAAAATTATGTTAATACGAACAGACTTGCCGATAACAGTTATCGCCAAACAATATGGATTTGACGATGTTTCGCATTTTAGCAAAGTTTTCAAAAAAATATGCGAAGTGTCGCCCAAAGAATATCGTAAACAGTGCAAAAAGGAAAATTAGAAATGACAATAAAAAGATATAAAGATAACCCCATACTTACGGCAGGTGATTTTGTTCCATGCGATGAAAACTTAAGAGTTCAACTTGTATTAAACCCAGGAGTCTGTGTATTTAACGGAAAGGTTATCCTATTAGTGAGGGTTGCGGTTTCTGCTAAGGAGCGGGAAGGCTTTGTGGGAGTGCCAATCTACAATCCAATAAAAAGAAAATTTGATATTGTTTATTTTGATAAAACTGATTCTTCGTGTGATTTTTCTGATGTGAGACTGGTAAGAAAAAATGGGAAAGTTTATTTGACAACGTTGTCCTATTTGGCTTTGGCGACATCTTTGGATGGGGTAAATTTTGATGTAAATTCAAAACCACTTATTATTGGAGACAATCAATTTGAATTGTACGGAGTGGAAGACGCAAGAATAACAAAAATTGAAGATACCTATTATATAAACTACAGTGGTGTGTCCGGTGACGGAATTTGTACAATGCTTGCATCCACAAAAGATTTTGAAACCATCACAAAATACGGTCCTATCTTCTTGCCGGATAATAAAGACGTGGTAATATTTCCGAAAAAGATAAATGACGAATATATTGCTTTAAGTCGTCCGGAATCAGCATATTTTAAGCGGCCAGGTATATGGATGTCATATTCGTCCGATTTGCTTTGCTGGGGAAAACATAAACTGTTTATGACTCTACGCGAAAATAATTTTGATTCCGCCCGTATTGGCGCAAGCTGTGTTCCGTTTTTGACGGAGCAAGGATGGCTTGAAATTTATCATGGCGCGACTATAGACAATGTATATAAATTAGGAGCAGTGCTTTTAGATAAGAATGATCCTTCAGTAATTCTTGCTCGATCGGAAGAAGCAATCATGGTGCCACAAGAGAACTATGAGAAAAGAGGCTTTATGCCAAATGTCATTTTTTCTTGTGGTTGCAACGTAAACGGCGACGAGATAAACCTCTATTATGGTGCCTGCGACCAGTACGTATGTTATGCAAAATTATCAGTCAGTGAGTTGATATCTTGTTTAAAGCCTGCAAAATAACTTTTGTGGATAAAATTGATATGTGCAAGTAAGACGTCTCGTTTTTTGATAACGTGTTTATCGTTGTTCGAAAAAAAACATGCTTACCATCTGCCCACAATTTGACAATTTTGTCAGCCTTGTTATAGCGATAGAAAAGGAAAATAATTGGAGAAAGGGTATACCTATGGCGGAGATCCATAATAATGTTTTAGATGTTGACGAAGGTATTTCAAAGATTTTTGGTAACCACAAAATGTTTGCAGTTGAAAAATTTGCGACATAGCGAGCATAAATAATATTTAATGCAAGTTGATTTATTCAGCTTGCTTTTTTTTGTTAAAAATTCCCAAGAAAAGAAATGATTGATTTTGATTGCTTAAATTTTTGTCTTGTTACAATTTTTTTGCATATAAAGTTAAGTATGACTTAAAGTTTAAAGACATAAAAGCAACGCAGACAAAGAAACAAAATTGAATAAAGTCAAAAGTAAAAAAAGAAAATAGCGAAAAAGCGAAACAAACCACAAAAAATATGAAAAATGTTTCATATTTTGGTTGACGTTTAAAATTTGTCGTGATATAGTATACTCGAAACGTGAATAAAAATTCACATTTTAACAACATGTGGCTTTTGTATAATTAAGATAGGAGATAGTATGGCATTAGTAGAATTAAAAAATGTTTCTCGAGTGTATACCACGGGTGATCACACATTGTATGCATTAAATAAAGTCAATTTAAGTTTAGACGAAGGTAACTTTGTGGTTGTTTTGGGACCAAGCGGTGCAGGAAAAAGCACTTTACTTAACTTGCTTGGTGGCTTAGATAGCCCTACAGAAGGCACAATTAAAGTGGACGGGAAAGACATTTCTGCATTAACAAACAATCAGCTTGCAGAGTATCGAGCTTCAACAGTTGGTTTTGTTTTTCAGTTTTATAATCTTATTCCAACTCTTACAGTGAAAGAAAACGTGGAGCTTGTAAAGGAGATCGCGCCAAATGCATTGTCGGCAGAAAAAATAATTGATGAAGTAGGTTTGCTCGACCATATCAACAATTTTCCTGTAGAGCTATCAGGTGGTGAACAACAGCGTGTCTCAATTGCTCGTGCCCTTGCAAAAAATCCAAAAATATTGTTGTGCGATGAACCGACAGGCGCTTTAGATTCTCAAACCGGGGTAATGGTGCTTAAGCTATTGCTTAAAATGGCAAAGGAATATGGTAAAACAATAATTATAGTGACGCACAATCAAAATATTGCTAAAATGGCAGACGTCGTTGTTCGCGTTAAAAACGGACAAGTTGTATCTTGTGAAGAACAACACAATCCATTGAGTGCCGAAGAAGTGGAGTGGTAATTATGTTGTTTAAAAAATTATGGCGCACAATGGGACAGTATAAAGCCCAATTTATCTCAATGATAATAATGATTGTGTTGGGCGTCGGCATATTCTTCGGTTTTAACATGGAGTGGAAAACTATTGAGAACAGCACATCAAAGTTTATGTTCGATACTAATTATGCGGATTTTCGTTTAACTAGTGAATCAGGCTTTTCGACGGACGATGTAAAAAAAATCGAGGAAATAAGTGGTGTGGATAAAGCTGGTAGATATATTTCTATAGACGTCGCTCATGGTGAAAAGAAAATTGCACTTTCGGTTACGGAAAACAAAGATGTTTCAAACTTCTTGGTGGTTGAAGGTGAAGCCTATGACGAATCTTCCCAAAGTGATATTTGGCTTGCAAAAGCATATGCAGAAAAAAATGATATTGCAATAGGGGAAAGCATAACTTTAACTTATGGGAGTTATACACTAAATTTGCAAGTAAAAGGACTAATCAAATCTAGCGAACACATGATTTGTATCCGAGATGAATCTCAAATTATGCCGGATTACTCAATGTATGGTTATGCTTATATTTCCCCGGCTACCTACAATCATTATGTGGGAATTGATTTCTATCCGCAGATACATGTTCTGTCTGTTATGGACAAGGACGATTTTCAGTCTGCGGTAAACTCTGCATTAGGTAAAACTACGCTTGTCACAGATAAAACGCAATCAGTATCTTATGCCGGTGCAGAAAGTGAAACCGAAGAAGGTAAAACGCTCGGCACAATATTACCTGCATTGTTTTTGTTAATTGCTGTTCTTACCATGGTAACAACCATGCGTCGATTGGCCGCAAAGGAAAAGACACAAATCGGTACATTAAAGGCACTTGGTTTTAAAGATAGACGGATATTATTTCATTATTCCTTTTATGCCCTTATAGTCGGAGTGTTAGGAACAATTTTGGGTATTGCGTTGGGGTATGGCATAGTGTTGTTGCTTATTAGGCCGGGCACTGCTATGTATACTTACCTTGATTTACCTCAATGGAATTATGTTTGTCCAATATACTGCCCGTTTGTTCTTGTCGCAATCAATTTGTTGCTAGTGCTTGTTGGCTTTATGTCTGTTAAACAAATTTTAAAGGGGACAGCTGCGGATGCTTTGCGTCCATATGTTCCGCCTAAGGCACGCAAATTACTTTTAGAGCGAACTAAATTTTGGAGCAAACTTAGTTTCGGTACAAAGTGGAATTTAAGAGATGTGCTTAGACATTTTGCACGTACATCAATGAGTTTTTTGGGTATTGTTGGATGTACTACGTTAATCATTGGTGGTCTTGGAATGAGTGATACTCTCAATAAATTTATTTCAGATTACTACGAAAAGGCAATGAACTATAATTCGCGTATTTATTTGGTCGATGGGGTTGCTTCATCAAAAGCTACTGAAATTGCCAACAAGTACGACGGAGATTGGAGTGCTAGCGTTTATGTGGAAATAAATGGTGAAAAATCAGTTTCGCTTGATGTGTATTCCATCACAAATGATACGGTTCGCTTTTTAGATGACAACTACAATATTGTACCAATTGATGGTAGCGGAGCATATGTCTGCAGGCGAATTGCAGATGAGTTTAATCTCAAAGTTGGTTCTACTGTAACAATAAGTCCTTATCAAACAGACGAAAAATATACATTAAAAATTGTCGGAATAATCAGCTCTATTTCGGAAAGTATAGTTGTAAGTAAGGATTATGCAGATGCAAATTCTATATTGTATACAATAGGCTCAATTTACACTCAAACGGAAGCAAGCCAAATAGAAACGAATTCCGAAATAAAGACGATTCAAACTAAATCTGAAATCATGGGATCTTTTGATAGCATGATGGAACTATCTACGATGTGCATTATAGTTTTAGTAGTTGCTGCTCTTATCATGGGCGTTGTGGTGCTCTACAATTTAGGCACAATGAGTTATGCCGAACGCTACAGAGAAATGGCAACATTAAAAGTAGTTGGTTTTAAGGATGGGCAAATTGCCAAACTTCTTGTTAGTCAAAATTTGTGGGTAACGATATTGGGCATTATTGTTGGAATTCCTGTTGGAATGGCAGTCGTAAAAGTGGTAATTTTGGCACTTGCCAGTGAGTATGAGATGAGTTGGGCGCTCAGCGCTTTGTCACTGATTATAACGATAGTACTTACTGTAGGTCTGTCGTTATTCGTAAGTTTGTTAGTATCGCGAAAAAATAAAAAAATCAACATGGTTGAGGCACTTAAGTGTGCCGAATAAAGGAGGTTGCAATGATAAAAACAGTTGCAAAAATAGACGGAATGCGTTGCGGAATGTGCGAAACGCATGTGAACGATATCGTTCGTAAAAATTTTGACGTAAAAAAAGTAAATGCTTCTCACACAAAAGGTAATGTTGTAATTGTGTCGGAAAAACCCATAGACGAAACAAAACTGCGTTCAGCAATTTGTGCCGATGGTTACTTGGTCGGCGAAATCACATACGAAGAGTACAATCACAAGGGGCTATTTGGTATTTTCAAAAAATAGTCAACCTTAGTGCAAACATTAGTTTGCTTTTAATAAGATAAGTTTTTTCTCCAAAATTTATAAACGCACAAAAGCACTGTCGCTTAATTTAAGTGGCAGTGTTTTTGTTTTTTTTATTCTTGACAATGTCGCAAAACAAGTAGTAAAATGCTTTTGTAAAGATCGAAAAAACGTGTAATTTTTTTTAAGTTAATTTGTGTAATAAAAGTAAGAATTCTCAAAAAAAAACTTGCAAGCAATTTTTTATATCAACGGAGAAAATATGTCGCAATTTTGCAGAACGGAAATGTTAATAGGAAGCGAATCTGTCCAAAAACTAAAAAACAGTCATGTCGCTGTTTTCGGTTTAGGCGGTGTCGGTAGTTACACGGCCGAAATTCTTGCGCGTTCGGGAGTCGGCACATTAACCATTGTCGATGACGACTTTATTGCTGAAAGCAATTTGAACAGACAACTATATGCTTTGCACTCTACAATAGGCAACCCCAAAACGCTTGTTGCCGCACGTCGCATTGTCGACATAAACCCAAATTGCAAAGTTATTCCTTGTCAAATGCGGTTTGATGCAACAACATCAAGCAACTTTGATTTTGCCTCTTTTGACTACGTTGTTGATGCTATCGACACCGTTACAAGCAAGTTGTTGCTTGCGGAAATTTGCAACTTAACCGGTACAAAAATAATTTCTTGCATGGGTACCGGCAACAAACTTAACCCAATGTTGTTTACGGTTGCCGATATTTATCAAACATCCGTTTGCCCGTTGTGCAAGGTTATGCGTCACGAACTTAAAAGACGCGGTATTTCTGCGCTTAAAGTGGTGTATTCTACGGAAGAACCAATTGTCCCTACTCAACTTGAAGAGTCATCAAAACGGCAAACGCCGGGCAGTATGCCGTTCGTTCCGCCTGTTGCAGGCATGCTTTTGGCAAGTGTTGTCGTTTCTGACATTTGCAATCTTACTCAAAGCAAGTAGATTTTTATTTATGTATTAAAAAAATCAAATATTCTTGTTTTTAAACAAAAATGAGGTAGCTTGTTGCTACCTCATTTTTATGTTTTAATTATTTACTCAATTTTTTTGTTTTGTGCTTTCTTATTGCGTTTGTAATAAGTTTTTGAATTTCAACAATGGGGATTATCGAAAAAGCCAATGCCAAAGCAATTACGTATTCTTTAAAATCAATTATTGCTTTTCCGTTTTCTGCAAAGTGGAAAAATTCGTTAAGTCCCGGGACGAATATAACCGCAGTTGTAAGAAGCAAAGAACTTATCATAGCACCCCACAAAAGCTTGTTGTGTGTCTTTAAAGTGAAAATGCTGTGATGCATGCTACGAGCATTGTAAGCATGAAATAATTCCGCCATCGAAAGTGTTAAAAATGCCATCGTCATACCTTGATTACTTTGTAACCCGCTATGCTCTAAACTTTCTCCAATGAAGTAAGCGACAAGTGTAATTGCTGCAAGCACAATGCCATGTACAACAACGTTTAAGCCAAGTCCGTCTGCAAAAATTCCTTCGTTTTTTGAACGTGGCGGACGATTCATTATATCATCTTCGGCAGATTCTATTCCAAGGGCGATAGCCGGGAAGCAGTCTGTTACAAGGTTAATCCACAAAAGGTGTGACGGCAAAAGTAGTGTAAATCCGCTTATGCTTGCCACAAACACTGCAATTACTTCAGCAAGGTTGCTTGATAGTAAAAATTGTATTGCCTTACGAATGTTGTCGTAAATGCGTCTGCCTTCTCCTACGGCAGAAACTATTGTTGCAAAATTGTCGTCCGAAAGTACCATGTCGGCGGTTGATTTTGTAACGTCCGTGCCGGTAATTCCCATTCCAACGCCAATGTCGGCAGATTTTATGCTTGGTGCATCGTTTACTCCGTCACCGGTCATGGCGCAAATTTTACCGAGCTTTTTCCATGTGTTTACTATTCTCACCTTGTGTTCCGGTTGAACACGTGCATAAACAGAGTAGTTTGCAACAACCTTTTCAAATTCTTCATCACTCAATTCGTCGAGTTTTGCGCCCAAAATAGCTTGTGATGCATCGGTGATGATGCCAAGTTGCATTGCAATTGCAACAGCGGTGTCAATGTGGTCACCGGTAATCATTATTGGTCTTATTCCTGCTTTGCGGCATTTTTCAATAGCCCCTATAACTTCCGGACGTACCGGGTCAATCATTCCGCAAAGGCCCACAAACACAAGATCTTTTTCGATAGCCTTAGGCGAAATGTCCGACGGCAAACTGTCATACTCTACAAAAGCCCCGGCAAGCACACGCAAAGCCTTGTCTGCCATTGCCTTGTTTGCATTTACTATATTTTGACGATCTTCTTCCGTTAAATCGCAAATTTGTCCGTTAGTCCAAATCTTTGTGCATTTAGCAAGTATTTCGTCAGGAGCACCTTTTGTGTATTGAACAATTTTGTCGTCAACCTTGTGTAATGTTGACATCATTTTTCGCATGCTGTCAAAGGGAGCTTCCGCAACGCGAGGAGTAGTGCTTTCGACGTCGGATTTGTTTAATCCTTGTGCATATGCGTAGTTAACAAGAGCACACTCTGTCGGTTCGCCGACGGCTTGTCCGTCAGTGATTTGAGCATCGCTACAAAGAGCCATTGCGGTTGCAAGCAGTTTGTCGTCAGTGCCGTAGGTTTCTACAACAGTCATTTTGTTTTGGGTAAGAGTACCTGTCTTGTCCGAACAAATAATTTCGGCGCAACCCAAAGTTTCAACTGCGGTAAGCTTTCTTATTACGGCATTTTTCTTGGACATGTTTGTTACGCCAATACTAAGCACAATAGTAACGGTTGTAGCTAACCCTTCGGGAATAGCTGCTACAGCAAGACCAACCGCAACCATAAAGCTGTCAATGATTACCGTTGTTTTAAGATTTTGTTCTATTGTTGCCTTTATAATGTTAAATGCAAAAATAAATGCGCAAATGCCCAAAATTGCGTAAGTCAAAATTTTTGAAAGTTGACTCATCTTTACTTGTAACGGAGTTTTCTCTTCTTTTGCATTTGCAAGGACGTTTGCAATTTTGCCCATTTCCGTTGCCATGCCCGTAGCCACAACAACTGCTTTTGCACGTCCGTAGGCAATCGAACTTCCCATATATAGCATGTTCTTGCGGTCACCGAGGGAAACTTCTCCGCTAATTGTATCAAAGATTTTGTCAACGGGAACGCTTTCTCCGGTAAGTGCGGCTTCTTCAACCTTACAACTTGCAACTTCCAAAATGCGGCAGTCTGCAGGAACGCTGTCTCCGGCCTCAAGCAACACAATATCGCCGACGGTTAAGTCGCAACTATTAATTATTTGCATTTTTCCGTCACGGACAACTTTACATTTTGCTTCGGTCATGCTTTGTAAAGCTTCAATAGCCTGTTCGGCTTTGCTTTCTTGCACAACGCCCAGTATGGAGTTAAGCAAAACAACCGCTGCAATTACAATAACATCAGCAAAGTCTGCAACGCCAACTGTTTTACCATTTTTATTGGCTTCAACAATTGTTAAAACAAGGCTGACAACTGCCGCAATCATCAAAATGATGATCATCGGATCGGAAAGTTGTTGCAAAAACTTCACAATAAGCGGAGTTTTTTTGCCTTCGGCAAGTTTATTTTTGCCGTTTTTCTCAAGTCGTGCTTCGGCTTCCGAATTGCTAATACCGTTTTCCGACGAATTAACTTTCGCAAGGGTTTCGGCACTACTCAAGTTGTAGTATCTTGTCGAATCTATCACGACATTTTCGTTACTACTTTTTTTCATTATTTTTCTCCTTAAAAGATTTATGCACAAACAACGAAATATTGTTTGAGTTTTCAAAATGTTGTCAAAAGTGTATGCAAGGGATATTTAAACCGTCAAAGCAATCAAGCCAAAAAAAAGACACACGCCACTCTTAACAAAGTTGGCGTGAGTCTCATTTATTATAACATTACCAGATGTAAAAAACATCGTGTTGTTGTTGGCAGTGTCTCGTACACAAAGTACGCAAATTACTCCCTCACTATTCAGTTTATGACAATTATTATATTAAATTCCTTCAAAATTGTCAACAATACAGTAAAAGATATTTACTCAAAAAAAATTTTCGTATAGCTTAATATTTTTTAGGGTGGTTGTTAGTACTCAAATTTCACGGTAAAGCAAGTTGTGCCAAGCACTTCCCCCAAAACTTCCGCGTCGTTTTCCGTGCGCGCGGAGTAAACGTCAACTGTGTCGTTTTGCTTTATTTCCTTGTGATACACAATTTCAATCTGTTTTGGCGCACCTTCTACGGCATCCAGGGCAAAATCGACGTAGTGTGTATTGTTTACGTGTCCGTTCACGTCCAACAAACTTTGACGTGCCACAAAGTTGTAATTGAATTGCAAATTTTCTTTGTTTATTCTAACAAAACTGTTGACAACGCCGTTAGACGTTTCGTCGTAGTCGGGGACGTTCAAAAGGTCCACTTTTCCGCACGGCACAATTTTTCTGTTTTGTTTGTCAATTATCAGCCAAACGGAAAGTACATTTGCCACTTCCTCATTGTTTTCGTTTAGAATGGTAAAAAATCTATTGCTAAAAAATTTATCGGCTTTTTGTGGCCAAGTGCAAATTGTAACAAATTTTTCACCGCGTCTTATGGGACGGCAAAACTGCAATTTCATTTTAGAAACTACCCACACAAGTCCCCGTTTGTCCAAGTCGTACCAACCAAAACCAAGGCTTTGTGCGTGAGTGGTGGCGATATTTTGCATATATTCCATAAGACGAGATATTTTCAAATTCTCGTTGTGGTCAAAATCGCTTTCAAAAAGTTCAAAAGATTGTTTTAAAAATGTTTTTTGTGGTAGCATAGTTGTCAGTCTCTGTTAGAATAATCTTTGTAGCCAAAGTACCAAGCGATGTGAGCAATACTTTCGTACAGTTTGTCCAGTTCGTCGTCGGGAGTTTTTTTCAAAATATGGTTAAGCTTTTTGTCAAGTTCCTGTCTAAGCGATGTAAGTGTTTCTTTGCCGTATTCGGTAATTTCGGCATAAATTTTACGTCTGTTAGAAGGTTCAATAGTGCGCTTTGCCATGCCAAAATCTACAAGAGCATCCACAACTTTAGTCAGTTGTTGATTGCTCATATTTAGGTCGTCTGCCAGTTCCGACATTGATAGTTTTTCCTTTTTGCCCAAAATGTTTAAGCAAGTAAGTTGAGTCATCGAAATAGGCACACCTTTAATCGAAACCAAGTTTCTAAAAACTTTTCGCACAGCGGGGTAGTATGTAAAAATCAAATCGGTCAAATCGGCAATTGATTTACTCATAAATTTGTCTCCAAACGTTTTGAGATATTATATCAAAACGGTATTTTTAAGTCAACAAAAACGAACATTGTTTTGTGTGTTTCTCTTTTGAAAAAGACGTCCTTTTTTGGGGGCGTCCTTTACAAAATTATTCTACAATTACGGTAATTGCAACGGCAACTTCGGCATACATGCGCACGTTTACTTGATAGTTTCCCGTTACGCGAATAGGCTCTTTCAGCACAATTTGTTTTTTGTCCACAGTGTAACCCATACTGCAAAGTTGTTCGGCAATTTCTTTTGCTGTGATGCTTCCGTAAAGCTTGCCTTGACTTCCCTTGTCGGCAACAATTTTTACAACTGCGCCTTTAAGTTTTTTAGCGGCGTCAAGTGCGGCTGCCTTTTCCTCTGCCTTTTGACGTTCCACAGCTTTGTCGTGTATGGCAACAGCGTTCATTGTGTCGGCGTTTGCAAGTTTTCCCAAGCCTTTTTTTAGAAGGAAGTTGTTTGCATAGCCGTCCGAAACGTTTATTATTTCACCTTTTTTACCCTGACCTTTCACGTCGGCAAGAAGTAGTACTTTCATATTTCACCTATTACGGACGTAGATTAAATTAAACAGCTGTTTGCTAAGTCCGTTTGAGATTTCTCAATGTAGGGCAATTATACAATGTTTTTTAATTTTCGTCAATAATTGCAGTGTCATTTTGCGCTAAAACAGTGGCAAATCGTTTGCAAAAGTCAAAATGTGGTAGTATAATGATTGTGGTATATAAATATATACAAAGTACTATGATACAAAAAGTAACCGATTATCTCACAAGTTTAGGCTTGTCCTACACGCTTTTGCGACATCCTGCGGTTGTCACCACAGAAGAATCTCGGCAGATCATTCATGTGCCAAACTGCATGTCTTGCAAAAGTTTGTACGTTAAGGACAAAAAGTCAAACAACTACTATCTTGTAGTACTGCCGTTCGATAAGCGAGCCGATATGCGCAAGCTTGCCGGTTACGTCGGTTGTGCCAAGTTTGAGTTTGCCACCGAAGAAAAGCTTTTTGCCGATCTTTCCGTTCATCGCGGAAGTGTTTCGCCGTTTGCTTTTCTCAACGAAGTAGGCAATCAAATTCCGCTTTTAATCGATGTTGACGTGTGGAATGCGCAAAACGTCAAGTTTCACCCGTGCGACAATACGGCAACGGTAGTGCTTTCGCTCGAAAGTTTCAAAAAGTTTTTAACCAGCCTAAACAAACAGACTATTGTAGTCCAAGACTAATCTCACGCAAAGAAACACTTATCACACAAAAAAGTACACTTTCACAACAAAACCGTTTTTGGCACAAAAAAATTTCAAAAAACTTTCAAAAAATTGTTGACATTCGGCAAAGCCTTGTGGTATAGTAGTAGCACAAAAGGTAAATATTTAGCAAAACCGTCGTGAGGCGGCGACGCAAAACCATAGGGACTTCACAAGTCAGCCGAGTTGCAATTTTCATCACATTAGTGATGCGTATGATTGCAACTTTTTTTATTGTCTTTGGTAAGTCAGCCGAGTTGCAATTTTTTGTACAGGGTACATTTAAGTTGCAACTTTTTTATTTGCCTAAATCACGGTGTACGAGGAGAGAGTGTACCATGTCGCAACTAAACAGCTATGTGCAACGCACGCTTGAAAGCGGAGTTGCCCCCATTCAAGTAAAATTTACTCCCGTGTGGAATTTGTACGGCGATGAAATCGTAGGGTACTACCAACGCGGCACAGTAAACAGCATTTTGTTTGGAAGTTTGTCGCAGGAAAGTTTTTCTGCCGTTTCCGACGAGATGCAAGCCGAACTTTTCTTTGTACTTTTAACAAAAGGCGCAAAGATGGCACAAATCTTGCTTGATCAAGGCAAATCGTTCAACTTCATTGCAATGGATTGTCCGTTGTGTGTGCTCGAACGTCCCGATTTTATCAATCGTGTCGATGCCATTGTCGAACGTCAATCTAAGCTTGCAAAAACACTTTGTTTTGTTTTTCCGCAAGAACTGTTGTTTGCGACCGAAAAGTACACAAAGCTAATTGCATCCACACGCGCAATAGGGTTAAAAGTTGCCGTCGAAGGTTTTGGAACAAAATTGTTCCCCATGACAGCACTTGCAAGCTTAACGCCCGATATTCTTTTTGCGCCGGAGCTTACAAGCTACTTGCAAAAAACCGATGGTCTTTCGGTGCTCAACGCGTTGTTGACGTTTGCAAACGGGCTTGGTTGCCAAGTGGTAGCAAGCCAAGTCCAAAACGATGCGGACTTGCAAAAGCTTCGTAGCACAAGTTGTGTAGGTGTTGTTCCTTCGCAAGATTTTGTTGGAAGTCTGCCGTCAACAGACGAGCAAACCCCTGCGCAAGTCTTGGGCATCCAAGAGGTATAGTAAATGCTCAACGAAAAAAAACCATCATCTACGCTCGCAAGGGCATCCGGTAGCATAGCAACACAGCGTGCGCTCCGCAAAATTATTCCAATAGCAATTGGCATAATTGTAGCGTTGCTTTTAATTGCCTATGTTTGCTCGGTATTGTTCAATCGTTACGGCAGTTTCACTGTAAGCGTAACCGACGTCAACAATCAAAACTACTCTCTTGCGCTGTCGGAAAGTGACACGTTCACTCAACAAACTTCACGGCTCAACTCTAAAGCCGTCAAGTCCATAACAAACATAAGCGGCACAACCTTGCCCGTCAGTCTCAACGACGAGGGTGGCGAGCACAACGGCGAAAATTACGTTGCTTACACGTTCTTTCTCAAAAACACCGGCACAACAACATGTTCGTACAAGTACGATTTAATTGTAACGTCGGCAACTTTGGGAATTGAAAATGCAGCACGTGTCCGCTTGTACTACAACAAAGACTACTACAAGTCGGCAACCGATGTTATCACAACCGATGGTTCGTACACCGATTTTGCCAAGGCAAAAACAGGTGGCAACGGCGATCCGGAAATTGACTCGGACGAAGACGGCAACCCAACTCGTGTAATGACCAACTTTGCCAGCAACGCAACCGTTACGCAAAGCATCGTAAAGGACTTTGCCCCCGGCGACATTGCCAAAATCACTGTTGTAATTTGGCTCGAAGGTGACGATCCGGATTGCACCGACGACATTTTGGGCGGTCAACTTAAACTTGACATGTTGTTCAACGTGGTTGAAGCAACCGAACAAAATTAGTTGCCGTTCAAAATCAAACTTGCTTGCACTGTGCAGGCACACCAAAATTGTTTCAAAACGGGGTTTTACTTCGCGAGCAAATTTCTCTCCTGCAAAAACATCCATTCCGTTTGCGTTTGCAAAACCCCTTGTTTTGGAAGCTTGTTTAGTAAAAAACTTGCTTAAAAACCAACTTGCTTGTACTTTTTGAGTAAAAAAACTTGTAAGCTTTTCCAAAATGTTGTAAAATGTTTTTTGTGGGTGTTTTACTTTAGTAAAAAGTTTTTAGTAAAGTTTGCTAATTTAAAACGCAAAACACACAAGCTTAATTAAAAGTTGTTGGCAAGCAAGCTAACAAACAAAAGGTAAAAAAGGCAAAATTAAAAACAAGCTAACAAAAAACCAAAAACCAAAAATCAAATTGGTATTTCCCGTATGGGCGCCATACGGTAAATATATAAAAAACAAAACAAAAATCCAAATTTAAGGAGAAAACAAAAATGAAAAAGTTTAAAAAACTTATTCCCGCACTCTGCATGCTTCTTATCAGCGCAGTACTTATGGGAACATCAACCTATGCATGGTTCTCTATGAACAAAACCGTTGTTGCAAGCGGTATGAAAGTTCAAGCACGTGCAGAAGGTGGTATCGTTATCGGCCGTACAGTTAATGCTACAGAAGGCACATTCACTGCTGAACAACGTAAAACATTAACTGCTTCCGTTGATCTTATAACACCTGACGCTGCAGATAAGCTTCTTCCTACAAGCACGGCAGATTGTGCAAATTGGTATCACTCGGATGCACAAAAGGCAGACGCTTTTAATTCTACTGGAACATACGAAAAATTAAATGAAAATGGAAAATGGGTTAAAAGCGATCCCACAGATAAAAAATCGGGTTATGGCTATGTAGATCCTACATCCACGGAGGGAGATGAACTTTACTACTTTGTATGGGATAAAATTTCAGTTGTTCCCGATGCACAATCTTCCTCTTTTGAAGACTTGTGGATCCGTTCTTGCACAGTTGAATCGACAAACTTACTTAGCAAATCTTTGAGAGTTGCTGTTGTTTGTGATAGCAAAACGATTATTCTTGCACCTGTTTCAGGTGGTTCATCAAACTATACTGTTGGTAGTGAAAAAACAGCAGTAGCTGCAATAAACACTTCTGCTACAGGAACAACACCTATGACAACACTTTCAAATGCTAAGTCTAGTAAATTAGAACTTGTAGAAGGCTCAGGCAAGACACAAGTAGACATAACAATTTATGTTTACTTTGAAGGTGAAGATGCTGCTCACTACACCAACAATTATACGGCAGCTTTGACAACCGCTCTTGATAGTCTTTCTATCAACATCAGCTTTGCTTGCACAAGCGTAGCTGCAGGTGCTTAATCACAAGCGACTAACTTTTAACCCATTTTTTTGGGGAAATTAAACAAAAATTCGATTTAACGCGGGGAGAATTTTCTCCCTGCGTTCAAATCACATTTGGCAAACAGTAGGCGCCCTGTTTTATGCCGTCAAGTAACCATGGAGAAAATGGAATGGACACAAACTCTAAACAAAAATTAAAAAAAGTCCTTGGCATTGTGCTCAACGTTGTTTTGTGGGCATTTGTGGTTTTTGCCGTTTTGGTAACAGTTTTGGCTGTTTCGGCATCCGTCAATGCTAAAGAGACCGGAAAAGACAACATAAAGGGTGTACCCCAAATGTTTGGCAGTTGCTACTTCAACGTGCAAACCAATTCGATGGACAGCACCAAGCCCGTAGGTGTTGCAGATAGTAAACCCGCCGGTTTTAAAGCCGGAACTCTTATTTTGGGAACATATATCTACGACGATCAATCGGCACTAAACAAACTTGAAGTTGGCGACGTAATCACTTTTGAGTGGGAAATCGAAGGACAACCCGCTTACAACACTCACCGTATCATCAAGGTAGAAAAAGATTCTAACGGCAACGTAACTTCTGTTTACACTCGCGGAGACTTAGCTCAAAACAAGCTTACCGACGAGCAACTTGCAACGGAAGCTTCTTCGGGCAACTTTACCGCCGGCAGTTACGAACAAGTTTCTGTTGGTCGCATTGTTGCGCTTTATTCCGGCAAAAAAATTGCTGGTCTTGGCGGAGCGTTAGATTTTCTTAACACGCAACTTGGTTTTGGCCTTTGCATCCTTTTGCCTTTAGTACTGTTTTTCGGATATGAAGTGTTCAACTTTGTTCGTACACTTTTGGGAATTAAAAACCAAGGCAAACGTACAATCACTGCCGAAGACGAAGAACTTATTCGTCAAAAAGCAATTGAAGAGTACATTCGTCAACAAGGTTTGGCAAATGCTCAAAGTGGTGCAAGCGATCCGCAAGTTGATTCTGCAAGCGATCCGCAAAACGTTGAAGCAAACAATCAACCGATTGAAAATGCAACAGCAACCGAAAGCGACACAGACGATACAAAATCTGAGTAATTTACCTTATTTCAATTTGAAAATTACTTTTTTTGCCCTTAAAAAAGCTAAAAGTTTATTTTGTAGTTTTTAACAAAAACTTGCTTTTTTAAGTCGCAACAAAATAAAAATATTTTTAAGGGTTCGGCCCTAACCGTCGAGCCCTTATTTACAATGCAACTCTTTTTACTTGTAAACTTTTTACAATGTAACTCTAACGGCATGTTTGCATGTCGATTGTCAAAGGTTTGTTGCTAACTTGTTTAGCATCAAAAAAGGGAAAAAATATGAACGAAAACGACTTTTTATATGGATTTCTGTCTTGGTTTAAGAAGTTCTTCGGAAACATGCTTGACGGATTTCTCAATATCTTTAAGGGAATGGGCGCAGGATTTGTGCAAATATTCAATTTTGCCTACTATTTCCGTCTTTGGGAACAGGAAAGCCCTTCTTTCACATTTCTTGACTGGGTATTTTCGGTAATTGCATTTATTCTTGCTTTTGCCGTTTGGGCAGGACTAATTGTGCTTATTGCTTTGGGCATTAGACGTCTTTTCCGTATTCGTCACAACATTGTCGACAACGAAGACTTACTTGAAGAAATTTCCAACCTTCACCACGACGTACTTCGTTTGACCGAAGAAAAGGAACGTTTGATGCAACTAAAAGTTACTCAAGCCGGACTTAGCTACGAACAAATGAAACGTATGTTTGAAGAAGAGTTTAAGCAAGCGGAAGAAATTGTTGACGGTGCCGAAGCCGCAAAAAGCAAGGAAGAAGGACGTCGCTTTATGCGTCTTTCTGCCGTTGACGACAAGTATTCGTACGTTACCCCGGTTGAGTACGTCCGCGGAATGACTCTTGAAGAAATTTGCGACGATCTTCGCAACTTTGCTTGTTCTAACAATCACTTGTACTACGAAGTGCGCACAATCCGCCTTATGATAGCCGGTTTTGCCGCAACCAAGCTTATTATTTTGCAAGGTATTTCCGGTACAGGTAAAACATCTTTGCCTTACGTGATGGGTAAGTACTTCGAAAACGATGCAACAATCGCTTCCGTACAACCGTCTTGGCGTGACCGCAACGAATTGTTTGGTTACTTCAACGAATTTACTAAAAAATTCAACGAAACAGAAGTTCTTCGCCGTATTTACGAATCGTCCTACAACGACGATATCAACGTAATAATTTTGGACGAAATGAACATTGCACGTGTTGAGTACTACTTTGCAGAAATGCTTTCCGTTTTGGAAATGCCCAACCCCAACGAATGGAGATTGGAGCTTGTTCCGTCATCTTGGGACACCGATCCTAAAAAACTTACCGGCGGTTGCTTGCAAATTCCGCAAAACGTTTGGTACATTGGCACAATCAACAACGACGACTCCACGTTCTCCGTTTCCGACAAGGTTTACGACCGTGCTTGCGTTATCAACTTGGATTCTAAAGGTATTCCGTTTGACGCTCCGCAAACATCTTCAAAGCGTATTCCCTATTCGTATGTTGAAGGTTTGTACCACGATGCAGTGGCAAATCATCCCGTATCAAACGAAGTCTTGGACAAAATTGGCAAACTGGATTTATATGTAATCGAAAAATTCCGTGTTGCATTCGGTAACCGTATTATGAAACAACTTAAACTTTTCGTGCCTGTGTATGTTGCATGCGGCGGAACGGAAGTTGACGGTATCGACTACATTCTTGCAACCAAAGTTTTCCGTAAGTTTGAAAGTCTTAACTTATCACTTATTCGTGATGAAATTCGTGGACTTATCTCCACTTTGGACAACTTGTTTGGCAAGGGCGCAATGAAAGAAAGCATTGCATTCTTGCAACGTTTGCAAAAAACTTATTAGTTTACGCTTGCCGTTGTGGATTTTTCCAAAGCGGCAATTTTGCGTATAAACACTTTGTTGCTTTTACACATATAAACGTTGTTGTTGCTTTTGCAAAATTTTTTGTAAATTCAACACGTTTAAAAAAATTACAACACATTTTCTTAAAATTGCAATCTTTTGTAAAATCAACTTGCAAAAAGCAATTTGTAAAATGTCAGCTTGTAAAAATCAATTTGTAGAGAACAATTAAAAAACAACTTGATTGAAAAAATAAAACACGTTTTGCCGTTTTTACGACAAAATTCAACAAAAAATCACTTTAACTGTTAGTAACTTTTGGAGGCATTGGCATTATGACCGACGAAAAAAATACAACCAAGCCAATTGCAAATGGTGCAGATTGGACAACAAAATTGCGCTACAACAAATCGTTTGTGGCAAAATTGTCGTTGTCCGATATTTCCGTAAAGGAATTTTATGCCCAACTTACCACAAAGCTACTCAACTTCAACAAAGTTAAATCTCGCACACGTTGGAACGGTGTCAACTTTAACAGCGGTCGTACAAGTTTTGCAAAAATTGCTTTTTCCGGAAAGAAACTTTGTTTGTATCTTGCAATCGATCCGTCCGTAACGCAAGAAAGTAAGTACAAGGCAAAAGACGTTTCGTCTGTCAAAAAGTACCAAAAAACGCCTTCAATGCTTCGCATTAAAAGTCAAGGCGCACTTAACCATGCACTAAAGCTTATCGACACCGCAGCCGATGGCAATTTAACTCTTCGCAAAACGCCAATCGAACCTATTTTGGCAAGCGATTTTCCGTCAGATACTTTTGATAATTTGCTTACTCGCGGACTTATTCGCGTTATAAACACAGGCAAAAAATCGTCGCTTAAAGATATTGAAGAACAACTTAAAGCCGAAGCCGATTTGCAAGCGCAACTTGCCGAGCAAAAAGCGCAAAACGAAAAAGCTCAAGCTGAGCTTGTCGAAGAGCAAGCTAAACTTGCCGAACAAGCAAAAGAGCAAGCCGAAAAAGAAGTTCAAACTGAAAAAATCACCGAAAAAACCATCGTCAAAACCATCGAAAAGACGGTAAAAAAGCCCGAGCAGGAAAAAACTGAACAGGTTATGCCGTCCATAAACATTGACGAAAGCAAAACCGACATTTATCCCACAACGGTATCAACCGTCAACGGACTTGTAAATAAGTATCAAACCTACAACGACATTGTTACGCTTATTGCCGAAGGCAACACAACGGCTCACTTTACGCAAAAAACAATGCTTCGTTCTATTGACGAAGGTTGGGTTACGGCAATTGAAAACTGTCTTGATCCTATTGACCGTTTAATTCGCAATCCGTCCCACTTTATAGCCGAAACCGAAGAAATTTTACCCATCGAAATGACCAAAAAAATTACAGGCCGTTCGATAGCGCACCTCGGTCAACACTCCAGCTACATAACGATGGACGGTGACGACATTATCCCCAAAAAAATGCTCAACATTTTTAGGGATGACTCAATTCTTACCTACGAAAACAAATTTTTAAACACACTTCTTGCCCGTTTGGTACTTTTCGTTCAAAAACGTTACGACGTCGCAAAAAAGTACGGTGCCGACGAAATTACCGATCAAGTAGAATATGTTTCGGACTTTATGGATGGCGACAATCGTGGTAAAGTTACCGTAAAAGTGGAGTATTCGCGCCCGTATCTTCAAAAAGCTCAAAGCGGTTTGCTTGGTACGGAACTTTGGAAACGTATTGAAAAGATCCGTCAAGTTCTTAGCGAGTACTCAAAATCTTCTTTCGTTGCCGAGATGGGCAAGTCGTACGTCCATCCGCCAATCATGCGTACAAACGCAATTCTTAAAAACAAGTACTTCCGTCAATGCCTTGCTTTGTGGGAGTTTATCGAAAGTTACGAAGATGCCGGTTACGGACTGACCATAGCACAAAATGCAATGGTTGTATCTGAGGAATATTGCGAACAACTTGCAAAAAATGCCGCTATTCAGTACTTGCTTTTCCGTCACAATGCCTATGGCGATTTTGCCGAAGACGGTGTTTTGGCAAAAAGCATCAGTCCACTTCTTCATCCCAAATTTATTGCCGAAACTAATAAGCTTGAAGATTACGACGAAACTGTTACCGAAGAAGAACTTCAAAGTCAAGATATCAACGAGGAACTTGCTTTGCAAATTGCTCTTGAGGCAGACAAGCTTTATCGTGACCCTGTTTTGGACGGAAAGGACGAAATTGTTACAGAAACCACACAAGTTGCCACTGAAGTTGCTACAATCGAAGCCGAGCCGACTGAAGAACAGCTTGAAAGCGGAGAATTTTGGTGGAACGGAGTACGTTACATTAAGACATTCCATGCACGTATACGTTTAGCGGAAGACCAAACGAAAGATTACTTTTTAGCAATAGCAAACGAGCTTACCAAGTACAACAAAGTTCACATGAGAGTAAGCAACAAATTTGCTTCGTTCAATTACGGACGTACCACTATAGCTCGCTTAAACGTAACAGGCAAAACGCTTGGATTTTACATGGCGCTTGATCCGACCAAGCAAGAAAGCAAGTATTTCTTAAAAGACGTATCTAACCGCAAGACGTATGCAGAAACTCCGGCGCTACTAAAAGTACGTAGCGATAGAGCATTAAAGTATGCGCAAGAACTTATTGCAATCTTGGTAGAAACGTACAACTTAAAGCTAGCCAAGAATCCGCCGTTGCCGATTACAACAACAGATATTGCAACAATGTCGTTTAACGACCTACTTGCAAAAGGTTGGATAAAAGAAGTACACAACAACATAGCATCGCAAGGAGACAACTTGTTAAGCTATGCAGAACAAACTACAACCGAACAACCTACCGAGCAATTAGCCGAGCCGACTGAAGAACAGCTTGAAAGCGGAGAATTTTGGTGGAACGGAGTACGTTACATTAAGACATTCCATGCACGTATACGTTTAGCGGAAGACCAAACGAAAGATTACTTTTTAGCAATAGCAAACGAGCTTACCAAGTACAACAAAGTTCACATGAGAGTAAGCAACAAATTTGCTTCGTTCAATTACGGACGTACCACTATAGCTCGCTTAAACGTAACAGGCAAAACGCTTGGATTTTACATGGCGCTTGATCCGACCAAGCAAGAAAGCAAGTATTTCTTAAAAGACGTATCTAACCGCAAGACGTATGCAGAAACTCCGGCGCTACTAAAAGTACGTAGCGATAGAGCATTAAAGTATGCGCAAGAACTTATTGCAATCTTGGTAGAAACGTACAACTTAAAGCTAGCCAAGAATCCGCCGTTGCCGATTACAACAACAGATATTGCAACAATGTCGTTTAACGACCTACTTGCAAAAGGTTGGATAAAAGAAGTACACAATGAGCCTTCTGTTGAAACGCAACAAGAAATTATCTCCTCCGATGAAGAAAAACCAAAAATAATTTTTGCTCCAAAGGAAACCAAGAAAGAAGCTATCATGCCTATCGAAATGGATACAGTTTCTGCAGCACGTTTCCCGTTTGAACAAATACAAACTCACGGAGACAATCCTACTCAAAGCAAAACGGAGTTGCCAAGTGTTATTGCTTCGGATAGTGACGGTGCGGTTGTTGCACATGCGGTTAACTCGCAAGTGCAAATGGAACCCAAACCAAAGGCAGAAACAATGTCGGATATCGTACAGATTGCTCCCGAATCCTACTCTAACCCCAATGCGTATGGCGTAGACGATGCTTCTGCATTCATAAAAGATATTCAACCGGACAATTTGCCACAAAAACGTAAACGCAAAAACTTCTTTGTAAGGTTGTTCCAACGAATATTCGGTAAGAAAAAGTAAAAAAAGATGAGTCAAACAAAACCTAAACACAAAATAGTGTCTGTTATTATGTGGATAATTGTTGCAATCGTGCTTGTAGCCGTATTTGTAAAACTTATTTCCAACAAAAAAAACGGACGTCCGTCATTTGTTTTCGGCTATTCGCTTTTGTGGGTAGAAACCGGAAGCATGGAACCGACAATAAACACCAAAAGCTTTATTTTGGTCAAGGAAACCGATGGGCAAAATATATCTAAAGGCACGGTAATAACGTTTATTTGTAAAGATGAGTCCATGGCTGTGTACAATCAACTAATTACTCACCGTGTAATAAACGATGTTTCGGTTGACGGTTACTACAAAACAAAGGGTGACAACAACACTTACGAAGATTCGTGGAACAGCGAAGGCGGAGTCGCAACAGGCGACGTAGTAGCAGTGTACAAGTGCAACTTGCCTGTGCTTACTTTTCTCGGCCGTCTTTTCTCTTCTTGGGCAGGGATTGCCGGGTTAAGTGTGTTCTTTGTCGCATCAATGGCTCTTATTTACATCCCGGACGTCGTTCGTTCGTTAAAGGACGATGTCAACGAACAGCAGAAAGACGAAAAGCAAAAACAAATGGACATGCTTGTTCAACAAGAAGTTGAACGTCTTAAACGCGAAGGACTTAACAACAACGAGACACCGACCGAACAAACCGGTGCCGAAAGCAACTTACCTAACGACAACAAATAGGAAGGTTATATGATTAAATTTTTCAAAAAAAATGGTAGTATCATCATATTTGTAATTGTTTTGATAATTTGCCTTTCATTTTTCTTGCAGATAATTACCATGGCAAGTACTTACAAAGAGGGCATAAACAATCAAGCTCTCGAACATGCCGAGTACTACGCAAACGAACAGGAACTTATTCTTGAAAAGCAAATAAACAAAATTACAGCCTATTCCAATGCACTTTCTTCAGAAGTACGATCTTTAAGTTCGCTTGGCGATGCTATTTCGGTACTTAGTCGTGCCAAAACTGACTTAAGTAGTGCCGAATCCGATAAATTTAAAGATATCTTTTACACAAAAGACGGAAAAGTCTTTTCCACGGAAGGGAATGAAAGTACTTATTCGGCTATGACCGAAGTAGCTCAAAACGAAAACACTTGTTTGACAAAAGCTTTTCAATACGAAGAAAGTCTAATGTCTATAGGTGTTTACAGCCCTACAAAATCCAACGGTGCTGTTGATGGGGTTATTATTGTCTTTTGGTACGATATTCTTTGGGAAGAAATCGGTGATGCCGAGTGTATGTCCAAAGAAGTATTAGATATTTCGCTTTTGTGCAAAAATGACGGCACGCCTCTTCAAGACGCAAAAAAATGCAACGACGACACCTACACTAAAAACGAAAACTACCAAATAACAGGCAACGTTCTCGAAGGTATTTTGTTTGCACTTGTTACAGACGAACAAGGCTATGCAACATTAAAAAATTGCATATTGACGGGTGTTGACGGCTCGGCAATTACAACTGTCGGAACAAATGATTGCGCCGTTGTAATTAAATCTCTCGGTGCTCAAAACGGTGGTTTGTTCTTGTTTAACATTTACAAACTAAAAAATGTTTATGGTAGCGGTTACGAAATGGTCGGACAAATCATGGGTGTTATGTTCGGCTTAGCCGTAATTGCAATGATGTTCTGTTTGTTTGTGCTTCTAAACAGACGCAAAACAAACAAGCTTATGTACAACATTGAAATGGTCAACAAAACGCTCAATTGTGCTACCGAAAGTAGATTTTTTATTGCCGTTCCGGAATATCTTAAAAAGTTTAAAATGTCCAACTTTGTTCTTGTAACCATGCGCATAACAAACTACAGTTACATGATAGAACATCTTGGAGACGAAGCGACAAAAGATTTTTTGGTACACGAACGTAACGTTTTGCAAAACAGTATGACTGTCGGTGAAACTTATGCTTATCACACAGACGGTGAGTTTTATTTGTTGCTCAACTTCTCAACTCGAAAGGAGTTGACTTCAAGACTAAATGCTATTTATCGCCTAATTGATAAATACGAATTCACAGACGAAGATTACAAAACGTCGTTAGACTTTTATGTTTACGAAATAAAAGATCACGAAGAATTGCCACAAAAAATGTTGGACAAATTAAAAATTGTTCAACGTACGGCAGCTCAACAAAACGGACTTTACAGCATCACTTACTACACAGACATCCATTCGGAAGGCTACTTTAAGCGCGCTGAAATCGAAGGACGTATGGAGCTGGCTTTGGAAAACAGCGAATTCCACTTGTTCTATCAACCCAAGTTCAATTTAAGAAAAAACACTATGGACGGCAGCGAAATTCTTGTTCGTTGGTTCGATCCAAAGATCAATGCTTATCGTCAACCGGGTGAATTCTTGCCGGTATTTGAAGAAAACGGATTCGTTGACAAATTAGACCGTTTCGTGTTCTTCCGTGCTTGCGAAAATATTGCTCAACGTGTTGCGGAAGGCAAACAAGTTTTCCCTGCATCTGTCAACGTGTCGCGCGTAACGGCAACAAGACCGGATTTCGTCGAGTACTACAAACGTATTAAAGCAAAGTTCAACGTGCCCGATCAATTTTTAACTCTCGAATTCACCGAAAGTTTTGCTTACGAAAATTACGAGTATCTATCACAAATTATTTCCGAGTTGCACAGTAGTGGATTTTTGTGTTCGCTTGACGACTTTGGTACAGGTTACTCGTCCTACAACGTTTTGAAAACACTCGATATGGACGAAATAAAGTTAGACAAGTTCTTCTTAAGCAAGGGAACATCCAAGGAACGTGACCAAATGTTGTTAAGTTCAACAATCGATATCGTAAAGAAAATCGGCATAAAGGTCACACAAGAAGGTGTAGAAACAAAGTCCGATTACGACATGCTTATCGATATGGGGTGCGACGTAATTCAAGGGTACTACTTCTCTCGCCCGATGAAATATTCGGACTACCGCAAATTCGTCGAAGAAAACTTCAGCACAAGATAAACTTAAATTACCACTTAAAAACAAAACCGCTGCTTTGTTGTTAAAACGGCGGTTTTGTAAACAAGTTGCCACAAACGAGTTTTGCATCACAAAAGTGCTAAAAACATAAAAAGCGGTGTTTTTTTAAATAATTTTTATGTCAAAACATTGACAAAAAAAATATATTATTGCATAATATATTAAGAATTAAATAAATATAGTGTCAAAGTTAATTTGATAATAGCAAAATAGTCGCAAGGCTATTACGCAAAGCTATAGGGACTCTCCTACGAGTCAGCCAGTTGCCGGATTACCTCAATTCAAAGGGAGTCTGGCATTTTTTATTCTAACAAGATTTTTTCAAGGAGACGGCAATGAAGAATTTGCTACTTAACAAGTCGCTTAAAATTGCGATAATAATTGTTTTGTGCATCACGCTTACAGCAAGCGTGGCTTTTGCCGTTGTCTTGTTCTCATTCCGTACGGATGCTTCCATCGACGGAAACACAGACAAGTTGACCGATAGCGGTGTTTTGTCGCTTGACGTCAGCTCAACCGATGTTTCGTTTGCTACTGCAGGCGAAAAGAAAGACATCACTCTTACTGTCACCAACAAAACCAAGGCAAACATAGTTTACAATTTTGGACTTGTCGTAAAGTCGTCAACAACAACTCTTACCGAAGAACAACTTCAAAATTTGTCCTCGTCTGTTCTGGCATATCTTGACGGAGAATTTATCGGCACTCTTGCCGAAGTGCAAAACGGAAGCAGTAGCTTTGGCGATTACAAAGCCATGGCAAAGGACGGCGGCACAACGGCAACACACACGTTGTCCTTGGAACTTCACATTGCAAGCACGCTTACAAACACACCGTTTAATGTAGAAGTTACCACTTACGTACAAAATGCCGATTACGTAAAATATATTTTTGTTTCAACCGAAGACGAACTAATCAGCGCAATAAACGATATCAACACAGGCTTGCTCAACAGTAGCACGGCAAAAACGACAATCGTTTTGGCAAATGATGTTGTCTTGTCTACCGCTAAAGAAGTTGCTTATCCTGCAAATATCGACTTAAACGGAAACAAGCTTACGTTAAACGCAAACTTGACACTCAGCGGCGAAGGTGAGTACGGCATCACAACCTCAAGTGTTTGCAATTACACGTCAATTGATGGTACTGCCGGCATCGTCCTAAACGGAGAATCTACCTACTTAAATATTGAGGATTTTTACAACAGCAACAAATCTGTTAACGTTGGCAGTCTTTATGCAGAAAAAGTGACGTTAAATTCCTACGATTCTGCAAGTGTAGTTGGCCTTCTCAAAACTCGCATTGCACAAAATGTTATCGGCGGAATACAAAGCGGATCGTCTCTCAATATTTTTGGCGCACTTAGTTTTTATGCTTCGTCAATCGGCACAAGTTCGGTTGAAGGCGAGTGCAGTGTAAGCGGTGCTATGGTTACTGCAAACACTGTTTCAAAAACAAGTGTTGCACAAGTTAAAATCGGCTCAGGCGACAATTCTTTTGTACAAGAAATTCAAATTATCGGCAATGGCAACGATGAGATTTTTGCAAGTTTGCTTACAAACGAGCTTAAGCACATTCCCAACAATTCAAATGCCGAAGCCATCACTTACAATGTATTTTTACCTAAGCGAATCGAAGATAAAAACGTTTCCATCGAGTGGACAAGCTCGGACGAAAACAGTATTTCTGCAGATGGTAAACTTGCCGACACGTTAAAGCAAAACACTGAAGTTACACTTTACGCAAAAATTACCATAAACGGACAGGTTTACACAACAAGCTTTACATTCAAAGTTACAAGTCAATCTAAAGAAATCAAATTCAAGTATCTTGTTGCACAATTATCGCCAATCACCCTTACGGTTGTTGATAAAAACAGCGATGCCACAAATCTTACGGCGCGTTTCAAGTTGCCTTCAATCGATGGCACGCAAGACTACCGTACAGATTACACAATGATTTCCAACGATGATGCTACGCCAAAACGCACATGGGATGCTTACAAAGATATCGGCTTAACAAGTCTTACTTATCGTGTAAACAGTGGTTACAACTTTATCTCGGTAGACGACACAGGCGATCAAGACGGAATGTGTGTGTTCCTCAATCAAGCAACGTTCTACACGTTTGCACAAATTACCGTTTCCGGTTTGTTTAAGGGCGACACCGAACCGGTTGAAGAAACAATCAACGTTATCATAAAACCGGGTAACAACCAAGAGTTGTACGAACTTGCTTTTACCTATGTTGAAAAGGAGTTGTCCGAAGTAGACATTTTACAAAACTTAATTGATACTCGCGCAACCTATGGTCGCAAGTACGAATCGGGCGATTTCTACTTAGACAACGTTTATCAAACAATTGCACTTAGTTACGAGCCTTACAAAGCAAGTGAATCGGCTACAAATGCCATCACCGATGCACAAGTAGAAACAGTCGACGGCGAATCTAAAACTCATATTTATGTCGATCCGTCACTGTTTGGTTACAACGAGACAAGCTTGCCCATTAGAGTGCATGCTTTGGCAGAAGGCGATGCAACCGAAGGTGCTTATCGTATTCTGTACGTAAATGCTCCGGGCGTAATCAAGTGTGACGAAAACGGATTTGCCAACTACAGTGTGTTTAACACTGTCAAGTATCAAACGGCTCAACAAGTAGTTGACGTTGCCGATAGCGAAACGGCTTCGCGCGTAAGCTTGCTTCCGTCCGTAACTGTAGACGGCTCAGATTCAACAACAGGCTACACAGGTACAAGCACGGTTACCAACACAACAAAAGACTACATTCTTGTTCGTGATGCCGCTCTTGTAGAGTCTCTAACGTTTAGTGTAGGCGGAAGTTCGTCTTCAAGCAATTCGCACCAAGTCGCTTACAATCTTGCCATGCTTCTAACATGGGCAACGGGCTCGGCCACAGACAATTTACCTTTCTCGTTTGGTACAACTTACACATCAACAAGTAGTGCAAAGGCAGACGGTAAAGAATACATGAACGAAACCGAAGCTGCAGTAATCAAGGCATTTCTGAAGGAAGTTGTAGGCTTTGACGATGCCGATCAGCTCAACGCGTTGTGGAGTAGCGCAACCGAAACGCCAACCGACAGTTATGGCAACGGCTTGCACGTTATTTCGGACTATCAAGCAGTTTTGACTGCTGCCGTAACTGCCGCAAACTCTATTGGTGAAAATTACTTTAAGTACACCGAAGTTTTCCAGTGGGCAACAAACGAAAAGGACTTCAAAGATGCCGGAGGCCAGTATCCCAAATCACCGCCGGACTTGGGAGCAATAGGTTCTTACAACATTGCTATGGATGGTTCGAGTGACAATTCAAGCACCAAGCTTGACTGGTCATCAAATCCCGACAATTGGGCAACGCCCACCTCAACCAATTACACAAATTCCAAGTATTACCGACAAGAAGTCTATCAAGAAGACGACACTGAGTATATTTCTGATTACGAAGCACAGTGTATTATCGCTGTTTGGTACGGAACTGTTTCCGTCTCGGCAGGTAAAACTTTTGCCAAAACATTTCTAAGTAGTTGCGTTGTTCCCACTTACTTAAACGACGATGGCGCAGGAATTTTGATTAACGCAGTTTACAATAAACTTCGTTCGTCGGAAGGCAACTACTCGTCGGCACTTACAAACTACAACGTTCCGGAAATTTCCGCACTCGACTTTTCTTCTGCAGGTATCACCTACTTTACAGGGCTAAAGGCAATTCGAGTTTACGGATTGTGCGAAGACGGTTTAGTAAAGCACCCTGCATTTTTAACCACAAGTTCACTTGGCAACTTTTTCAACCGTGTTACCAAAATGGATGCGGACAGCACAAGCGGAAACAAACTTAACGAATTTGTAATGCAAGCTTGCTCAACAGGCAACATCAAATTCGATCTTGCCAACATTTCGCGTTTGGCGGAAGTTACCAAATTGGACTTTTCTTACAATCCCGGTGTAACTACAATAGGTGACATTCTTAATGTAGACATCAAAAAAATCTCTTACTTAGACGTAACCGATGTAAACGTCAAAGGTGTGTACCTAACTTATGTTTTGGACAACATCAAGGTCAACAGTCCATCCGCACAAATCTACTATACTGATGACGGCAATCGTTCGCCTTACACAGCATCTCGCTCATCCACTTCGGACGAACTTCGTTTCCTTAAGGAACTTACGGAAGTCAACAGCAAGTACTTGCTTGTAACAACTTCGGTTGATGCCGGTAGCGGTGCCAAGGATATTCAATGGTACGTCAACAGTGGCAACCCCGGTTACATTGTAAACGATGCCGGTTCGGATAGCTACACGTCAATTACATCTGCCGACGAAATGAACAAGTTGTTAAGCAACTACTACATTTTTAAGCAAGACGTTTCTTACAACGGCACAACCTACAAAGCAAACACGGTTTACAAAGTGGTGTACTCGGGTGGTCAATACGTCCTTCAACAGGCGTACACCGTTGCGGGAAATTCGTCCACAAGCCTGGCCGAAAGCGATATCGATTGGACCGACGTACAAACTGCAGAATATCGCTCAACCGAACTTCAATCAAAATCGCAAGAGATTACTTCCCCGGATTACTCGTCCTACAGCATGACAACTAACAATATTGAAACAAATGCTTCAAAGGTAGGCGGAACATCCAAACAAGTTTATAGTAATAGTAGAAGGAGAAATATTACTATTGGCGACAATACAGTAAGGATCTATTCTTTTTACCAAATTACCACAAAGATGACAGCTACTTCTACTTGCAGATATTTTGTAAGTCAGTCTCAAAGTGTGTTGTACTACATTGACGGTGCCGGAGTTAAACGTTTTGTAAAGGCCGAAGCAGGCAGCACTGCAAACTACATAGATATAAAAATAAGTCAATCTCGCACTTACGAAACGTACTACTATTCAACATCAAGAGGGTGGGGATCAACAAGCTTAACAAGAATTACGGAGTCGTTTTCTTTTAGTTACAATGGTTCGTCTTACCCAACTTACAGCAACATGGACTCTAACGGCAACTTCTATTCTGACGACACATTTACGGCAACAGTCGGTTCGCGTTCTTACACCGGCACAACATGGGAAAGCGTTTATTCACAGGCAGTAAGTTACCTTGATGGTTTAAGTACAAGCCAAATTGATTTTGACGGAGAAGACACAACAACAAGTTCGGACTTTTCGTCCGCTAACTACCACGATTACGTAACTGTGCTTTCTTCCGCAGATGATATAAAGACGGCACTAAGCACTGCCGAAACTCTTGCAAGCGACTCAAACTACAGCCTTTACATGTACACAGGTTCAACTCAAAGAGGTTCCTATTACGTTGAAGGCAATGCCCTTGCTTACTACTACGTTGAAAACCAATGTTTTAGACGTAAATTTACAGGCACAGCCTACACGCTAAACGAATATTCGGTTGCTGTTGCAAGTAGCAACTTCAACATGGAAGCAATTTTGGCTGAAGCAAACACTCACCTAAAAGACGTTTTGTTTGGCAACTACTACGGCACTTACTATTGCTACAATGGCACAAGTAAAACCGTCAACGGACACACTTACACCAAAACTTATGTGTATCGTTTGTTGGTAGGTGACGATGGCATGTTCTATTTCGAACATGACAACCTGCCGAATGCTCGTAAAGAGTTTGTTACAGTAACAAGCAACGATGCAGTGCAAGAAGCAATTTGGGATTCCGTCAGCGGAACTTACTCTGTAGGTAAAATCATGTACGTCAACATAGCCGGACTAGATGCTCCGGAGAACTCTCAGTACTATGCAAACGGCTTATTTGAACTTACAGTAAATTCAACGACCGGGGTTTATTACTACAAATCGATGGGCGGACTCGGCAACGTTTCATTCGACAAACCGAAAATCATAACCACGTTTGACGAAGTAAACGAATCAACAGGCGGTCAAAATCTTGTTTTGGACGGGGTTTCCAAGTTTATCAACGTTCGTTACGTTGCATCAGATTCTAATTACTACAGCGGAACCGGTGGCTCCGAAGTGGTTGAGCTTGTTGCTCGCGTAATCAACGAAGACGGCACTTTGTTTGACGAACGTCACTACTCTGTAACCGTTTCAATTTAGTTACATTGTTGTTTGTTAAATGCAATCTAACGTAAAAACTTAAAACTGCTACAAAAAGTTGAAAAGCTAAAAATAAAAAACAAAGCAGTTTCAAAATCACTAAAGTGTCACGCTAAAAAAGTAGTTTGCCAAAACAAACAAAAGCAGTTTGCTTAAAAAAACAAAAATTCTTTTAACAAAACAAAGCATTTCACTAAAAAATCTTACAAGGAGGTAAAATACAATGAAAGCAATTTCAAAAAAAATTGTTTTAATCGTTCTTATCGTTGCATTCACTTTAACAACGACTGTTTCGGCCTATGCTTATTTTACCTCCGAACTTTCTAAAAACATCAACGGACAAGTAACGGGCAAGGCAACCGAAAAAGCCGTATCATCTTTTGACGATTTGTGGGCATACTCCGTTGGCGCAAGCACAACAACCATTGACGAAAGTCAAGTTGTTACCGGTATCAACAACGATAACAGTAGTGTTTCCGATTCGGCTAACCGCTACATACTTGTTTTTCAAAATGACATCACTTTGGATGCCGACATTGAATTTAATTCCGACGTTCATCTCAATCTCAACGGAAACAAGTTGTATCTTGACGGCAACGAGCTTGCTTTTTCACACACTTACCACGGCAACACAATTTTGTCCAACGGCACAGTGATTGTTGACGAAAAAATTGCCGACGACAGTGCAGAAGGTAGTGTTGCAAAAATTGGCAAAATCTATTACGACACACCCTATTCTAAAAACATTTTAGAAAGTGTTTCGTTTGAAAACCTAAAAGGTGACAGCCTTACTGCCGAAGATTACTGCGTGGATGTTTCAAACAACAATTTTGTTACGGCTTACAACGCACTTCGACTTGTTGCCAAAAAAGTTGTCAACTACCCCGACACTCTTCCCGAAATGCAAAACTACGAAAGTGTTTCGGCACTTACCGAAACTTCTTTCAATTCAAACTTGTTTCTTGCAACAAAATTTTGCTTAAGTGGCGATTCTACCACGGCGGAAGCATGTGCATTTGTGTTTGGCGACCTTGATTTACCTCTTTACGTAAAAGGCTACGATGACGTAACAATCTCTTATTCGTCAAGCAACGCCGATGTTTTGTCAAATAGCGGCAACGTAACACCGCAAAGCTCAATACAAACGGTAACGCTAACTGTAACTGTCAGCAAAATTGCCGATGGCGCAAGCGAAACAATAGGAACATCGGATTTCTGCTTGCACATTGTAAATCCGCAAGATCAAACGCAGTTGATGTCGGCAAGCAAGTCGCTACTCAACTCCTACATGTACAAGTACTATCAACTTGTAACAGCCGAAGACGGAACAACATCCTATTCTTACGTGATTTCACGTTCTATTCAACTTCCGTCCTCATTTGTTGCAAATGGTACAACAATATCTCTTACTTACAACACCTATTCGGATTCTACAATGAAGTCCGAAGTTACCGACACAATGACGGTAAAAGAAAATGTAACAGTGTTTGAGCCTACTTCTGCAGTAGTTGTGTTAAAGGCAACTATCGGTATCGGCACTTCAACAGACACACATGCTTATTCTGTTACCGCAAGCGACACCGGACTTATTCGTACAGATGCATCTTACGCACAAGATTTTGCCATTGCTAACTATGGCGGACAAATTACTGTCGAAGCCAACGAACAGGAAAACGGAACGTTTTCGTTCAAAAACTACGAATTGCAAACTCCGGTAAGCAGCAGCGCTACTGACGACGTTAACAACAAAATAATTTCTGTAAAATACTCACTTGTAAACGACACAAACGGACTATACGAACTTATTGGTTGCGATCAAGCATTTACTCACGATTCGGCAGCCGATGCCCGTGGTTACGTAAAAGTTGTTGATGGCAAAAACCCGTTCGACTACGTTCAAACGGTTCAACTTAACTGTGAATTTGTTATTGATGGTTTAGGCGAAGACGAAGCTGTTAGCATACAAATTCCAATTCGTTGCGAAACGACTGCCGGTACAAACATTTCGGAATTTCCTGTTTACTACAACTACTATGACCAAATGTTTTTCTCATTGACTGCAGGTTACACTGTAAAAAGTTTTGAAATGCCTTTTGCAAGCGGTTCAACCGACAACGATTTTGCCGTTTGTTACGACATTCTTTCTTATGATGCCGATGGCAATGAAATTTGGAACCAGGCAAGCGGACTAACACTTTCGTTATACTACAACGGAAACACAATTGCACTTACTCCTACAACCAATGATGACGGCTACGTTTCTTACGTTCCGGCATTAAACAGTTATTTGTCGGCTAACAATCTTACTGTAAAGAGTATTGCAACTTACGGCGATTCCAAGTGGATATTCACAATAGACACGTCTAATCTAATCAGTCAAAACCAAGATATCGAGTTTGTTTACAACTATCGACACATCGCAACAAATGCAATGTTTACGCCCTACATGGACAACGAAAAGACAAAATATCTTACAACAAGCTTCACTATTCCGGGAATACTAAGATATTCCGCAACCGAACAAAACACCGTTGACGGTGTTGTTACCGACCAAAATCTTTACACGGTAATCGGTACGTTGTTTGGCGGAGAATCATTTAGCGAAGATTCTTCTGTAATTCTTACCGACTGGCTCAAATCGAGCATTGCCGTAAGTGTAGAAGACACAACAACATGTGGTTCGTCCACAGTCGGTGAAATGCTAAAATCTGTAAATGATTTTAGCGCACTCAAATATCTTGTAGGTACAACATTGCTAAATCTTACGGGAATTACTCTTAGTGGGACAAACTACGAAACGAACATAAAGGCTATTGCATCCATGTCCGCTCTTGAAACTTTAATTCTTGAAAATTGCGGTTTGGGTGTAAACGTATCGACAAGTAGCCCCGTAGATTCTGTTTTGGAAAACCTGTCCTCGCTTAAAAATCTTAAGAGTATCAACCTTGGAAACAACAATATTTATTCGTTTAGTTTTCTTACAGACCTAACTTCCTTAAACGTTGTTCGCGTTTATGACAACCTTGATACGTCAACAATTGACGGTTTGTTCTATGGTTCGGAAGGACTGGTCAACATGGAATATTTTGCCGAACTTACCGAAGCCGGCGTTGCTGTTTACAACACTCGCAGTGATTCTGCCGAAATTTTGTACACAAAGCAAAGTGGTATCAATGACTACAAGAGTTTGCAAAGTATTGCTTATCAAAAGAAATTAAAAGGCAACACAAGTATAGTAACCTGCTTTATGCCGTTTGTTACAAGCACATCTACGGCGTCGGACGGTACAACTACTTATTCAACCGATCCGGACATATTTGGGCTAAACACGTCGTATTCTTACGGCGGTAATACGGCATATGTTTCAAATGCAAACATTGTTTGGAATTACGAAGGCGACGATCCAACAACATCAACACGTTTTTACCTTGATTACAACTTTACGTTAAGCGGAACAAATGTTACTTTGCGCGTTAACTTTACCGTTGTTCGTGTTGACACAGCGGAGGTGAGCGCATGATTAAAAAGCTTTTTGCAAACAAAAAATTTGTTGCATCGCTAACTTCCATGGTACTTACGTTGTTTGTGTTTGTTGCAATTGTAATAACTATGTTTTCAACAAAAGCATGGTTTGCATCCAACAAAGATGTTGGCGGTAGCGGAATCTCAGTTTCTGCCGCACGTGAATATTTGTTGTTCGGAGACGAAATTACGGCAAAAGCCGTTATGAGTCACACGACAATTGCCGAAGGTAACTACAAGCGTTTTGAAAATTCTAACAATTACTATCTGTATCGTGACGGTGATTTTGTTAAGGACGATGACGGCAACTACAGACCGCTTTCTTACAGTTCGCTTTACCCGGGTGAGTTTATTGAAATTTCTTTAACCATCTCTTGTGACGAGTCTCACAAGGGCATGGATTACACCTTGTATTTTTCCGGACTCAGCCAAAACGACAATGAAGAAGGTTCGTTTACTGTAGGCGAAAAAACTTACAGTGTTCTTGGCGTTTACAAAATCGTACCTTGTACTGTTAGTGAAGATGGCACTGTAACCGAAGACACAACAAACAGCAAATTTATTGTTGACTATTCGGCAGATACTACCGTTTCGGACACTTGTGAAATTACAAGCGGAACTATGACGGAAACTACAATGTCAGTAACGTTTCGACTTTATGTCGACTTAACACAGTACAAAGGTTTAGGCGCGGCTACAAATGCACTTTCGGAAAAGACAATAAACCTGGATGGCATCGTACTTGCACCGAAGGAGGCGGAATAATGAAAACTAAATTTTCGCTTATCGGTTCAATAGTTATGATTGTAATTTTAGCTTGTTGTCTTACTGTCAATGTGTATGCATGGTTTAGTATGTCCGATAGGGGCGGCACAATGTCTTTCCAAATTGCAAGAGTAAATTCCGAAGTTTACTTTTACACTGCAAAAGACTCCAGTATAAACGGCGTTCCAAATTTGCTTACCGACTCTGACACGCCCGAAGCAGTACCGGAAACTCACGAAAAGCCGGAATATTACAAGGAAACCCGCTATTTCGATTTCAAAAAAATGACTGAAGCCAAAGCAGATATTGCCGGACAAACCATCGAAAGCATACATTTGTCAGACTTTTTAACATCTATTTTGCCTACGCAAACTTTCACTATGAAGATTAGCCTTGTCAACAAGGGGGACACAAAAAACGACATTGCGATACGTCTTTCGGACGCAACCCTTACGGCAGAACAGGCAAAACTTTTTTCTGTGTTTGCGATGCGAGTCGTTAAGGTGGAAAACGAAACAAGACTTAGCTCGGATACGGCAACTACGCAACCGGAAGAGTGGTGTTATCTTTACGAAGGTTTAGGCGATGCCGATTCTGACGGAAACACAAGCTTTACTCAAATTTCCGTTATCGACAATGATGTTATTCTCGGTTTGGACGAACAAACAAAGGAAAACGAAGCCGGATCAAACCGTATAGTCAATGTTCAAGACTATTGGTTGCAATTCAAAATGTTGTCTTACGACGAGTACAACACGCTTATCTCGGCAAGTGGCAAAAACTTTGGCATCTCAACTTTGGACGAATTCCAAACGTTGCAAGGTGTTTCGTTTACGTTTGATTTGTCCGTCTTCTTCGAAGTCAATTCCGACTAAACATTTTTCAAAAAACATATTTTATTAAAAAAATCCATATCAAACAGCAGTCATGTTGTTAGATATGGTTTTTTGTTTACGATCTTTTTAACGAGTTTTTTATGCTACATGGGCGATATCGATTGGCTAAATACTGCCGAAGAATTTCTTAAAACTTAGTTTTAATTTTAGGAACATGCGTTAACGAAGTCTAAAAAAGCTTTCAAATAAATTATACATAAACAACAACGTCGACAGTTTATTTGTGTCGACGTTGTTTTAATGTGCTATGAAGCTAAAAGTAGAATAGAATTTATTTATTCAAAAGCAAAAAATTATTTTTGCAATTCAATGTGAATGTTAGGATCGACCAAAATTGTATTGTATGTGTTATATACAACAAAGCCGAGAGGTGCTTTAGGCGGTTTTTTAACATTTAGCTTGTCGGTGTAATCTACGGCAATCTTACTGCCGCTTGTCGCTTGCGAAAAATAGGCACAAATTTCGCTCGCGGTAACAATTGTGTGATCGGAAATTTCCCCTCCGTTTGAGCAAATTACCACGTGCGAAGAATGTACTTTTTGTGTGTGTAACCACAAATCCCCATTTTTGGCAATTTTAAAAGTAACCTTGTCATTTTGAGAGTTGTTTTTGCCAACGTACACATCAAATCCGTCAATAATGTAGTGCAAAGGTTTTGACGGAAGTTCCTTTTGTGGTTTTTTTGTTTGCTTTTCTTTAATTAAACCAAGTAACACCAATTCGTTGCGCACGTCGTTTAGGTCGTTTTCGTCTGTGCAAAATTTCAAATTTTCTTTTATGGTAACAAGATATTCCAGTAGTTTTGTGTTTTCTTCAACAAGTTTTGTGTTATGTTCGGCGGACGACTTAAGTTTGCGGTATTTTTTGTAGTATGCTTGTGCATTTTGTTGTGGACTTAATTGTTTGTCAAGCGGAATGTTTGCCGTTTTTCCGTTAAAGTAGTCATCGCAAATCAGTTGCTCGTCGTTTCGCTTTATTTTCCAAATATTCGACAGAATCAAGTCTCCGTATTTTTTGTAGATATCTCTGTCTTTGGCATCAAGAACACTTTGCCTTTGTATTGCAAGTTTCTTTTCCGTTCGCGAAATTGCATTTTTTACTATTGTGTTTACAGACTTCGCTTTATCGTTGAAACGTTGTTTTTGATCAAGCAAAAAGTAGTACTTATCGTGAGCTTCATTTAACGTTGCAAAGTGTAATTTGTCCCCTTTAACAGACTTGTATTCAAAAGGGGTAACCTCTTGCGGAAATCCGTTTTTTAGCCATACGGTTGGGTTTTTACAACACAAATTGCTGTGATAATTATTGATTGCATTTGCTACGGCAATGTTGTTGGCAATAGTGTGATCGTCCTCATCCAATCCCCACAACATTTCATTTGCCGTACTTTGCGAAACGCCTAAAAGTTTTTCCGGCAAAGTCTTTCTAAGCGGAGTTAAAGTGTTTGCAAGTAGTTTTTCCACGTTTGGCATGTCAAACGGAGCTATTTTGTCTTGTGGACTAAAAAACTTGTATTTTACTCCTGCAAGAATTATTCTTGCCGTATCCATGTCTTGCGGAAGATGTTTTATACTGTCAACAACAATGTAATTTTCGTCCGTTAAAATTATGTTAGACGTTTTTCCTGTCAATTCAAAAATCAAGTGCATTTGTTTTTTGTAGCCAAGCTCATCGTTTACTGTAACAAAAAAGTCTAACACGCGTTCGTAAGGCATTTGTTCGACTGCATCAATGGTTGCATTTGTTAAATGCTTTCTAAGTAGCATGCAAAAAGACGGACAGGTTTTAGGGTTGTCCGTTGCTGCAGCGGTAGTATGTATTCTGTTTACACCGGCATTTGCCGAGATAAGCAATTTGTAGTTTTTGCCGTTAAAGACAAAAAGCACAATCTCGTCTCGCTCCGGTTGAAACACTTTTGTGATTTTTCCACCCACCAGCATTTGGCGAAATTCATCCGCCAGTACCGATAAGCTTAGTGCATCAAAAGCCATATTTCCTTCCGTTTTGTGTTGTTTTTATTGCAAAACGACACAATTTTGCTAAAAGTAATTCAACTGCATTTGAGATTTCATTTGCAATTAAATATTACAACATTATTTTGTTTTTCGCAACATTTTGTTCGATATTGCTTTTTGCACTTTTTAAAGGTAAAATCATTTTAATTTTTGTATTTCAAATAGTGTTTTTACAAAGTGGTAGTTTCGCATTTTCTTTATTTATCAGTGACAGTTATTCTTTTTCAGCTTATTTTCTGATTGCAGTTTTATATTATCTTTATTAAAATTATTTTTTTGCCGATAGCAATTTTTGTTGATTATTTATTGCAAGTGTGGTAAAATAAAAAACTGCTGGGTATTATTCCCTAAAAAGTAAAATTATTAAGCGAGTGACAAAACTCGTTTGGAGGAAAAGATGAAATATACGCAAAAAAGAGAAAGTTACACTTTAACTATCACTTTCAAAATGGAAAAAGACGAATGGGCAGATTTTGACAAACGTGCCTACGAACAAAATAAGGGCAAATACAATGTTCCGGGATTCCGCAAAGGACACGTTCCCAAAAACGTTTTGGAAAACAGATACGGAAAAGGACTTTTCTTTGAAGATGCACTTTATCTTGCCGCACAAGAGTTTTACACTCAATTTTTAGACAAGAACAAAAAGGTTGAGCCGGTTGCTCGTCCGGAAATTGATGACAAATCAATCAAAATTGACGAAAAGGGTGTATCTTTTGCAATTATCGTAACTGTTAAACCGGAAGTTACTCTCGGACAATACAAAGGACTTACAATCGAAAAGACTGCTGCCAAAAAAGTTGTTGCTGCCGACGTTGATGCCGAATTGGCTAAAGTTCGCGAACGTAATGCACGTTTTGTCGAAATTACCGATCGTGCCGTAGCCGATGGCGATCAAATCAATCTTGATTACTGCGGAAAGGTTGACGGTGTTGCATTTGAAGGCGGTACAGCTACAAAGCAAACGCTTGTAATCGGTTCACATTCGTTCATCCCCGGTTTTGAAGAACAACTTGTCGGTATGAACATCGGTGAAACAAAAGATATTACCGTAACATTCCCTGCCGAATATCACGCAAAAGATCTTGCCGGTAAAGAAGCTGTATTTACTTGCACCGTAAACGAAATCACCGTAAAAGAGTTGCCCGCTCTCGATGATGAATTTGCAAAGGATGTAAGTGAATTTTCTACACTTAAGGAGTACAAAGCCGACATTAAAAAGCATCTTGCCGAGCACAACAAGGAAGATGCCGATCGTGCCGACGAAAGCAAGCTTGTTGAAACCGTTGTCAACAATGCAACCATCGATATTCCTCATGCAATGATCGAAGAACAAATCGACAACTACATTGAAGACTTTAAGTATCAACTCATGTATCAAGGTCTCAAAATCGAAGATTATTTCAAGTACACCGGAAGCACGATGGAACAACTTCGTAAAGACCACGAACAACGTGCCGAATCTGCTGTTCGCACACGTCTTGTTTTTGAAGAAATCGTAAAGACCGAAAAAATCAAGGCTACCGCAAAGCAAGTTGAAGAAAAAGCAAAAGAGTACGCTGAAAAGATCGGCAAGTCTTACGACGAGTTCAAAGCGCAAATCGGCGAACAAGAAAAGTACTACTTTGAAAATCAAGCCATTACCGAACAACTTCTTGACCTACTTAAAAAGGAAAACAAATTCGGCAAAGAAGCTAAAGCAGAAGAAGAGAACAAGTAATCAACAAAAATCAAACAACGTCGGGCAAAATATTTTACCCGACGTATATTTTACCCAGTATATTTTAGGAGGACATTATGACTCTTGTACCTATGGTTGTAGATCGCACCGATAGCGGTGAACGTAGTTTTGATATTTATTCTCGCTTGCTTGAAGATCGTGTAATCTTTTTGTCGGGCGAAATCACTGATGACGTGGCAAACCTTGTTGTCGCACAGCTAATTTATTTGGAATCAAAAGATCCTACAAAAGACATTTCTTTGTACATCAATTCTCCGGGCGGATCTGTCTCCGCAGGGCTTGCCATTTACGACACAATGAATTATATTCGTTGTGATGTCAGCACAATTTGTATAGGCCTTGCCGCCAGCATGGGTGCGTTTTTGCTTGCAAGCGGAACAAAAGGCAAGCGTTTTGCCCTTCCCAACAGTGAAATCATGATTCATCAAGTTTTGGGCGGAGCACAAGGTCAAGCCTCGGATGTAGAAATTCAAACTCGTCAACTTTTAAAAATCAAAACAAAAATAAATCGTATACTTGCCGAAAACGTTGGCAAAGACGTTTCTGTTGTCGAAAAAGATACCGATAGGGACAACTATCTTTCTGCCGAAGAAGCCAAGTCGTACGGCATTGTCGACGAAGTTTTCTACAAAAGATAATTTTGTTTTTTTGCAAAAACGTTAATTTAAAATCAACTTACAAACGGAGGGTAATCTATTGACTCAACATTGTTCCTTCTGCGGAAGAAGCGAAGATAAAGTAAAAAAACTTTTGGCAGGTCCAAGTGGAGTGTGCATTTGCGACGAATGTGTAAAAACCTGTCAAGAAATATTAAGTGAAAGCGAAGAAGTCGCTCCCGAAAATGTCGAGAGCAAAACTTTACCGACCCCTGCGGAAATCAAAGCGCAACTCGATCAATACGTTGTCGGACAGGATGCAGCCAAGCGCACTTTGGCAGTAGCTGTTTACAATCACTACAAACGTGTTATGTTTGCCGATAAGGTTAAAGATGACGTCGAGCTTGAAAAAAGCAATATTCTTATGCTTGGACCAACCGGTTGCGGAAAGACCTTGCTTGCAAAGTCTCTTGCTCGCATATTAGACGTTCCTTTTGCCGTTGCTGATGCTACAACGCTTACCGAAGCCGGCTACGTTGGCGAAGACGTTGAAAACATTTTGCTAAAGCTTATTCAAAATGCCGATTACGACATTAAAAAAGCCGAACGTGGCATAATCTACATTGACGAAATCGACAAAATTGCCAAGAAGTCCGAAAATGTTTCCATCACTCGAGACGTAAGCGGCGAAGGTGTACAGCAAGCATTATTAAAAATTTTGGAAAGCACCATTGCAAGTGTTCCACCGCAAGGCGGACGTAAGCATCCGCAAGCGGAAAATATAACAATTGACACAACCAACATTTTGTTTATTTGCGGTGGCGCATTTGTCGGCATCGAAAAGATAGCCGAAAAACGTCAACAAGGCGCAGGCTTAGGCTTTGGCAACAAGATAAAAAGTTCCGAAGAAATCGATCATGCCGAGCTTGTAAAGAATCTTCAACCGCAAGATTTTATTAAATTTGGTCTCATTCCGGAATTTGTCGGTCGTTTGCCAATCACAGTCGGTTTGTCCCCGCTTGACGTAAACGCACTTGTCAGCATCTTGACCGAACCTAAAAATTCGCTCATTAAACAATATCAAAAATTGCTAAAGTTGGACGATATTGATTTGCAATTCGATAAGGATGCCGTTCGTGCCATTGCCGAAAAGTCAATTCGACTAAAAACAGGCGCACGCGGACTTCGTTCCGTTGTGGAAAATGTCATGCTTGACTGCATGTTCGATTCTCCAAATAGCAACATTTCTTCTATTCGTGTTACTCGTGATTGTATCGACGGGCAATCAACTCCGCTCGTTACAAAAAAAGTTGGCTAAAGTATGGGCAATTTTTTTCTTAAAGAGTAGTGTTTTATATCAATTAAGCATTCAACTTTTAGATACTAAAAAACAAACATAAGTACTAAAAAACAAACAAAAGACGAACTCAGTGTGCTTGAGTTCGTTTTTTTTACTAAAATTTATGTTTTATATTTTTAAAGCTCGAACATGCAAAAAAACAAGTCATTAAAAATGAAAACGACAATAAAAATATCATTATTTTGAAAACTCTTGACAAGCCCCGATGGGGGGGGGTAAAATAGGGGCAAACGCGGAGGTTTACAGTCAATAGG